>NZ_JASGDA010000061.1:0-42311 GCF_047607405.1 Acidovorax sp. | reverse complement strand
GTCTTCATGGGCGTGCCCACGCTCTACGTGCGCATGCTGGCCGAGCCCGCGCTCACCAAAGCCGCCGCGAGCCACATGCGCCTGTTCATCGCCGGATCGGCGCCGCTGCTCATCGAGACCTTCAAGGAATGGCAGGACCGCACCGGCCACACCATCCTGGAGCGCTACGGCATGAGCGAAACCATCATGCTCACCAGCAACCCCTACGCGGCCGATGCGCGCTACGGCGGGCAGAGCGAGCGGCGCGGCAGCACCGTAGGCTTTCCGCTGCCGGGCGTGGGCCTGCGCGTGGTTCAGGATGAGGGCAAGGAAGTGCCCGCGGGCGAGATCGGCGGCATCCAGGTGCGCGGCCCCAACGTGTTCAAGGGCTACTGGCGCATGCCCGAGAAGACGGCAGAAGAATTTACCGCCGACGGCTGGTTCAAGACCGGCGACGTGGGCAAGATCGACGAGCGCGGCTACGTGAGCATCGTGGGCCGCAGCAAGGACCTCATCATCAGCGGCGGCTACAACGTCTATCCCGCCGAGATCGAGGGCTACATCAACGAGATGCCCGGCGTGGCCGAAAGCGCCCTGGTGGGAGTGCCCCACCCCGACTTCGGCGAGGTGGGCGTGGCCGTGGTCATCCCCAAGCCCGGCGCACAGATTGACGGCGACGCGATCGTCGCCACCCTCAAGAGCCAGCTTGCCAACTTCAAGATCCCCAAGCGCTGTTTCGTCACCGCCGAGCTGCCGCGCAACACCATGGGCAAGGTGCAGAAGAACCTGCTGCGGGATCAGTACAAGGGGTTGTTCACCGCTTGAAGCCAGCAGGGGCGCTTCATTGCTCCTGCGGTACGGGGTTGTTGCCCACCTTGTCCCACGCGGCCTGCGCCTTGGCCGGATCCGCCGTGGCGGCGCGGCGCTCGAAGAAAGCGGCGGTTTCCAGCGCGCTCACTTTTTCTGCGATGGCGGTGACGAAAAACTGGTTCATGGTGGTGCTGTCCTCGGCCGCCAACCGGCGCGCGGCTTCCTTCAGCGATTCGGGCAGGCGCAGGGCGTAGTGGCTCATGGGGTGCTCCTTTCAGGATTTGTGCGCGCGGATTCGTTCCAGCGCCTCGGGCGGCGCCAGCACCGGCAGGCCGAAGCGGGCGGCTGGCGAGAAGTCGCGCCGGTTGTAGGTAACCAGCGCATCGGCAGCGGCGTTGACGGCCGCTTCCAGCACCATTTCGTCGACCGGGTCGCTCAACTGGGGGCGCCAGCGGTAGTGCAGGTTGACGGGCTCCAGCAGCCCCGCCAGTTCAGCCAGCACGGCGTCCACGTCCGCCGCCGACCAGCCGGACACCGCCCGCTGCTCGGGGCGCTTGAGCACGGCTTCGTATTCCAGGAACAGCGGCGGGCTGCAGCACATGTGAGCCTGCCCTTGCCGAATGGCCTGCATCAGCGCAAAAGCGCTGCCGCCTCGGTTGCGCGAAGCCGCCACGAGCACGTTCGTGTCGAGAACGAAGCGCGGGATGTATCGCATATCACTGATGATATATCCATCCTCGCCATGGCGCAGCATGTGTGGATGGAAAAAGTTGGGGCGAAATCCGTATCCAGCGCTTGTCCAATCGGCGCAAATAGCTACATTTTTGATAGTTAATTTGCTTCCCGCGCCATCAACCACCGGCTCGCCACCCCCGCCAGCAGCGCTGCCGCTCCGGCGCACACAAACACCGCCTGCAGCCCGTGCGCCATCGCAGTGCGCACGGCGTCCGGCGCGCCGTGCCCGGCCAGGCCCGCCAGCTCGTCAGTCATGCGCTGCGCCAGCAGCGCCGCCATCAGCGCCACGCCCGCGCTGCCGCCCAGGCTGCGCAGCATGACGGGCGTGGCCGTGGCGATGCCCATGAGCTGCGGCGGCGCGGCGCGCTGCGACACCACGGTGACGATGGGGAACAGCAACCCCAGCCCCACGCCCGCGGGCAGCAGGCAGGCCGACAGCAGCACGGCCGAATCCGGCGCCCATGCCAGCACCATGCTCAGCGCCGCGAACGACAGCGCCAGCAGCCCGCTGCCCACGCCCGCCAGCCGCCGCGCGGGCACCTGCGCACGCAGCAGCTTGCCGCTGGCGATGGCTGCGAAGGTGATGCCCGCCATCAGCGGCAGCAGGTGCCAGGCCGATGCCGTGGGCGACAGGTGCAGCATGGTCTGCAGGTACTGCGGCACGAACACCACGGCCGCATACATCGCCACCCCCGAACACAGCCCGATGGTGGCCGCCGCCACGTAGGCCGGGTGGCCGAACAGGCGCGGCGGCACCAGCGGGTGCGCGGCGCGCAGCTGGCGCCAGACGAAGGCGATGGCCGCCTTGGCGGCGATGAGCAGCAGCATGCCCAGGGTGAGCGCGGCGGGCAGTTGCAGCTTGCCGTGCTGCGTGGCCAGCAGCGCGGCCACCAGCGCCACGGCCAGGGCCGCCGCGCCCCACCAGTCGATGGGCGCGGCCTGGCGCACCGGCAGCGGCAGCGTGCGCGCCAGTACGCCCCAGGCCAGCAGGGCCAGGGGCGCGTTGATCCAGAACGCCCAATGCCATGACAGGTGTTCCACCAGCCAGCCGCCCAGCAGCGGGCCGAACATGGTGGCGATGCCGTAGCTCGCGCCCAGCAGCGACTGGAAGCGGGGGCGCTGGGCTTGGGGGAACAGGCTGGCCACCGTCAGCATGGTCAGCGTCAGCAGCCCGCCGCCGCCCGCGCCCTGCAGTGCCCGGGCCATGACCAGTTGCGCCCGGCTCTGGCTCGCGCCGCAGGCCAGCGAGCCCAGCAGGAACAGGCCGATTGCCAGCAGCAGCATGGGCTTGCGGCCCCACACGTCGGCCAGGCGGCCGTAGAGCGCGACCACCACCGTGGCCGCCAGCAGGTAGGCCGAGAACACCCAGGCCAGCGGTGTGCCGCCTGGCAGGTCGTGCGCGATGGCGGGCAGGGCGGTGGACAGGATGGTCTGGTCCAGCGCGGCCAGCACCAGCATCAAGGCCAGCATGGCGAAGGCGTACAGGGGTTGGCGGGAAAAAGGGGAGGAGGGGGTTGAGGTGGTCATGTCCGGCAGTGTTGGCCGGACTTATCTATCTGTACAGTGCAATGTTTGGAAGCCAAACTTGCACGTGATGAAACAATACGACCTGAACCTGCTGCGCGCGCTGGATGCCTTGCTCGCCACCGGCAGCGTGACGGCAGCCGCCGAGCGCATGCACCTGAGCACGCCCGCCATGAGCCACACGCTGGCCCGCCTGCGCGAGGTGTTCGGCGACCCGCTGCTGGTGCGCGCGGGCCGCCGCCTGGCCGCCACGCCGCGTGCCCAAGAGCTGGCCGAGCCGGTGCGCCAGTTGCTGGCGCAGGCCGATGCGCTGCGTGCGCAGGCCGATCCGAACGACCTGACCGCCGTGCAGCGGCGCTTCGTGATCCGGGCGGCCGAGGGCGTGCTGCTGGGCTACGGCGTGGAGATTGCCAGGCAATTGGCGCAGCGCATGCCGCTGTCCAGCCTGCAAGTGCTGCCCGAGAACCACCATGACCCCGCGGGCCTGCGCGAAGGCCGCATCGACCTGGATCTGGGATCGGGGCACCGGCAGGACCCGGAGCTGGTGGTGCGTCCGCTCCCCGACCGCAATCTGCTGGGCGTGGTGGCGGCTGGCCATGCGCTGGCGCGCGGGCGGGTGACGGCGCAGCGCTTCGCCGCCGCCCGCCACGTGGAAGTGGCGACGCTGCCGGGCGAGGAACTGGCCGTGGACGCGGCGCTGGCGGCGCGCGGCCTGCGCCGCCACATCGCCCTGGTGGTGCCTAGCGCCGTCGCGGCGCTGCTGGTCTGCGCCCGCCTGGACCTGGTGGCCTGCGCGCCCGAGCGCACCGCGCGCGCCATGGGCGCCGCCCTGGGGCTGCACGTCTTCGCGCTACCGCTGCCCTTGCCCGCCGTGCCGCTGCGGCTGGCCTGGCACCCGCGCCAGGACGCCGACCCCGCGCACCGCTGGCTGCGCGAGACGCTGCTGGCGGTGATGGAGGAGCGCGGTTGAGGAATATGAGTCAAATTGGCCTTTAGCGCTTATTGGATAAGCGCTGATAGCTATCAAAACAAGAGTAATTGCAGCACCGGCACGGGCGCTTGATTTAGGTCAAGGCAGGGGGCGGTTTCGGGGAATAGGCTCGAACCATGTCAATGAACACCCCCGCCACGCTGCTGGACGACCCCGAGGAATGGCCGTCTTTTGGCCGCCCCTGCGGCGGCGCGGGCGCGCAGGCGGTGGCCTGGGACTCGCAGATCGTCCTGGAAGGCATGCACTGCGCGGCCTGCGCCCTCACCATCGAAGACGCCCTGCGCGCCGTACCCGGCGTGGAGCGGGCCGAGGTCAGCGCCGCCACGCGCCGCGCCCGCGTGGTGTGGCGCCCGGGCCAGGTGTACCCGTCGCAGTGGATGGACGCCGTGCGCCGCGCGGGCTACCGCGCCATGCCTGCGATGGACGCCCTGGCCCGCGCGCAGCGCCAGCGCGAGAGCCGCCGCGCCCTGTGGCGCTGGCTGGTGGCGGGCTTTTGCATGATGCAGGTGATGATGTACGCATGGCCCGCCTACGTGGCCCTGCCGGGCGACCTGAGCGGCGAGATGGAGCGGCTGCTGCGCTGGGCCTCGTGGGTCATCACGCTGCCGGTCATGATCTTCTCGTGCGGGCCGTTCTTCAGCAGCGCGCTGCGCGACGTGTACCTGGCCCGCGTCAGCATGGACCTGCCCGTGGCTCTGGGCATGGCGATCACCTTCGTGGTCAGCACGGCGGGCACCTTCGACCCCACGGGCATCTTCGGCAAGGAGGTCTATTACGACTCGCTGACCATGTTCGTGTTCTTTTTGCTCACCGGGCGCTGGCTGGAACTGCGCCTGCGCGACCGCACCGCAGGCGCGCTGGAAGCGGTGATGAACCGCCTGCCCGACAGCGTGGAGCGGCGCGGCGCCGATGGCCGCTTCACCCGCGTGGCGACGCGCCGCCTGGTGGCGGGCGACACCATCCGCGTGCTGCCGGGCGAGGCGTTCCCGGCGGACGGGCGCATCACCCAGGGCGGCACGCATGCCGACGAGGCGCTGCTCACCGGCGAATCCACCCCCGTGGCGCGCCCCGAGGGCAGCCGCGTCACGGCGGGCAGCTACAACCTGCAGTCGCCGGTGGAGGTGCAGGTGGAAGGCACGGGCGCCGAAACCCGCTTCGCGCAGATCGTCGCGCTGATGGAAAGCGCCTCGCTGCAAAAGCCCCGCCTCGCGCAACTGGCGGACCGCATGGCCCGGCCCTTCCTGGTGGCCGTGCTGCTGGCCGCCGTGCTGGCCGCCGCATGGTGGTGGCCCACCGACCCGGGGCACGCGCTGATGGTGGGCGTGGCCGTGCTCATCGTCACCTGCCCCTGCGCGCTGTCGCTGGCCACGCCCGTCGCCATGCTCACGGCTGCGGGCACGCTGGCGCGCCACGGCGTGCTGGTGCGCAACCTGCAGGGGCTGGAGGTGCTGGCCGCCGTGGACACGGTGGTGTTCGACAAGACCGGCACGCTGACGCGCGACGGCATGGCGCTGAAGGCCGTCCATGGGGCGGACAGGGACGCCTTGTCCCTCGCGGCGGCGCTGGCGCGCCATTCCATGCACCCCGCCTCGCGCGCGCTGGCGGCGGCCTATGCGGACGACGGGCGCTGGGCCGTGAGCGATCTGCGGGAGGAAGTCGGGCAGGGCCTGAGCGCCACCGCGCGGAAAGGCTGCGGCGCAGCGCGGCGCGTGCGCCTGGGCTCCGCCGCGCACGCGGGCGTGGCGGCGCCGAGCGGTGCCTCGGACGACGCGTCGGTATTGCAAGTGGCGCTGTCCGAGCAACTGCCCGGCGGGCGCAGCGTGGAGCTGGCCCGGTTCGACCTGACGGAAGACCTGCGCGCCGAGGCCCCGGCCACGGTGCGGGCGCTGCAGCGGCAGGGCGTGGCTGTGCAACTGCTCTCGGGCGACCGCACCGGCGCCGTGCGGCGCGTGGCCGCGCAGGCGGGCATTGCCGACGCGCGCGGCGAATGCACGCCCCAGGGCAAGCTGGCCGCGCTGCAGGCGCTGCAATCCACGGGGCGCCGCGTCGCCATGGTGGGCGACGGCCTGAACGACGGGCCGGTGCTGGCGGGCGCTCACGTGTCCTTCGCCTTGGGCCGCGCCGTGCCCCTGGCGCAGTCGCGCGCCGACTTCGTGGTGCTGGGCGACAGCCTGGCGCTGGTGCCGCAGACGCTGCTGCTGGCGCGCCGCACGCTGCGCGTGGTGCGCCAGAACCTCTGCTGGGCGGCGCTCTACAACGCGCTGTGCGTGCCGCTGGCCGTCGCGGGTTGGATGCCCGCCTGGCTGGCGGGGCTGGGCATGGCGCTCAGCTCGCTGCTGGTGGTGCTCAACGCCGCCCGGCTGGCGCGCGGCCTGCCCGCACCCGCTGCGGAGGCCGCCTGATGGACATCCTGTACCTGCTGATCCCGCTGTCCGTGGTGCTGGTGCTGATGATCCTGGCGGGCCTGTGGTGGGCCGTGTACAGCGGCCAGTTCGAGAGCGTCGAACAGGAAGGCGAGCGAATTCTCAGGGACGATTGACTTGCGTCAATGACCTGCACCGCGCCTTGAAACAAACTGCGCCCAGTCTATAAAAAGAGGTGCCCGATGGATTCTGCAAAAACAGTGGCTGCGCACTACAACGACACGGTGGTGCGGCAGTTTTCGATCATGGCCGTGGTCTGGGGGGTGGTTGGCATGCTGGTGGGTGTGTTCATCGCCGCCCAACTGGCGTGGCCCGAGCTGAACTTCGGCATTCCCTGGCTCGGCTACGGGCGCCTGCGGCCGCTGCACACCAACGCGGTGATCTTCGCCTTCGGCGGCTGCGCGCTGTTCGGCACCAGCTATTACGTGGTGCAGCGCACCTGCCAGACGCCCCTGTTCGCCGGGCCGCTGGCGGCGTTCACGTTCTGGGGCTGGCAGCTGGTCATCGTGGCGGCGGCCATCAGCCTGCCGCTGGGCTATACCTCTGGCAAGGAATACGCCGAGCTGGAATGGCCCATCGACATCCTGATCACGCTGGTATGGGTGTCCTACGCCGTCGTGTTCTTCGGCACCATAGCCCAGCGCAAGGTGCGGCACATCTATGTGGCCAACTGGTTCTTCGGCGCCTTCATCCTGGCCGTGGCGCTGCTGCACCTGGTCAACAGCGCGGCGGTTCCGGCGGGCCTGATGAAGAGCTATTCGGCCTACGCGGGCGTGCAGGACGCCATGGTGCAGTGGTGGTACGGCCACAACGCCGTGGGGTTCTTTTTGACGGCGGGCTTCCTGGGCATGATGTACTACTTCATCCCCAAGCAGGCAGGCCGCCCGGTCTATAGCTACCGCCTGTCCATCGTCCACTTCTGGGCGTTGATCTTCACGTACATGTGGGCGGGCCCGCACCACCTGCACTACACGGCGCTGCCCGACTGGACGCAGTCCGTGGGCATGGTGTTCTCGCTGATCCTGCTGGCGCCGAGCTGGGGCGGCATGATCAACGGCATCATGACCCTGTCGGGTGCATGGCACAAGCTGCGCGACGACCCCATCCTGCGCTTTTTGATCGTGTCGCTGTCGTTCTACGGCATGTCCACGTTCGAGGGTCCGATGATGTCCATCAAGACCGTCAACGCCCTGAGCCACTACACCGACTGGACCGTGGGCCACGTGCATTCGGGCGCCCTGGGCTGGGTGGGCCTGATCACCATGGGCTCGCTGTACTACCTGATCCCGCGCCTGTTCGACCGCGAAAAGATGCATTCGGTCAAGGCCATCGAGCTGCACTTCTGGCTCGCCACCCTTGGCATCGTGCTGTACATCGCCGCGATGTGGATTGCCGGGGTGATGCAGGGCCTGATGTGGCGCGCGGTCAACCCCGACGGAACGCTGACCTACACCTTCGCCGAGAGCGTGAAGGCGACCTACCCGTTCTACATGGTCCGCGTGGCGGGCGGACTGCTGTACCTGGGCGGCATGGTGCTGATGGCCTGGAACGTCTGGATGACCGCCATCGCGGGCCGCTCGATCAAGGTTCAGATCCCCGCCGCGCGTCCCGCACACGCCTGAGGTTCAAGGATTTTCCATGTCTGACCACAACACCACATCCACCGGTTTCACCCACGAGAAGGTGGAAACCAACAACTTCCTGATGATCGTGCTGATCGTGCTGGTCGTCGCCGTGGGCGGGCTGGCCGAGATCGTGCCGCTGTACTTCCAGCGCTCCACGACCGAGCCGGTCAAGGGCCTGCAGCCCTACACGGCGCTGCAATTGATGGGCCGCGACATCTATCTGCGCGAGGGCTGCTACGGCTGCCACTCGCAGATGATCCGCCCCTTCCGCGCCGAGACGCTGCGCTACGGCCACTACTCGGTGGCGGGCGAGTTCGTCTATGACCACCCCTTCCAGTGGGGCAGCAAGCGCACCGGCCCCGACCTGCACCGCGTGGGCGGCAAGTACAGCGACGAGTGGCACCGCATCCACCTGAACAACCCGCGCGACGTGGTGCCCGAGTCCAACATGCCCGCCTACCCCTGGCTGGAGAAGACCCCGGTGGACCCCGCCGACGTGGCGCCCCGCATGAAAGCCCTGCGCACCGTGGGCGTGCCCTACACCGAAGCGCAGATCGCGGGCGGGGCCGACGAGGTCAGGGGCAAGACCGAGATGGACGCCCTGGTCGCCTACCTGCAGGTCATGGGCCGCGCGCTCAAGTAAACGAGAGGAGCCGATCATGGACATCACCACCCTGCGCATCGCCGTCACGCTGCTGTCGATGGCGATCTTCGTGGGCATCTGCATCTGGGCCTGCGCGGGCCGCAACCAGCACCGCTTCGACGAGGCGGCCCGGCTGCCCTTCGAAGAAAACTGAACCCCACCACAACGAGAACAACCCATGAGTGATTTCACCAGCCAATTCTGGTCGCTCTACGTCATCGCCATCACCCTTGCGGGCATCGTCGGCTGCGCCGTCCTGCTGTGGGTGACGGCGCGCAAGAAAGTGGTGGCGACGAGCGAGAACACCACCGGCCACGTCTGGGACGAGGACCTGGTGGAGCTGAACAACCCCCTGCCGCGCTGGTGGATGTGGCTGTTCGTCATCACCCTCGTCTTCGCCCTGGGCTACCTGGCTGTGTATCCCGGCCTGGGGGCCTACCAGGGCAGGCTGGGCTGGTCGCAGCAAGCCGCCTACCAGGCCGAGGTGGCCAAGGCCCAGGCCGAGCTGGAGCCGCTGTACGCGCGTTTTGCCGCGATGACGGTGCAGCAGCGCGCCGCCGACCCGCAGGCCATGGCCATCGGCGAGCGCCTGTTCATGAACAACTGCGCGCAGTGCCACGGCTCCGACGCGCGCGGCAGCAAGGGCTTTCCCAACCTGGCCGACGGCGACTGGCTGCACGGCGGCACGCCCGAGAAGATCCACGAGACCATCGAGAAGGGCCGCATCGGCACCATGCCGCCCATGGCGGCGGCCGTGGGCTCGCCCGAGGACGTGCGCAACCTGTCGCACTACGTGCTGAGCCTGTCGGGCAGCCCGCACGACTCGCTGCGCGCGTCGCTGGGCAAGCCCAAGTTCGGTGCCTGCGCGGCCTGCCACGGCATGGACGGCAAGGGCAACCCGGCCCTGGGCGCGCCCAACCTGACGGACGACATCTGGCTGCATGGCTGGGGCGAGGCCGCCATCACCGCCATGATCAACAACGGCAAGACCAACGAAATGCCGGCCCAGTCCGAGAAGCTGACCGAGGCGCAGATCGGCGTGCTGACGGCCTACGTCTGGGGCCTGTCACAGCCCCGAGGGGCCCAGTAGCGCCGCAGATGGAGCCTCGCCATGCAGCCACGCGCAGAGATGCCCGCCAACAAAGTCATCCCGATCGCCCCGGTCGGGGAGACCTCGCAGGGCGAAATCGTCTCGATGTACGAGGCGCACAAAAAGATTTATCCGCGCTCCATCAGCGGTGTTTTCGCGCGCTGGCGCTGGGGGATGGTGGCCTTCACGCAACTGGTGTTCTACGGCCTGCCCTGGCTGGAATGGGGCCAGCGCCAGGCGCTGCTGTTCGACCTGGACGCGCGGCGCTTCTACATCTTCGGGCTGGTGCTGTACCCGCAGGACTTCATCTACCTCACGGGGCTGCTCATCGTCTCGGCCATGTCGCTGTTCCTGTTCACGGCGGTGGCGGGGCGGCTGTGGTGCGGGTTCTCGTGCCCGCAGACGGTCTATACCGAGATCTTCATGTGGATCGAGCACAGGATCGAGGGCGAGCGCAGCGCCCGCATCCGCCTGGACAAAGGGCCCTGGACGTTCGAGAAGCTCCGCAAGAAGTCGCTCAAGCAGCTCGTGTGGATAGCGGTCGCGCTGTGGACGGGCTTCACCTTCGTGGGCTACTTCGTGCCGATCCGCACGCTGGGCGGCGAGCTGCTGGCGCTGCACGGCGGCTGGCAGATTTTCTGGGTGCTGTTCTACGGCTTGGCCACCTACGGCAACGCGGGCTACATGCGCGAGCAGGTGTGCCTGCACATGTGCCCCTATGCGCGCTTCCAGAGCGCGATGTTCGACAGGGACACGCTCATCGTCACCTACGACCCCGAGCGCGGCGAGCAGCGCGGCCCGCGCAAGAAAGGCGTGGACTACAAGGCCGACGGCCTGGGCGACTGCATCGACTGCGGCCTGTGTGTGCAGGTCTGCCCCACGGGCATCGACATACGCGACGGCCTGCAGTACCAGTGCATAGGCTGCGGCCTGTGCGTGGACGCCTGCAACACCGTCATGGACAAGATGAAGTACCCCCGGGGGCTGATTCGTTTTTCCACCCAGAACGCGGTGGCCCGGCACTGGTCGCCCGCGCAGATGATGCGCCGCGTGGCGCGAGCGCGCGTGCTCATCTACGGCGCCGTGCTGGTGGCGCTGGCCGCCGCCATGGGGGCCAGCCTGTTCCTGCGCACGCCGTTCAAGGTGGACGTGGTGCGCGACCGCGCGGCACTCTCGCGCATCGTGGCCGGCGGCAGGCTGGAGAACGTCTATCGCCTGCAGATCATGAACGCCACCGAGTCCACCCAGCACTACCGCATCTCCGCCGAGGGTCTGGACGGGCTGGAGGTCGCGTCCGAGCCCGGCGTGGAGATCGGCGCGACCGACGCCCGCTGGGTGGCCGTGCGCCTGCAGATCCCCTATGGCTCCAGCCCGCCCGGCTCGCATGCGGTGCAGTTCCGCATCCAGTCGCTCGACCAGGGCAGCGAGGTGCGCGAGAAGTCCGTGTTCCTCGTGCCGCGCTGAACCATCCACGACCTGCCTTCCATCCAAGGAGCAAGAACCATGTCCTCTCCCGCCCCGGCCCCAGATGCCATTCGCCCCACACCCTGGTGGAAATTCGGCCACGTGTGGCTGGTGATCGCCGGGCCGGTCATCGTCATCGTCGCGGGGTTCGTGACCTTCGCCATTGCGGCACGCCAGAGCGACCCGGTGATCGCGCAAGACTATTACCGCCAGGGCATGGAGATCAACCAGAGCCTGCAGCACGCGCAACGCGGCATGGCGCCTGCGCTCAAGGCGCGCAACCACGCCGCCACGCCCGCCGGGGACCAGCCCCGTTGAACCAGACGGCAACAACAGGAAAGAAGACAGGAGACCCGCGATGTGGACCCGACGCCTGATGTGGATTGCCTGGCCCGCCTTTCTGGCAGCGGGCGTCATGGAGATGCTGGTTTTCGCCCTGGTGGACCCGCAGGACCTGCACTGGTTCGGCCAGCCGCTGGCGCTGTCGCGCAAAGGCGTCTATACGCTGGCGTTCTTCGCGTTCTGGGGCGTCACCATGGCGTCGAGCGCGCTGACCACGCTGCTGTCGCTGTCGCCGTTCGAGCTGAACCGCTGCCCCGTACACGAGGACGAGCTCGGCGGCTGCCGCAAGACCACGTGCTGCTGAAGGAGCGGGCTCAGTGGCACTGCTGGCTGTTGACGATGCGCTTGAGCGCGTCGGTATCGAGGATGCGCACGTGGCGCTGCCTGACCTCGACGATGCCGTCCTCGACGAACTTCGAGAACGTGCGGCTCACCGTTTCGAGCTTGAGGCCCAGGTAGCTGCCGATCTCCTCGCGCGTCATGCGCAGCACCAGCTCGGACTGCGAGAAGCCCCGCGCATGCAGGCGCTGCACCAGGTTCAGCAGGAAGGCGGCCAGGCGCTCCTCGGCGCGCATGCTGCCCAGCAGCAGCATCACGCCGTGCTCGCGCACGATCTCGCGGCTCATGATCTTGTGGACGTGGTGCTGCAGCGCGGTCACCTCGCGCGACAGCTCCTCGATGCGGTCGAAGGGCATGACGCAGACCTCGGCGTCCTCCAGCGCCACGGCGTCGCAGGTGTGGTGGTCGTTGACGATGCCGTCCAGGCCGATGATCTCGCCCGCCATCTGAAAGCCCGTGACCTGGTCGCGCCCGTCCTCGGTCGCCACGCAGGTCTTGAAGAAGCCCGTGCGGATGGCGTAGAGCGAGGTGAACGTCTCGCCGTTGCGAAACAGCGCGCCGCCGCGCTGGACCTTGCGGCGCGTGGCCACCACGTCGTCGATGCGCTGCAACTGCTCCGCATTCAGGCCGACGGGCATGCACAGCTCCCGCAGGTTGCAGTTGGAGCAGGCGACTTTCATGGTGAGCGGGTTCATAGGCATTCGAGGTAGGTGAGGGGCCATGCGGCTGACATGCGTCAAATTGTCGCTGCCCGGCCCGTTTCATTGCTTGACGTAGATCAAGGACGCGGGCGGCGGCCTGCGGCAAAGTCTAGACGCAAGCACCTGCCCCGCCCACCATGACCGCTGTTTCACCCGAGCTTCTGCGCCGTTTCGACGTGCCGGGGCCCCGCTATACCTCCTACCCCACGGCAGACCGCTTCGTCGAAGCCTTTGGCCTTGAAGACTACGTCCTCGCCCTGCAGCAGCGCCGCAGGGGCGCGGCTTTCAGGGCGCTGCCCCTTTCGCTGTACGTACACGTGCCGTTCTGTGCGTCGCTGTGCTACTACTGTGCCTGCAACAAGATCATCACCCGGCACCACGACAAGGCCGACACCTACCTGCGCTACCTCCAACGCGAGATCGACCTGCACACAGCCCACTGCGGTACCGGCCAGGTGGTGAGCCAGCTGCACCTGGGCGGCGGCACGCCCACCTTTCTGTCGGACGAGGGCCTGCGCGCGCTGATGGCGATGCTCAAGCGCAGCTTCACGCTGGCGCCGGGCGGCGAATACTCCATCGAGGTGGACCCGCGCACCGTCACGCCCGAACGCCTGGCCGTGCTGGCCGAGCTGGGCTTCAACCGCCTGAGCTTCGGCGTGCAGGACTTCGATGCCGAGGTGCAGAAGGCCGTACACCGCATCCAGCCCGCAAACCAAGTGTTCGCGCTGGTCGAAGCGGCCCGCGCCTTGGGCTTCGAGTCGGTCAACGTGGACCTGATCTACGGCCTGCCGCGCCAGACGCCCGAGTCCTTCGACCGCACGCTGGCCCAGGTGGCCGCGCTGCGGCCCGACCGCATCGCGCTGTACGCCTACGCCCATCTGCCCGAGCGCTTCAAGCCCCAGCGCCGCATCGCCGCCGCCGAGCTGCCGGGTGCCAGCGCCAAGCTGGCGATGCTCTCGCGCTCGCTGGACGCCTTCATGGGCGCGGGCTACGTCTATGTGGGCATGGACCACTTCGCCCTGCCCGGCGACGCCCTTGCCGTTGCCAAGCGCCAGGGGCGGCTGCACCGCAACTTCCAGGGCTACAGCACGCAGCCCGACTGCGACCTGATCGGCCTGGGCGTGTCGGCCATAGGCCGCGTGGGCGCCACCTACAGCCAGAACGCCAAGACGCTGGACGAGTACTACGACCTCCTGGACCAGGGCCGCCTGCCCGTGGTGCGGGGGCTGGCGCTCACGCGCGACGACCTCGTGCGCCGCGCTGCCATCATGGCGCTGATGTGCCAGGGCGAACTGCTGTTCGAGCCCATGGAGCAAGCCTGGCTGATCGACTTTCGGCACTACTTCGCGGCCGAGATCGGGCAGCTCGAAGGCATGGCCGCGCAGGGCCTGGTGCGCATGCGGCCCGACGGCATCGAGGTCACCGCCAGCGGCTGGTTCTTCGTGCGTGGCATTGCCATGGTGTTCGACCGGTACCTGCAGGCCGACCGCAACCGGGCGCGCTTCTCGCGCATCATTTGATGTATGCTATTAGAAATATAGCTGCTCGTGCTTGATGGATAAGCGCTGGAGGCCAATTTGATGCTTGTTTCTGATGCTTGACGCCACGTCCCTCGCCGTCGCCTGGAGCGCCTTGCTGATGGGCCTTGCGGGCGGCGCCCATTGCCTGGCCATGTGTGCCGCGCCCTGTGGCGCGCTGGTGGGGCAGGGTGGCGGCGAGGGTGGCGGGGTGCAGCCCGTACGCTGGGCGCCCCGGGGCGGCGTCGCGCGGCGTGCAGTGGCCTTTCATGCGGGGCGGCTCGGGGGCTATTCGGCGGCGGGCGCCTTGGCGGCCATCGCCATGGACGGCCTGGCCTGGCTCACCCGGCAGGCCACGGCACTGCACCCGGTCTGGACGCTGATGCACGTGGCCGTCATGGCCTGGGGGCTGATGCTGCTGGTGCAGGCGCGCCAGCCCGCCTGGGTGGAAGGCGCGGGCCGCGCCGTGTGGGGCCGCGTGCGCCCGCTGGTGGGCGCGCCGGGCGGGGTGCTGGCGGCGGGATTCCTGTGGGCGCTGATGCCCTGCGGCCTGCTGTACTCGGCCCTGCTCGTGGCGGCCTTGAGCGGCGGGCCGCTGCAGGGCGCGCTGGCCATGGCCCTGTTCGGCATCGGCAGCGGCACGTGGCTGGTGGGCGGGCGCTGGGCCTGGAGCCGCATCCGCCGTCGCCTCGACGGCTGGCGCGCCGAATGGGGTACCCGCGTGGCGGGCGGCCTGCTGTGCGGCGTGGCCGTGTGGGCGCTGTGGGTGGACCTCATCTACAAGCCCTCGCTCTGGTGCCGCTGAAGCACTTGCAGCGCCCGGCGATAATCTGCGGCATCGGCGCGTCCGCATTGCCCGCATCCTGAACGTGACCTCCTCCATCCTCATCGACATCAGCCAACTGCGGGTCGGCATGTACATCCAGCTCGACGTGGGCTGGATGCGCCACCCGTTTCCGGTGAGCAGCTTCCGTGTGGCGTCTGCGGAGCAGATCGCCACGCTGCGCCAACTGGGGCTGACCGAGGTGCGTTACGTCCCCCACAAAAGCGACCCCGGCCAGCGTGAGCTGGTCCCGTCCGCCTGGAGCGTGCCCGCGATGGAATCGGCCCCGTCCAACGGGCTGGACGCGGGCGGCGCCCTGCCGTCGGCAGACAGGGCCGCCCAGCGCCGCCGCGAATTGCTGGAGATGCAGAACCGCACCCTGGCCGTCTGCAACCAGCGCTTTGGCGAGGCCACGCGGCAGTACCAGTCGCTGGAGCGGGTGGTGTCCGACAACCCGCTGCAGGCGCGCGCCACCAGCGAGGAACTGGTCAACGGCTGTGTCGATGAGCTGCTGGAGAACGGCGACTCCGTCATCCGCCTGCTGTCCGAGGGCGTGGGCGAGCGCAACGCGCAGCACCCGGTCAACGTCATGGTGATCTCCCTGCTGCTGGGCCGCACGCTGGGCATGAAGAGCACCGAACTGCACGACCTGGGCGTGGCCGCGCTGCTGCACGACCTGGGCAAGATCAAGCTGCCGCCCAACCTGCGCCAGCCCACGCCGTCCCTGATCCCCATGGAGCGCACGCGCTACGAAAGCCACGTGGCCGAGTCCGTCGCCCTGGCAAAGCGCATGGAGCTGCCCGAGGCCGTGGTCACCGCCATCGCGCGCCACCACGAGATGGCCGACGGCAGCGGCTTCCCGCTGCGCCTGTACGGCCCCGACCTGGACCGGGCGAGCCAGGTGCTGGCCCTGGTCAACCACTACGACCGCATGTGCAACCCCGCCGCCGGGGTGGACGCGCTCACCCCGCACGAGGCGCTGTCCATCATCTTCGCGCAGCTCAAGGCGCGCTTCGGTTCGGTGGTGCTGGGCGCCTTCATCCGCATGATGGGCGTCTATCCGCCGGGCTCCGTCGTCCAACTGGTCAACGACCGCTACGCCATCGTCGCGTCGGTCAACTCGTCCCGCCCGCTGCGGCCCAAGGTCATCGTGTACGACCCGAGCGTGCCCAAGGACGAGGCCCCGATCCTCGACCTGGAGGCGGTGCCCGAGCTGGGCATACGGCGCTGCATCAAGCCCGCGCAACTGCCGCGCGACGCGCTGGACTACCTGTCGCCCCGGCAGCGCATCTGCTACTTCTTCGAACGTGCGGTCAGCCCCGACCCCGACGACGCCGACGAGGCCGACGCGTGACGGCGCCGCCATCCCACGGCTGGCTCGACGCCCTGCAGGAAGCCGTCTGGCTGGTCGATGAAACCACCCTGCTGATCCTGCACGCCAACGCCGCTGCCGAGCGGCTCGCGGGCATGCCCGCAGCCGCCATGGTGGGCACGCCCGTGCTGCGCCTGGCCAGCACGCCGCAGGACATCGCCTTCTGGGGCGAGTCCGCGCAGGCCGTGGCGGACGGCATCCATTCGCACACCCATTTGCTGCGCGCCGACGGTAGCCTGGTACACGTGGAGCGCAAGGTGGCGCGCGTGCCCTGGGGCGCCGAGGGCGGCACCGCCATCATGGTGACCATGCTCGACCGCAGCGGGCAGGAGGCCACCGAGCGCGAGCTGGAGACCCTGCTGTCCGAGCTGCGCGCCACGCTGGACTCGGCCGCCGACGGCATGCTGGTATGCAGCCTGGACGGGCGGGTGCGCGCCTTCAACCAGCGCCTGGCCCAGCTCTGGAACATTCCGCGCGAGCTGCTGCTCACGCGCAACGACGCTGCCCTGCAGGCCCACATGGCCGCCCAGGTGCAGGACGGCGCCGCCTACGCCGCGCGCCTGGCCGCCATCGCCCGCGAGCCGCTGCAGGAGAGCACCGACATCATCCGGCTGCGCAGCGGCGCGGTGCTGGAGCAGCGCTCCACCCCGCAGCTCAGCCAGGGGCGCGCGGCGGGCCGCGTCTTTTCGTACCGCGACATCACGCAACTGACCGAGAACCAGGCCAACCAGCGCCTGGCGGCCCGGGCGTTCGAGTCCAGCCTGGACGCCATCTTCATCGCCGACAGCCAGCACCGCATCCTGCGCATGAACCCAGGCTGTGCGCGCCTTCTGGGGCCGTCGGTCAGCACGTTCCAGGGCAGCATGGTGGCCTCGTTGTTCGGCAGCGGGGCCGCACCGGCCTTGATGGAGCAGGTGCAGCAGGCGTGGGACGCAGAAGGCTTCTGGGAAGGCGAGCTTTGGCTGCCCCGCGACGGCGGCGCCTACTGCGCCGTGCAGCTGTCATGGGTGGCGCTGCGCGACGATGAGGGGCGGCTGGTGCAGAGCATAGGCTTCATGCGCGACCTGACCGAGCAGCACGCGGCGCAAAAGCGCATCGAGGAGCTGGCCTACAGCGACGTGCTCACGGGGCTGCCCAACCGCCTGCTGCTGTCGCAGCGCGTGGACACGGCCATTCAGGGCGCTCTCCAGAGCGGCACGGGCTTTGCCATCCTGTTCCTGGACCTGGACCGTTTCAAGATCATCAACGACTCGCTGGGCCATGCCTTCGGCGACCGTGTGCTGCAGCTCGTGGCCGAGCGCCTGCAGGCCTGCCTGCGCCAGACCGACATGCTGTGCCGCCTGGGCGGCGACGAGTTCGTCATCTACCTGCACGGCGGCGACGTCACGGTGGCCGAGAGCGTCGCGCGGCGCATCCTGGACGACATGCGGGGCGCCTTCATGCTCGACGGCGTGGGCTTTTCCATCCAGTGCAGCATCGGCATGGCGCTGTACCCGCAGGACGGCGCCACGCTGGACGACCTGATCAAGCAGGCCGACACCGCCATGTACCGTGTCAAGGAGCGGGGCCGGGGCAGCTACGGCTTCTACCAGCCGCAGATGAACGCCGACCTGCTCTCGCGCATGCGGCTGGAGCATGCTATGCGGCAGGCGCTGGGCCTGCAGCGCATGGAGGTGCATTACCAGCCGCAGGTCAACATGGCGACGGGGCGCATCACCGGCGCCGAGGCCCTCATCCGTTGGACGGACCCGGAGTTCGGCGCCGTTGCGCCCTCGCAGTTCATCCCGCTGGCCGAGGAGTCTGGCTACATCGTCACGCTGGGCGCCTGGGTGATGGAGCAGGCAGTGCGCGAGGCGGCGGCGTGGATGCACGGCGGCACGCCGGTCATGATCTCGGTGAACGTGTCGGCGCTGGAGTTCCGCCAGCCCGACTTCGTGGACCGCATCACGCGCCTGCTGGCGGTACACCAGCTGCCGCCCACCCTGCTGGAGCTGGAGCTGACCGAAACCATCCTGCTGCAGGACGCGCCGGAGATGGAGCAGCGCCTGCGCGAGCTGGCCGACCTGGGGCTGGGCCTGGCGATCGATGACTTCGGCACCGGCTATTCCAGCCTGGCCTACCTCAAGAAGCTGCCGATCCACAAGCTCAAGATCGACCAGTCCTTCGTGCGCGGGCTGCCCGACGACGATGGCGACCGGGCCATCGTGGGCGCCATCATCAGCATGGGCCGCGCCCTGCACATCGACGTGGTGGCGGAGGGCGTGGAGACCGAGACCCAGCAGGCCGTGCTGCAGCAGATGCAGTGCGACCACTACCAGGGCTTTCTCTGCGCGCCGGGCCTGCCCGCGCACGAGTTCCGCGCCCTGCTGGCGCGGCCCCAGCATCAGGCCATCAGGCCCTTCCACAGCATATAGGCCGCCAGCCCGAACAGCAGCGACGCGAACACGCGCTTGAGCTGCTTGACCGGCAGGCCGTGCGCCGCCTTGGCACCCAGCGGGGCCGTGAGAACGCTGCAGGTGGCGATCACCGCCAGCGCGGGCAGCCAGATGTAGCCCAGCGAGGCCGGGGGCAGGTTGGGTACGTTCTGCCCGCCGATGGCGTAGCCCACCACGTTGGCCAGCGCGATGGGGAAGCCCAGCGCGGCGCTGGTCGCCACCGCGTTGTGGATGGGTACGTTGCACCAGGTCATGAACGGTACGCTGACGAAGCCGCCGCCCGCGCCCACCAGGCCCGACAGGAAGCCGATCACGCCGCCCGCAGCCACCTGGCCCGCAGCGCCGGGCATCTGGCGCGACGGCGCGGGCTTCTTGTCCAGGAACATCTGCGTGGCCGAGAAGCTCACGAACAGCGCGAAGAAGATGGCCAGGAACGAACCCTTGAGCAGCGCGAACACGCCCAGGCTGGCCGCGAAGCCACCCAGCACGATGCCCGGTGCCAGGCGCTGGACGATGTCCCAGCGCACCGCGCCGCGCTGGTGGTGGGCGCGCACGCTGGAGACCGACGTGAACATGATGGTCGCCATCGACGTGGCGATGGCCATCTTCACCGCCAGGTCCGGCGCCACCTGCCGCGCGCCCAGGATGTAGGTCAGGAAGGGCACGAGCAGCATGCCGCCGCCAATGCCCAGCAGGCCCGCCAGAAAGCCGGTGGCCAGGCCCAGCACGCCAAGTTCAACGATCAGGAGAGGGTCCAGCATGGGCGAGAGAGCAGGGGGAGGGGGAAAAGAAAGAGGGTGTCTGCGATGGCCACCGGACCCTCATCCTGAACCGGGGGTTCAGGTGGGCGAGGGCAGCCAGGCGTTGGGTTCATCTGACGCGAGATGATCACGCTCACCGGGCGATGTACCAGGCCCGAGCTCGTTGAGCATTGGTTCAAGGAAATATAAAGCCCGGCGGCATCGCAGACAGGGCCGATTGTAGGCGCTTGGGCGCCCGCGTTCAGAGCAGGCGGCCGTCGCTGCCCAGGGTCTCGTCCAGGCGCTGCAGCAGCGCCGCGAGGCGCTCTTGCTCGCCTTCGGCCAGCGGGGCTGCGGCCTGCGCCGGGGCGGGTGCGGCGGGGCGCGCCAGGTCTGCCGCCTCGCGGTCGGCGATCTCGAAGGCCAGGTTCAGCGCGGCCAGCACCGCGATGCGCTCGCGGGCGCGCACCTTGCCCGCGTCGCGGATGCGGGTCATGGCCGTGTCCACACGCTCCACGGCGTCCAGCAGGCGGCTCTCGCGGCCCTCGGGGCAGGTCAGCAGGTAGCTTTGTTGCAGGATCTGCACCTCGATCTGCTTCATTCTTCGGACTCTTTCGTGGCGGGGGCCGCAGCGGGCAGGCGCTCCAGCAGGGCATCGACCCGGGCGCGCGCCGCAGAGAGGCGGGACTTGAGCGAATCGCGCTCCTGCGTGAGGGCGGCCACCTGTTCGGCGAGCAGGGCGTTGGTGCGCTGCAGCTCGGCGTGGCGCAGCAGCAGGCGTTCGACGCGCTCGGCGATCTGGTCGGTGGTGGACGGTGTGGCCATACGGACTTCGAGTGTAGCGTTGCAGTTTGTAAACGGTCGTAAAATCCCTGCCGTTGGTGCTCGCGGTGTGGTTCGCATGCCGCAGTTCAACGGGAAGCAGGGAGGTGTCCCGCCAGGGAAATGCACCGAGCCTGCGCTGCCCCCGCAACGGTCAGCGGACGAATCGTTTCCACGCGATTCCCTCTCCATCACCACGCCACTGCGCGCCTTGAACAAGCGCGTGGGAAGGCTTTGGAGAGCGCTCCGCCAGCCCGGATACCGGCCAACACGGTGGCTGCATGCCTGCCCTGGCGTACGGTCGTTTTCACCCATATGTCGGCGGGGAAGCCGATGCGGGTTGTTTGATGATGTTGAGTTCCCCATGAAAAACCGTACCTCCCGTGCGCGCCTGCGCCCCTGCGCATTTGCCGCCCTGTCCCTGGTTGCCGCGCTGGCGCATGCCCAGGCGCCCGCGCTGCAAGAGACCGTGGTCACCGCCACGCGCACCGCGCAGCCGCTGACCGACATCGTGGCCGACGTGTCCGTCGTGGACCGTGAAACCATCGAAGCCGCAGGCGCCAATGGCCTGGTGGACCTGCTGGCGCGCCTGCCCGGCGTCGAGATCACCCGCAACGGCGGCGTGGGCAACTCGTCCAACGTGTTCCTGCGCGGCGCCGAGGGGCGCTTCGCCGCCGTCTATATCGACGGCGTGCGCGTGGACTCGCAGTCCGTCGGCGGCGCGGTGTGGGAGCAGATCCCGCTGTCGCAGATCGACCGGATCGAAGTGCTGCGCGGCCCCGCCGCCGCCGTGTACGGCTCGGACGCCATCGGCGGCGTGATCCAGCTCTTCACCAAAAAGGGCGAGGGCACAGCGGCGCCGTACGTGGGCGTCGGCCTGGGCACGCACAATCTGCGCAGGATCGAGGCGGGCGTGAGCGGCGCGTCGGGCGCATTCGACTATGCCCTGGGCCTGGCCCGCGAGCAGAGCGACGGTTACGACATCCGCGACAGCGCGGGCCACAACCCCGACAGGGACGGCTACCGCTCCACCGCAGGCAATGCGCGCCTGGGGCTGCAGATCAACGCCGCCCACCGGCTCGATGCCACGCTGCTGGCCAACCAGATGGAGTCGGGCTACGACGGCTTCACCTACACCCCAGCCAGCCCCGAGAACGACCAGAACGACAACCGCATGCACACGGCGGGCCTCACCTGGTCGGCCAAATGGACGGATGCCTTCAGCTCGCGCGTCTCGGTTACCGATTCGGTCAGCCGCTACGAAACCACGCCCTCGTACTACCTCACACGCACGCACCTGCGCGGCTACCTGTGGCAGAACGAATACCGCCTGGGCGCGCACCTGTTCACCGCCGCGCTGGAGCGCCGCGAGGACGGGTTGACCAACGCCCCCATCGACCGCGAACGCTCGCAGGACGCGCTGGCGCTGGGCTGGGGCTACCACGCGAACGGCCACACGCTGCAGGTCAACCTGCGCCACGACTCCGACAGCGAGTTCGGCGGCAAGGACACGGGCAGCATCGCCTACGGCTACGCCCTCACGCCCACGCTGCGCGCCACGGCATCGGCGGGCACGGCCTTTCGCGCGCCCACGCTGTACCAGCGCTTCAGCGCCTACGGCGACGCCAGCCTGAAGCCCGAGGAAGGCCGCAACGTCGAAGTGGGCCTGCGCTACGCCAGCGGCGCCACCACTGCCAGCGTGGTGGCCTACCGCAACCGCGTGAACAACCTCATCATCTTCGACGGCACCGCCACGGCCTGCGGCGCGCTGTACGGCTGCTACAACAGCGTGGGCCGGGCCGAGTACAAGGGCGTGACGCTGGCAGCGGGCCACCGCATCGCGGGCGTCACGCTGCGCGGCTCCATCGACTTCCAGAACCCCAGGGACCTGACCACGGGCAAGCTGCTGCAGCGCCGCGCCAGGCGGCATGCCAGCTTTGGCGCCGACACGGTGCTGGCGGGCTGGACGCTGGGCGCCGAGGTGCAGGCGTCGGGCCGCCGCTTCGAGAACGCCGCCAACACGCAGGTGCTGAGCGGCTACGCCCTCGTCAACCTCTACGCCAGCACGCGCATCGCGCGCGACTTCACGCTGCTGGCGCGCGTGGACAACCTGAGCGACAAGGACTACCAGGTGGCGCGCACCTACGTGGCGCCGGGGCGCACGCTCTACGTCGGCCTGAAGTGGGCGCCGCGCTGAACGGCGCACGCTGCCCCGCCGTGCTCGTCACGGCGGCGGCGTCCGGCCAGGGCAAGACCACCGTCACCGCCGCCCTGGCCCGCCTGCATGCGCGCCAGGGTCGGCGCGTGTACGTGTTCAAGTGCGGGCCGGACTTCCTCGACCCGCAGTGGCACCAGATTGCCAGCGGCACGCCTGCGCACCCGCTCGACCTGTGGATGACCGGCGAGCAGGACACCCGCGCGCGCCTGCATGCCGCAGCACTTGAGGCCGACCTGATCCTCGTCGAAGGCGCCATGGGCCTGTTCGACGGCACGCCCAGCGCCGCCGACCTGGCCGAGCGGCTGGGCCTGCCCGTGCTGGCCGTCGTGGACGCATCGGCCATGGCGGCCACCTTTGGCGCGCTGGCGCTGGGCCTGCAGCACTACCGGCCCGGCCTGCGCTGGGCGGGCGTGCTGGCGAACCGCGTGGCGAGCGAGCGGCACGCGCAACTGCTGCAGGGCGGCCTGCGCACGCCGGAGCACTGGCTGGGTGCAATCCACCGCGTTTCGGTGCGTGTCGGCGATCAGAGTTTGCTGCCCGAGCGCCACCTGGGCCTCGTCAGCGCGCCGGAGCTGGCCGACCGCATGCAGCGCCTGGACGCCGCCGCCGATGCGCTGGCCGCCACGCCGCTGGGCCGGATGACGCTGCAGGACTGGCAGCGCTGGGCCGTGGACTTTGCGCCGCCCGATGCCGAACAAGAGACCCCGCCGCTGCTCGCGGGCCGTACCGTGGCCGTGGCGCGGGATGCCGCCTTTTGCTTTATCTACCAGGCCAACATCGACTGCCTGCGCCGCCTGGGCGCGCAGGTGGTGTTCTTCTCGCCACTGCAGGATGCCGCGCTGCCGCCCTGCGACGCGCTGTGGCTGCCCGGCGGCTATCCCGAGCTGCACGCCGAGCGCCTGGCCGCCAACCAGGCGCTGCGCGACAGCCTCGCCGCCCACGTCGCGCAGGGCAGGCCCGTGTGGGCCGAGTGCGGCGGCATGATGGCCCTGTGCGATGCGATCACGCTCGCCGACGGCACGCGCCACGCCGCCTGGGGCCTGCTGCCGGGCGCGGTGCGCATGCAGCGGCGCCTGGCGGCGCTGGGGCCGCAGCAGCTCGACCTGGACGGCGACGTTCTGCGCGGCCACACCTTCCACTACTCCACGCTGGAGAGCAGTGCCCCCATCCTCACCCGCACCACGCGCCCGGCGGGCGTACACGGCGCGGGCGAGGCCGTGTATCGCCACGGTAGCATCCACGCCAGCTACTTCCACGCCTGGTTCCCCTCCAGCCCCGCCGCCATCGCCCGCCTGCTGACATGACCCTTGTCCTTGCCAAGAGCGAACTCATCCTGGGCGGCCAGAAAAGCGGCAAGTCCCGCCGGGCCGAACTGCTGGCCCGCGACTGGCTGGCCCAGTCCCCCGCGCACCGCGCCCTGCTCATCGCCACCGGCGAGCCGCACGACGACGAGATGCGCGCGCGCATCGCCCGCCACCAGCGCGAGCGCGCCGAGCGCGTGCCGGGCCTGGCCACCGTGGAAGAGCCGCGCGACCTGGCGGCGGCCATCACCCGGCATGGGGCGGAACATACCCTGATCGTGGTGGACTGCCTCACGCTCTGGCTCACCAACCTGCTGATGCCGAAATATGAGCCAAATCGGCCTCCAGTGCTTGACTGGCAAGCACATGCAGCTATTGTTTTAAGAGCAATTCAGCAATCTCCGGGGCCGGTTGTCCTGGTGGGCAACGAAATCGGCCTGGGGGTCATTCCGATGGGGCGCGAGGTGCGCGCCTTCGTCGATGCGTTGGGCGCGCTCAACCAGCAGGCCGCGCAAGTTTGCGAGCGCGTGACCCTGATGGCAGCCGGCCTGCCGCTGTTCCTGAAAAACCCATGAAACCCACCCCCATCCGCCGCATCCTCTGGGTGCTTGCCATCGTCGCCTTGCTGGGCCTGCTCATGGCGGGGCTGGCCCGCGCCGAGGCTGTGCAGATCACCGATGGCCGGGGCCGCGTGGTCACCATCGCCCAGCCGCCGCAGCGCATCGCCAGCCTGCTGCCCTCGCTGACGGAGAGCGTCTGCGCCCTGGGCGAATGCCACCGCATCGTGGGGGTGGACCGCTTCTCCAACTGGCCCGAATCGGTCAAGAAACTGCCCCAGCTGGGCGGCTACATCGACCCCAGCGTCGAGGCCGTGGTGGCCCTGAAGCCCGACCTGGTGCTGGTGGCCAGCAGCACCCGTGCCAGCGAACGGCTGGAGGCGCTGGGCCTCACGGTGCTGGCGCTGGAGCCCAAGACGCATGCCGACGTGCGCCGCGTGCTGCGCGACGTGGCGCGTGCGCTGCATCTGTCCGACCCGCAGGCCGCCGCCGACAGGCTCTGGCGCGAGATCGACGCGGGCGTGCAGGCGGCGGTGCAGTCGCTGCCGCCCAAGGCGCGCGGCGCGCGGGTCTATTTCGAGGTGAGCCGGGGGCCGTATGCGGCGGGCACGGCGTCCTTCATCGGCGAAACACTCGCCAGGCTGGGCGCGGTGAACGTGGTCACTGCCGACCTGGGCCCCTTCCCGCGCCTGAACCCCGAGTACGTGGTGCGCGCCAACCCCAGCGTCATCATGGTCGGCAACCGCAGCATGCAGCCCATGGTGATGTATCCGGGCTGGCAGGGCATAGCCGCAGTGCGCGAGCAGCGCGTGTGCGTGTTCGGCCCCGGCGAATCCGACGTGGTGGTGCGCCCCGGCCCGCGCATGGCCGAGGCCGCGCGCATCATGGCGCAGTGCCTGGCGGAGAAGGCGCGATGAAGCGCTCCGCCCTGTCTTCACACCCTCTCCCTCTGGGAGAGGGCAGGGGTGAGGGCCAGCGCCGCGCCCTGTGGTGCGCCCTGTGGCTGCTGCTCGCCAGTGCCGCGCTGCTGCTCACCGGCGTGGGCGTGGGCAGCACCGGCTTCGAGAGCGTGCTGCGCATGTGGGATGAACCCGTGGCCCGCCAGATCGTGTGGGACATCCGCCTGCCGCGCACGCTGGGCGCGTGGCTGGCGGGCGCGCTGCTGGGCCTGGCGGGCGCGGTGGCGCAGGGCCTGTTCCGCAACCCGCTGGCCGACCCGTACCTGCTGGGCAGCGCCTCGGGCGCGGCGCTGGGCGGGGCGGTGGCGATGGCGCTGTTCGGCACCTCGCCGCTGGCCACGCAATGGTTCACGCGTCTGGGCGTCACGGGCATGGCCTTCATCGGCGCGGCGGGCGCCGTGGTGCTGACGCTGGCGCTGGCGCGCGGCGTGCAGCACACGCTGCGCCTGCTGCTGGCGGGCGTGATCGTGGGCGTGGTGCTGGGCGCGCTGCGCGACCTGGTGGAACTGGCATCGCCCGACATCCTGCAGTCCATGCAGTCCTTCACCCTGGGCACCACCAGCTTCGTCGGCTGGCTGGCCTGCGCGCTGATGGCCGGTGCGCTGGCCCTGTGTGTGCTGCTGGCCTGGGTGCTGGCGCGCGCGCTCGACGGCCTCACGCTGGGCGAGGCCACCGCCGCCAGCCTGGGCCTGCCGCTCGCGCCCATGCGCGCGGGGCTGGTGGCCGCGCTGGCCTTGGCAACGGGCACGGCTGTGGCGCAAACGGGCCTGATCGCCTTCGTCGGCCTGGCCGCGCCGCACCTGGTGCGCTCCATCGTGCGCGTGACGCACGAGCGGCACATCGTGCTGTCGGCCCTCATGGGCGCCACGCTGCTGCTGGCCGCCGACATCCTGGCGCGCTGGCTGCTCGCGCCGCACGAGCTGCCCGTGGGCGTGCTCACCGCCGCCTTGGGCGGCAGCTACCTGCTGTGGCTGATGCACCGGCGCACCTCGCAGGGCGCTGCACTATGAAATCCATAGCTGTAAGCGCCCGTCAGATAAGCGCCGGCATCGGAAAACGCTTGATATTGCAGGGCATAACCCTGCAACTGCCGGAGGGCCGCTGGACCAGCATCGTCGGCCCCAACGGCGCGGGCAAATCCACCTTGCTGAAAGTGCTGGCGGGCCTGCTGCCCGCGCAGGGCGATGTTGCGCTGCTGGGCCGCTCCCTGCATGCCATCCCCTCGCGCGAACGCGCCCGCCTGCTGGCCTGGCTGGGGCAGAACGAAGGCTCCGCCGAAGACCTGACCAGCTACGACGTGGCCATGCTGGGCCGCCTGCCGCACCAGCCCTGGCTGGCCCCGCCCGCCGCCGCCGACCACGCCGCCGTCGAACAGGCCCTGCGCACCACGCAGGCGTGGGACTGGCGCGACCGGCCCCTGGCGCAACTGTCGGGCGGCGAGCGCCAGCGCGTGCTGCTGGCCCGCGCCCTGGCCGTGCAGGCGCGCGTGCTGCTGATGGACGAGCCGCTCGCCAACCTCGACCCACCGCACCAGACCGACTGGCTGCACACCGTGCGCGCCCTCGTCGCGGGCGGCGGCACGGTGGTCAGCGTGTTGCATGAAGTGTCGATAGCGCTGCAGGCTGACGACATGGTCATCATGGCCGCGGGCCGCGTGGTGTGGCACGGTGCCTGCGCCGACCCGGCCACGCACGCCGCGCTGGAGCAAGTGTTCGATCACCGCATCCGCGTGCGCGAACTCGACGGCGCGTGGATCGCATTACCCTCCCTCTAGAGCGTGTTATGCACTTTTACGTACCCACGTTGGGCCAAAAGGCCAGTGATCGCAAGGCGCAGGCCGCCGCCAAGGCCGGGGCCTTGGCAAGGGCTGCAACGCCGCGAGCGCTGGCCTTTTGGCCCAACCCTTCGGGAAAGCCGGGGAAAGGCCCGGCCACGTCGTTGCAGGCCGCTTGCGGTATCCATACCGCGGCGCGTCCTGCGCCTAGTTGCCGGGCCTTTCCCCGGCTTTCGTGGGCACGTAAAAGTGCATAACACGCTCTAGCCATGCAAATCGAAACCCCACCCACCGAAAAGCCCTACGACAAACCCGAGGGCGAGCGCCGCGGCCTCGTCATCGTCCACACCGGCGACGGCAAGGGCAAAAGCACGGCAGCCTTCGGCCTCGCCCTGCGCGCGCACGGCCGCGGCAAGGCCGTCAAGATCTTCCAGTTCATGAAAGTGCCCAGCGCCCGCTTTGGCGAGCACCGCATGTTCGAGCACCTCGGCATCCCCATCGAAGGGCTGGGCGACGGCTTCAGCTGGAAAAGCAAGGACCTGGACCACTCCGCCCAGCTCGCCCGCGACGGCTGGGACAAGGCCCGCGCCGCCATCCTCTCGGGCGACAACTTCCTGGTCGTGCTCGACGAAATCACGTACCCGCTGATCTACGGCTGGCTGCCGCTCGACGGCCTGTTGCAAACCCTGCGCACGCGCCCCAGCCATGTTCACGTCTGCCTCACGGGCCGCCGCTGCCCGCCCGAGATCATCGAACTGGCCGACACCGTGACCGAGATGACGCTCGTCAAGCACGCCTTCAAGGCAGGCATCCCCGCGCAGCGCGGCATCGAGGACTAGCCGTGCTGTGGTCGCGCCGCCTGCCCACGCCGCTGGGCGACATGCTGGCCGTCGCCTCGCCCCAGGGCCTGTGCCTGCTCGGATTCATCGGCCAGAAGGGCGTGGAGCGCGAACTCACCCAGGTCGAAGCCGCACGCGGCGGCCTTGCGCAAGTGGGCACCAGCCCCATCACCGAACAGCTCGCCCACGAACTGCCCGAATACTTCGCAGGCCGCCTCACCGCGTTCACCGTGCCGCTTGACCTGGTAGGCACCCCCTTCCAGATCGACGCCTGGCACGCCCTCATCGCCATCCCCTACGGCCAAACCCGCAGCTACGCCGAACAGGCCCGCACCATAGGCCGCCCCACGGCCACGCGCGCCGTGGCGGCGGCGAATGGGCAGAACAAGATTTCCATCGTCGTGCCCTGCCACCGCGTGATCGGCAGCAACGGCAGCCTCACCGGCTTTGGCGGTGGGTTGCCGCGCAAGCGGGCGTTGCTGGAGCTGGAGGGCGGCGGGGTGCAAGGCCGTTTGCTGGGCTAAGGGTACGCTCGGGGTAATGAACTGGACTGTGGAATCCGTGGGGCATGCGCTGCTGGTGATTAGCGCGCTGGCCTGTGTGCCGCCCCTGGCCCTTGCCATCGACCACTGGCTGGGCGAGCCCCCCGCGCCCGCGCACCCTGTCGTGTGGATGGGCCGCGCGCTCGGCTGGTGCGGCGAGCGGCTGGCGCCGCTGTCGCCCAAGGCCAGGGATTACAAGGGTTTTTGGCTTGCAGCGCTTGTCTGGTGTGTGCTTGCCGCTCTTGTTTTGATAGTAAGCGGCGGCCTGCAGCACGCGGCGTTGATGCTGCCCGCGCCGTTGGCTGCCGTGGTGCTGGCGCTGCTGCTCAAGCCGCTGCTGGCCTGGCGCATGCTGCGCGAGGAGGTGCTGGCGGTGGAGGATGCGCTGGCCCGGTCGCTGCCCGAAGGGCGTGAGCGGCTGGCGCGGCTGGTGAGCCGTGACGTGGAGCAGCTCAATGCGCTGCAGGTGCGCGAGTCGGCCATCGAATCGCTGGCCGAGAACCTGAACGACTCGGTGGTCGCGCCGCTGTTCTGGTTTGCGCTGCTGGGCCTGCCGGGCGCGGCGCTGTACCGCTTTGCCAATACCGCCGATGCCATGTGGGGCTACCCCGGCATGCGCGGCGGGCGCTACTGGCAGTGGGTGGGCAAGTGGGCGGCGCGGGCGGACGACGTGCTGTCGTGGCTGCCCGCGCGCATCACCGCGCTGCTGCTGGCGGCGGCGGGGCGCGGCCTGCGGTGGCACAAGCTGCGGCGCGAGGCGGGCAAGACGCCTTCGCCCAACAGCGGCTGGCCCATGGCGGCCATGGCGCTGGCGCTGGGTGTGCGGCTGGGCAAGCCGGGGGTTTACACGCTCAACCCCAAGGGGCGGCGCGCCGGGCCGCTGCAGACGCGGCGCGCGGCCAGGCTGGGCGGGCATGCGGTGATGTTGATTACACCCGTGGTTGCAGTTCTGGCAGGGCTGCGGGGCTGGGCAGGGGCATGAACATGGTGCATGGCGGGCCGGATGCGCTGGGCATTCCGGTACATGACTTCTCCACCAATGCCAACGCCTGCGGGCCGTGCCCGGATGTGCTGGCTGCCGTTCTGCACGCCGACCGCAGCCGCTACCCCGACCCGGCCTATACGGCGCTGCGTGCGCGGCTGGCGGCGTTCCACGGTGTGGCCGTGGGGCGCATCGTGGTCGCGGCCAGCGCCAGCGAGTTCATCCACCGCATCACCGCCTTCGCCGTGCGCAGCGGCCTGCGCCATGCCACGCTGCCCGCGCACGGCTATGGCGACTATGCGCGGGCGGCAGCCGTCTGGGGCCTGACGGAGGCTGCGGGCCAGCCCGCGCTGCATTGGGCCTGCGATCCTGCAAGCCCGTTGGGCACGGCGGACGCCAGCCTTGCAGAGCCCTTGCTGCCGGGCAGCCTGCGCGTGATCGACTGCGCCTATGCGCCGCTGCGGCTGGAGGGTGAAGCCGCGCCGCTGCCCCCGGACGCCTGGCAGCTCTGGACGCCCAACAAGGCCCTGGGTCTGACGGGCGTGCGCGCCGCCTATGCCATCGCGCCCGATGCGGCGCAGGCCGAGGCGGTGCAGGCGCTGGCCCCGTCCTGGCCGCTCGGGGCCGATGGCGTGGCGATGCTCGGCGCGTGGGTGGATGCGCAGGCGTGGCTGGCGGGTTCGCTCGCCACGCTGCGGGATTGGAAGGCGCAACAGATCGCGCTGTGTACGTCGCTCGGGTGGAGCGTGGTGCCGGGCAGCCTGGCCAACTACTTCACCGCAAGGCTGCCAGTGGCGAACGTGTTCGACTCGCTGCGCGCCCACGGCATCAAGCTGCGCGACTGCGCCTCGTTCGGCCTGCCGGGCCACGTGCGCGTGGGCGTGCTGCCGCCCGCGTCGCAGCAGGCGCTGCGCGCGGCGTGGGGGCGTGTTGTATGAAGCGGGCGCAGTCTCAGGCCAGCGGACGCCGTGGAACGGGCTTGGCCCGGCCACCGGCGTCGTCCCCCTGCCCGCATTGCGCAGCAATGCGAGAGCGGGGGGAAGCCGCGCAGCGGCTCAGGGGGGTGTTTCCTCAAGCCAGGGCGCGGTACGCCGCGTGCCTGAACTCGAAGGTGTACGGGTTGCCAAAGCCGAAGTAGCGCTGCGTCATCAGCACGCCCGCGATGTTCAGGCGCGGGTTGATCCACCACACGGTGCCCGCCAGGCCGCCCCAGCTCACCTCGTTGGTGGAATTGGGCGGGTCGAACTTGCCCGGCACGTCCAGCACGGACGAGCCCAGCCCGAACACGCGACCCGGGTTGGCGGGCATGTTGGGGAACTGCACGAACTGCCCCTGCGCGATGTGGCTGCGGCCCATGTCGGCAATGGTCTCGGGCTTGAGCAGCGTAGGGCCGCCGGGCATGAGCGACTGCACCAGCCGCACCTGGTCGCCCAGCGTGGACACCAGCCCGCCGCCGCCCGACTGGCGCAGGGCCGGGCTCAGGAAGGCGCCGGGAAAGGGCACGTTCTCCATGCGGTTCAGGCCGGGCTTGAGCGGGTCCATCAGGTCCACGCCGCTGTACAGCGCGGCCAGGCGGCCCAGCTTGTCCTGCGGCACGTGGAAGGCCGTGTCCACCATGCCCAGCGGGCCGAAGATGCGCGCCGCGAAGAAGTCGCCGAGGCGCTGGCCCGACACCACTTCGACCAGCACGCCCAGCACGTCGGTGGCCAGCGAGTATTCCCAGCGGTCGCCCGGCTGGAAGCCCAGCGGCAGCGCGGCCAGCTTGTCGATGAACTGCGTCTGCGACAGCAGCGGGTTGTGTACGGCCGCTTGCGTGTAGGCGTTGAAGAGCACCGTGCCGGGGTCGAACGCGCCGTAGCCCAGGCCGCTGGTGTGCGTCATCAGGTGCCGCACGGTGATGGGGCGCTGCGCGGGCTCCACGTCGCCGATGTGCGTGGCGCCGGGGCGCAGCACCTGGGGGCTGGCGAACTGGGGCAGGTAGCGCGCAATGGGGTCGTCCAGCGAGACCTTGCCGTCTTCCACCAGCAGCAGCACGGCGCAGGACGTGACGAGCTTGGTGTTGGAGAACGCGCGGAAGATGTGGTCCTCGCGCAGCGGCACCTTGGCCTCGATGTCGGCCTGGCCGCAGACGAAGGTGTCCACCACCTCGCGCCCGCGCAGCAGCGCCGTGGACACGCCGGACAGGAAGCCGCGGTCCACCTGCGACTGCAGGGCGGCGTGGAGGGCGTGGAAGGGAGAAGAGGGCGATGGCATGGGTTTGCTCCTGTGTTGTGCTGGCTGGCCGCAAGCATCGCGCAGCGCCGGGCCCGCGCGCCGTCCCGCAGGGGACAATACGGGGTTTTCCTGGCCCTGATGCACTCACCCACGCCATGCCCCAAGCCCTTCGACCCCCCGCCCGCTGCATCATGGTGCTGGGCACCACCAGCGGCGCGGGCAAGAGCTGGCTGGCCACCGCGCTGTGCCGCCACTACGCCAACCAGGGCCTGAAGGTCGCGCCCTTCAAGGCGCAGAACATGAGCAACAACGCTCGCGTGGTGCCCGGCCCGGGCGGGGTGATGGGCGAGATCGGCAGCGCCCAGTACTTCCAGGCCCTGGCCGCCCGCGCCGTGCCCGACGTGCGCATGAACCCGCTGCTGCTCAAGCCAGAGGGCGACACGCGCAGTCAAGTGGTGCTGATGGGTCAGGTCAGCGACGAACTCACGCGCCTGCCCTGGCGCGGCCGCAGCGAGAAGGTGTGGCCGCACATAGCCGCCGCACTCGACGCACTGCGCGCCGAGAACGACGTGGTCGTCATCGAAGGCGCGGGCTCGCCCGCCGAGATCAACCTGCACGCCAGCGACATCGTGAACATGCGCGTCGCCCGCCACGCCGGGGCGCGCTGCCTGCTCGTCACCGACATCGACCGGGGCGGCGCCTTCGCCCACCTGTACGGCACCTGGGCGCTGCTGCCCGAAGACGAGCGCGCGCTGATCGCGGGCTTCGTGCTCAACAAGTTCCGGGGCGACGCGGCGCTGCTCGCCCCCGCGCCCGAGATGCTGCGCGAGAAGACCGGCGTACACATCGTGGCGACCATCCCCATGCAATGGAAGCACGGCTTGCCCGAAGAGGATGGCGTATTCGACAGTCGCAGCACCACGGCGGGCGAGGTACACACGACCGTGGCCGTCATCGCCTACCCGCGCATCAGCAACCTCGACGAGTTTCAGCCGCTCAAGAACGTACACGGCGTGCGCCTGCTGTGGGCGCGCAGCCCGGCGGACGTGGCGGGCGCCGACTGGATCATCCTGCCCGGCAGCAAGGCCACGGCAGCCGACCTGGCCTGGCTGCGCGCGCAAGGGCTGGACCGCGCCATTGCCGTACACGCGGGCCGGGGCGGCGCCGTGCTGGGCGTGTGCGGCGGGCTGCAGATGCTGGGCGAGGCGCTGATCGACACCGCAGGCATCGACGGCAACGCCCCCGGCCTGGGACTGCTGCCGCTGGTCACCACCTTCGCGCCCGCCAAGACCGTGCGGCGCACCCAGGCGCGCCTGGGCGACGTGCGGGGCCGCTGGGCCGCGCTGGCGGGTGTGGAAGTGGCGGGCTACGAGATCCACCACGGCCAGACCGCCCAGCACCCCGCCATGGCCGCCCGGGGCGACGTGGCGCGCGAGGTGGCGCCCGGCCTGGCCTGGCAGAACGGCGCAGGCAACGTGCTGGGGCTGTACCTGCACGGCCTGTTCGAGGACGAGGCCGCGCTGCACGCGCTGTTCGGCGCTCAGGCCGATGCGCAGGTGCCCACGCTGGACAGCGTGTTCGACCGCCTGGCCGCAGGGGTGGCCGAATGGTTTGTGCCCAGTGCCCTTAGAATCTGAGTCAAATTGGCCTCCAGCGCTTATCCAGCAAGCACAGTAAGCTATTGTTTTGAGAGTATTTACGCATGATTCCCCGCATCGAATCCATTGAAGACCCCGCCCTGGCCGCACGCCTGCAAGCGTGCATCGACGGCAAGACCAAGCCCCTGGGCGCGCTCGGCAGGCTCGAATCGCTGGCCCTGCGCATCGGCCAGATCCTCGGCACCGAAACCCCCGCCCTGCACGCGCCGCAAATGCTGGTGTGCGCGGCAGACCATGGGCTGGCGGCACGCGGCGTCTCGGCCTTCCCGAGCGACGTGACCTGGCAGATGGTGGAGAACTTCCTGGCGGGCGGCGCGGCCGTGAGCGTGCTGGCGCGCCAGCACGGGCTGGCGCTCACGGTGGTGGACTGTGGCGTGCGGCATGACTTTGCCCCACGCCCCGGCCTGCTGGTGCGCAAGGTGGCAGCGGGTACGCAAGACGCATCGCAAGGCCCCGCCATGACCGCCGCGCAGTGCGCACAGGCCGTGGCCCACGGCGTGGACGTGGTGCGCGGCCTGCCGGGCAATGTGCTGCTGCTGGGCGAGATGGGCATCGGCAACACCTCGGTGGCATCGCTGCTGCTGGCGCGGCTGGCCGGTCTGCCGCTGGACGAAGTGACGGGCGCGGGCACCGGCCTGGACGCCGCAGGCATCGCCCGCAAGCGCGCCGTGCTGCAGCAGGCGCTGGATGCCAATGCGGGCGTCGTGGAGCCGCTCGCCGCGCTGGCCGCCCTGGGCGGCTACGAGGTCGCCACGCTGGTCGGCGCGGTGCTGCAGGCCGCCAGCGAGCGCCGCGTGATCGTGGTCGATGGTTTCATCACCGGCGCCGCCGTGCTGGTCGCCAGCCGCATCGCGCCCCACGTGCTGCAGCGCTGCGTGTTCGCCCACCGCTCCGGCGAGCGCGGCCACGGCCTCATGCTGGCGCAGATGCAGGCCGAGCCGCTGCTGGACCTGGGCCTGCGCCTGGGCGAGGGCTCGGGCGCGGCGCTGGCCTGGCCGCTGCTGCAGTCCGCCTGCGCCATCCTGCGCGAGATGGCGAGCTTCGAGTCGGCGGGCGTCGCCAACCGGGCGGGTTGATCAGGTCAGGCGCCTCGCGGGCGGCGGGCCACCAGGTTGCGCTGCAGCATCTGGTCGAAGCCGATCAGCACGGCCATGCCGACGGCCGCGAGCGGGGTGAGCACGGCCAGGTCCATGGCGCTGATGACGCCGAAGCCCGTGGGCGTGCTAAAGCGCAGCGTGTCCGACGTGGTGCAGATGAAGTCCGCCGCCGCCATGCCGGTGTAGTGCATGGCGCACACGGCCACGCCCATCACGGCGGCGGCCAGGGCGCGCAGCGCCAGCGTGCGGGTGCGGAAGGCCAGCCACAGCGCGGCGCTGGCGGCGGCCATGGCGATCAGCACCGATACGGCCACCACGGTCCAGTCCCACGCGATGTAGCCCGGAAACCGCATGCCCACCATGCCCAGGTAGTGCATGAAGGCCACGCCCAGGCCCAGCAGGCAGCCCGCGACCAGCACGCGCGCGGTGCTCTTGGGGTTGCGCGCCACGAAGGCCAGCGCGCCCGAGGTGGCGGCCACGGCGGCCACCAGCGAGATCAGGGTTTCAGCCATGGAATAGCCCGAGCCCATGCCTAGCCTGAGCGCCAGCATGCCCGTGAAGTGCATGGACCACACGCCGATGCCGCCCAGCGCCGTGCCCGCCGCCAGCAGGTTCAGCCAGTCGATGCCTTCGCCGTCGCGCACCCGGCGGGCCGCCGACAGCGCCACGAAGGAGCCCAGCACGGCGATGGCATAGGACAGGGCCACCAGGCCCATTTCGTAGGATGTCTGGGCCGCCTGGCCCGCAGAAGCGATTTCGTTCATGTTCAAGAGGCGTTCACAAAAGGCACCCGAAGCAACGGGCTGCGGGCGGATGAGAGGGTGTAAGCAATTGTAGAGATTGGTGGCGGCTGAAATGTCATGAATCGTCAACTAATCAGGCGCGCCAGCACGGCCTGCACGAGCGCGGCCACGGCATCGGGCTGGTCGCAGGCGATCACGTGGCGCTGGGGCATGCTGCGCAGCCAGGTGATCTGGCGCTTGGCAAGCTGGCGCGTGGCGGCGATGCCGCGGTCGTGCAGGGTGCTCATGGGGTGCAGGCCGTCCAGGCTTTCCCACGCCTGGCGGTAGCCCACGCAGCGCATGCTGGGCAGGTCTGGGTGCAGGTCGCCGCGCGCGCGCAGGTGCTGCACTTCGTCGATGAAGCCCGCAGCCAGCATGGCGTCGAAGCGCTGGGCGATGCGCTGGTGCAGCCAGGCGCGATCCTGAGGTTCCAAGGAAAAAAGAGCTGTGGCGCTTGCTGCGTCTGCGCTAGAAGCTCCTGTTTTTGTAGTATGAAAGCTCGACAAGGGGCGGCCTGACACGTGCCACACCTCCAGCGCGCGCTGTATGCGCTGGCTGTCGCCGGGCGCCAGGCGGGCTGCGGTGGCGGGGTCCACGCGGGCCAGTTCGGCGTGCAGGGCGGGCCAGCCTTGTTCCGATGCCTGCGCTTCCAGCCGGGCGCGCACGGCGGGGTTGGCGGCGGGCATGTCGTCGATGCCGTCGAACAGGGCCTTGAAGTACAGCATGGTGCCGCCCACCAGCAGCGGCAGGGCGCCGCGCGCGCGGATGTCGGCGATGAGGCGCCGCGCGTCCTGCACGAACTCGGCGGCGCTGTACGCCTGCTGCGGGTCGCGGATGTCGATGAGGTGGTGCGGCGCGGCGGCGCGCTCGCCGGGCGTGGGCTTGGCGGTGCCGATGTCCATGCCGCGATAGACGAGGGCGGAGTCCACGCTGATGATCTCCACCGGCACGCCCTGCCTGCCCAGCACGGCGGCCAGCGCCAGCGCGCCAGCGGTCTTGCCCGAGGCGGTGGGGCCAGCGAGGGCAATGGCGGTGGCGGTGCTAGGCGTGGTCACGCGCGGCACCGAACTTCTGCACCAGCGTCCACGCGATGAGCGCCAGCGCCGCCGACCAGAACCACACGCCGTTGACCAGCGGCCACACCGTGCCGTCCAGCCGCGCGCCCAGCCAGCCGCCGATGGCAAACGCGGCCAGCATCGTCATGAAGCCGTTGAGCGCCGATGCCACGCCCGCCGCCTGCGGGAACGGCCCCACGGCGCCGCTCTGCCCGCAGGGCTGGTGGATGCCGTGCGCCAGCATGAACAGGTAGAAAGGCAGCATCAGCACCCAGGGCTGGTGCCAGCCCAGCAGCGCCACGGTCGCCATCAGCGTGCCGCCGATCACGCTCAACGCCCCGGCGACCGCCACCGTGCGCAGCAGCCCGAAGCGCGCCAGCAGGCTGCGGCACAAAAAGGTGCCCGCAAAATAGGCCACGCAGGACGACGCCATGACCCCGCCATACTGCGTGCGCGTGAGGCCCAGCACGTCGATGAAGACGAACGACGACGACGCGAGAAAGGTGAACAGCCCCCCGTAGGTGGCCGTGGTCAGCAGCGAGAACGCCCAGAACGTGGGGTTGCGCAGCACCAGCGCCCAGGTACCCAGCAGCACGCGCGGCTGCAGCGCCTGCGGGTTGCGGTGCGCCAGCGTCTCGGGCAGGGCCACCGCGACCAGGGCCAGGGTGGCGGCGGCATACACCGTGAGCGCCAGCAGCGCCACGCGCCAGCCCAGCCAGTCGCTCAACAGCCCGCCCAGCGGCGCGCAGATGCAGGCCACGATGCCCAGCCCCGTGAGCGCCTTGGACATGGCGCGCGCGCCCGCCAACGGCTCGTACAGGTCGCGCACGATGGCGCGCGCGCACATCACCACCGCGCCCATGGCCGCGCCCTGGGCGATGCGCCACACGATCAATAGCGACATGCCGGGCGCGAACGCGCTGCCCAGCGATGCCACGGTGTAGATGCCAAGGCCCGCCAGCAGGATGGGGCGGCGGCCAAACCGGTCCGACAGCGGCCCCCACACCAGTTGCGAGCAGCCAAACGCCAGCAGCAGCGCGCTGAGCGTGAGCTGCGCCGCCGCCAGCGGCGCGCCCAGGTCGCGCGTGAGCGCGGGCAGCGCGGGCAGGTACAGGTCGGTGGTGACGGGCTGTATGGACAGCAGCAGCGCCAGCACCAGGATGGCCAGGCTGGAGGCCATGGCGGGCGGCGGGGCGGTGGCGGGTGCGGGCATATCTTGGGTCGAGCGCAGGCGTTGTGGGCAGGTCGGCGGGTTGCAGGGTGCGCTGCGGCTACCTGCCGCGCAAGAACAGCGCATCCAGCTCCTTCATCGACAACTGCCGCCACGTGGGCCGCCCGTGGTTGCACTGGTCGCTGCGCTCGGTGGTTTCCATCTGGCGCAGCAGGGCGTTCATCTCGTCCAGGGTGAGCTTGCGGTTGGCGCGCACGGCGCCGTGGCAGGCCATGGTGCCCAGGATTTCGTTGCGGGCGCGCTGCACCACGGTGGTGGCGTCGTGCGCGGCCAGTTCGGCCAGCACGCTGCGGGCCAGTTCGACCGCGTTGCCCTGCGCCAGCGTGGTGGGCACGGCGCGCACGGCCAGGGTCTTGGGGGAGAAGGGCGCGATCTCCAGGCCCAGCGTGGACAGCACCTCGGCGGATTCCTCCGCCGTGGCCACTTCTTGCGGCGTGGCGGCGAAGGTGGCGGGGATCAAGAGCGGCTGGCTGGCGATGCGCGCGCCGCTGTCCGCCTGGGCCTTCAGGCGTTCATAGACGATGCGCTCGTGCGCGGCGTGCATGTCCACGATGACCAGGCCCTGGGCGTTTTCGGCCAGGATATAGACGCCGTGGATTTGCGCCACCGCGCGGCCCAGCGGCCAAGCGGGTTCTTCGGCAGCGGGCGCGGGCGGCGCGGGCGCCCAGTCGATGGGGGCGGGTTCTGCGACGGTTGGCGGGTTTGCAGGCTGCCACAGCGCTCCCAGGTCGCTCACCTTGTGGCCGATGGGATTTTCAAATTTGATAGCTGCTTGCGCTTGCCACGCCTGGGCTAGAGGCCGATTTGGCTTGAAATCTTCCACCTCGGCCTGCACCGGGGCGGCAGCGGCCAGCGCGGCGGCGCGCGGGGCGGCCAGGGCGTTCTCCACCGCGTGGCGCACGGCCTGGTGCACCTCGCGGCTGTCGCGAAAGCGCACCTCGATCTTGGTGGGGTGGACGTTCACGTCCACCCGCGCCGGGTCGATCTCCACGTACAGCGCGTACACGGGCTGCCGGTGGCCGTGCAGCACGTCCTCGTACGCGCTGCGCGCCGCGTGGGTCAGCACCTTGTCGCGCACGAAGCGGCCATTCACGTAGCAGTACTGGTGGTCGGCGCGCGAGCGGGCGGCGTCGGGCAGCCCGGCGCGGCCCGTGACGGTGACGGGGCCTGCGCGGTGGTGCACGGCGACGGACTGCGCCACGAAGTCCTCGCCCAGCACGTCCGACAGGCGGCGGGCCAGCGCGTCCTGCGCGTCGTCGCCTTCGCCGGGCACGAAGGTGGCGCGCCACTGCTCCACCAGCTTGCCCTCGTGCCAGATGGCAAAGCCCACGTCGGGCCGCGCCAGCGCGTGGCGGCGCACGGACTCGATGCAGTGCGCGAGTTCGGTCGCGTCGCTTTTCAGGAACTTGCGGCGCGCGGGTGTGCTGAAGAACAGCTCCTTGACCTCCACCGTGGTGCCGGTGGCGCGCGCCGCCGGGCGCAGCTCGCCGCTGCGGGCGTCCAGCAAGAAGGCGCTGGCCTGTGCGGCGGGGCGCGAGAGCAGGGACATCTCCGACACGGACGCAATGGCCGCCAGCGCCTCGCCGCGAAATCCCATGGTGGCCACCGTCTCCAGGTCGTTCAGGCTGGTGATCTTGCTGGTGGCGTGGCGGCGCAGGGCAATGGGCAACTCCTCCTGCGGGATGCCGCCGCCGTCGTCCTCCACGGTGATGAGCCGCACGCCGCCCGCCGACAGGCGCACGGTGACCTGCGTGGCGCCCGCGTCCAGCGCGTTGTCCACCAGCTCGCGCACGACGGAGGCGGGGCGCTCCACCACCTCGCCGGCGGCGATCTGGCTGATGAGTTCGTCGGGAAGATCGCGGATGGGGCGGCGGATATCGGTCACGCCGTGATTGTAGGTAGGGATAATCCGCCCCCTATGGAACTGGCAACTTACCTGATCGACTTCATCCTGCACGTGGACAAATACCTGGAGGCGTTCGTGCAGAACTACGGCCCCTGGGTCTATGCGCTGCTGTTCCTCATCGTGTTCGTGGAGACGGGACTGGTCGTCATGCCCTTTTTGCCGGGCGATTCGCTGCTGTTCATCGTGGGCGCGCTCTGCGGCGCGGGGCTGATGAACTTTGCGCTGGCCTGTGCCGTGCTGGTCGCGGCGGCCATTTTGGGCGACCAGTGCAACTACGCGATAGGCCGGTACTTTGGCCCCAAGGTGTTCCAGTGGGAGAACTCGCGCTGGTTCAACCGGCGGGCCTTTGACCAGGCGCATGGCTTTTACGAGCGCTACGGCGGCATCACCATCGTGCTGGCGCGCTTCATGCCGTTCATCCGCACCTTCGCGCCCTTCGTGGCGGGCGTGGCCGCCATGGGCCGCGCCAAGTTCACGGCCTTCAATGTGGGCGGGGCGCTGCTGTGGGTGCTGGGCCTGTGTACGGCGGGCTACTTCTTCGGCAACTTCGCGTGGGTGAAGGAGAACCTGGACAAGATCATCTGGGCGATGATCTTCGTCCCCGGCCTGATCGCCATCTTCGGCGCATGGCGGGCGGGGCGGCAGGCTCGCAGCGCGGTGCTATAAAAAAAGAAGCTTCCAGCGCTTGCTGCATAAGCGCTGGCAGCCATTTTGGCTTAAATTTTTGACAACCTATCAGCGGCGGCGCTGGTCGCGGTCTTCGCCGATTTCATGGCCCACCAGGGCCCCGGCCGCAGCGCCGCCGATGGTGCCCACGGGCCCGCCGAAGATCGCATTGCCCGCCAGGCCGCCGACCACGGCGCCTACGCCGGTGCCGACCTGGGCATTGGTGGGGTTGGATGCACAGCCGCCCAGCGCCAGGGCCGCGGCGATGGAGGCTGCGAGAAACAGGTGACGATGAGGTGCAGTCATGGCGATGTCCTTATTTCAAGTGAAAGGGCAGGCCCCCGTGGACCTGTGCCTCTACTATGGACAACGCCGGGCGGCGTGGCTGTAGGCAGCCGGGGACGGTACACGTAGGACGGTGCCGGACAGCCCCACGGCCTGGCTTACGCCGCCGTGCTGCGGTAGGCCACGGGCGTTTCGGGCACCGGGTAGCCTGCGGTGCCGAAGGTCTCGACGATGGCCTTGTGCGTGTCGAAATAGACCTGCCAGTAGTGGTCGGTGTGGGTGTAGGGGCGCACGCAGAGCTTGGGGCCTTCGGGTGTGAACTCCAGGATTTCGATGTCGGGCGCGGGGCTGGCCGCCACGTTGGGGATGGCGGCGATCACGGGCTTGAGGCGCGCGATGGCGTCCAGCGGGCTCACGCTGTTGGCCACCTTGGCCACGCAGTCCACGCGGCGCACGGGCAGGGCGCTGAAGTTCTGGATGTTGTCGCCAAAGATCTTGCCGTTGCCCACCACGGTCATCACGTTGTCGGGCGTGGTCAGGGTGGTGGCGAACAGGCCCAGCTCGGTGACGGTGCCGACCACGCCGCCCGCGCTGATGAAGTCGCCCACCTTGTAGGGCCGCAGCACCTGCATGAACACGCCTGCGGCAAAGTTGCCCAGCATGCCGCTCCAGGCGGCGCCGATGGCCAGGCCCGCGCCCGCCAGCAGCGCGGCGAACGAGGTGGTCTTGACGCCGAAGATGTCCAGGATCGCCAGGATCAGGATGATGTTGAGCACCACCGAGGTGATGGACTTGAGGTAGTGCGCCAGCGTGGCGTCGATCTTGCCGCCGCGCGCCATCACCTTGCCCATGAGGCCCACGGCCAGCGCGATCAGCCAGCGGCCCACGATCCATGCGGCGATGGCCGTCAGCAGCTTGATGCCGAACTCCGTGCCCTGGGTGGTCAGAAAGTGCCAGATGTCCTGGGTGTTCATTGTGTGCTCCCGTTGAAAAACGCCGAGTTTATGCAGGCGGCGTGGCCGCAAATGTGAACCAGTGTCAGATCGTAAACACGTTCTCAGACCGACCGGCTGCGCGCCAGCAGCGGGTTTCTGGCGAAGTAGCGCGTGATGCCGCGCATCAGCGCGTCGGCCAGCTGCTCCTGGTAGGCGCTGCTGCGCAGGCGGCGCTCTTCCTCGGGGTTGCTGATGAAGGCCGTCTCGACCAGCACGCTGGGAATGTCGGGCGCCTTGAGCACCGCGAAGCCCGCCTGCTCCACGCGCGGCTTGTGCAGCTTGCCGACGTTGCCGATCTCGCCCAGCAGCACGGAGCCGAGCTTGAGGCTGTCGTTGATCTGCGCGGTGGTGCTCATGTCCAGCAGCGCGCGCTGCACGTGCTGGTCCTTGGACTGCACGTTGATGCCGCCCACCAGGTCGGCCTGGTTCTCCTTGTTGGCCAGCCAGCGCGCGGCCGCGCTGGACGCGCCGCCCTGGCTCAGGGCGAACACGCTGGCGCCGCGCGCCGCCGGGGTGGTGAAAGCGTCGGCGTGGATGCTGACGAACAGGTCGGCCTGCACGCGCCGCGCCTTCTGCACGCGCGTGCCCAGCGGCACGAAGTAGTCGCCGTCGCGCGTGAGGAAGGCGCGCATGGGGTTGCCGCCCACGGTGGCGGCGTTGATGCGGTCGCGCAGCAGGTGGGCCACGCGCAGCACCACGTCCTTCTCGCGTGTGCCGCCGGGGCCGATGGCGCCGGGGTCTTCGCCGCCATGGCCGGGGTCGAGCGCGACGATGATGATGCGGTCGGTTTGCCGGGGGGTGGCGCGGTTGGCGGGCTGGGGCGCTTGCGCGGGGGCTGGCGCGGGCGTGACGGCCTCGGCGGGCGGCGGCGGGGC
>NZ_JASGDA010000060.1:0-12070 GCF_047607405.1 Acidovorax sp. | reverse complement strand
GCGCGGGCGCGTCGGCGCCGCGCGGCAGGGCGTCTGGCACGGGCGGCCAGCGCCCGCAGCAGCACTGATTGCGGGCCGACGGCATGAGCCCTTCGCGCCCGTTCATCGAAAGGCCCGTGGCGACGGCGCTGCTGATGCTCGCCATCGTGCTGGCGGGGCTGGTGGGCCTGCGCTTTCTGCCGCTGTCGGCCCTGCCCGAGGTGGACTACCCCACCATCCAGGTGCAGACGCTCTACCCCGGCGCCAGCCCCGAGGTGATGAGCCGCACCGTCAGCGCCCCGCTGGAGCGCCAATTCGGCCAGATGCCGGGCCTTGCGCGCATGGCGTCCACCAGCGCGGCGGGCGTGTCCATCATCACGCTGCAATTCGGCCTGGGCCTGGCGCTGGACGTGGCCGAGCAGGAGGTGCAGGCCGCCATCAACGCGGGCAATTCGCTGCTGCCCGCCGACCTGCCCGCGCCGCCGGTGTATGCCAAGGTCAACCCTGCCGACGCGCCCGTGCTCACGCTCGCCATCAGCTCCAGCACGCTGCCGCTGACCGAGGTGCAGAACATGGTCAACACCCGGCTGGCGCAGAAGATCAGCCAGGTCGCGGGCGTGGGCCTGGTGTCGCTGGCGGGCGGGCAGCGGCCCGCTGTGCGCATACAGGCCGACACGCGGGCGCTGGCGTCGCACGGCATCGGGCTGGACACGCTGCGCAGCGCCATCACCGCCGCCAACGCCAACAGCGCCAAGGGCAGCTTCGACGGCGCGCTGCGCTCCTACACCATCAACGCCAACGACCAGCTGCTGACGGTGGAGGACTACCAGAACCTCATCGTCTCCTGGAGCGACGGCGCGCCCGTCCGCATGCTCGACGTGGCCCGCGTGGTGGACGGGGCCGAGAACAACCGGCTGGGGGCGTGGGCCAACGAGACGCCTTCGATCATTCTTAATGTGCAGCGCCAGCCGGGCGCGAATGTGATCGCCACGGTGGACACCATCAAGAAGCTGCTGCCCGAGCTGCAGGCGGGCCTGCCCGCCTCGCTGCACGTGCAGGTGCTGTCCGACCGCACCACGGGCATCCGCGCATCCGTCCACCATGTGGAGCTGGAGCTGGCGCTGGCCGTGCTCATGGTGGTGCTGGTGATCTTCTTCTTTCTGCACAGCCTGCGCGCCACCGTCATCGCCAGCCTGGCGGTGCCGATCTCGCTCATCGGCACCTGCGGCGTGATGTACCTGCTTGGGTACAGCCTGAACAACCTGAGCCTGATGGCGCTGACCATCGCCACCGGCTTCGTGGTGGACGACGCCATCGTGATGATCGAGAACATCGCGCGCTACCTGGAGGAGGGCGAGCCGCCGTTCCAGGCCGCGCTCAAGGGCGCGACGCAGATCGGCTTCACCATCATCTCGCTCACCGTGTCGCTGATCGCGGTGCTGATACCGCTGTTGTTCATGGGCGACGTGGTGGGGCGGCTGTTCCGCGAGTTCGCGGTGACGCTGGCGATCACCATCCTGATCTCTGGCGTGGTGTCGCTGACGCTGGTGCCCATGATGGCGGCGCGCTGGCTGCGGGCCGAGCCGCAGCAGCACGGCGTGGCGGGCCGCATCCACCAGGGCTTCGAGCGCGTCATCGCGGGCTACGACCGCTGGCTGCAATGGGTGCTGCGCCACCAGGGCGCGACGCTGGTCGTGGCGGTGCTCACGTTGGCGCTGACGGTGCTGCTGTACGCGGTCATCCCCAAGGGACTGTTCCCCACGCAGGACACGGGGCAGCTGCAGGCGCGCATCGAGGCGGCGCAGGACGTGTCGTACGCCCGCATGAGCGAGCTGCAACTGGCCGCCGCCCGCGCCATCCTGCAAGACCCCGACGTGCAGTCGCTCAGTTCCTTCGTGGGCGTGGACGCGGCCAACAACACCATGCTGAACGCGGGGCGCATGCTCATCAACCTGAAACCCGGGCGCGGCGCGCAGGACGCCGTCATGCAGCGGCTGCGCGAGCGCGTGCAGGCCGTGCCCGGCGTCACGCTGTATTTGCAGCCCGTGCAGGACCTGACCATCGACGCCGAGACGGGGCCGACGGAATACCGCGTCTCGATCGGCGGCGTGGATGCCGCCCAGGTCAACGAATGGACGCGCAAGCTGGCCGAGCGCCTGCAGACCGAGCCCAAGGTGCGCAACGCCACCACCGACGCGGGCGCGCAGGGCCTGTCGGCCTACGTGGACATCGACCGCAACACGGCGTCGCGCCTGTCCGTCACGGCCAGCACGGTGGACGACACGCTGTACAGCGCCTTCGGCCAGCGCATCGTCTCCACCATCTTCACCGAGACCAACCAATACCGCGTGATCCTGGAGGCGCAGCAAGACCACCTGGACACGCCCGAGGCCCTGGGCACGCTGCCACTGCGCACGGGCTCGGGCGCGGCCACGCCGTTGTCGGCGGTGGCCACCATCCGCGAGCAGCCCGCGCCGCTGCAGGTCACGCGCGTGGCGCAGTACCCTGCGGCCACGCTGGGCTTTGACAAGGCGCCGGGCGTGTCGCTGGGCGGCGCGGTGGACGCCATCCGCGCGGCGGCCCAGGAAATCGGCATGCCCGCCGGGCTGTCCATGGAGTTCCTGGGCGCGGCGGGCGCGTATGAGAAGTCGCTGACCAGCCAGCTCTGGCTGATCCTCGCGGCGATGGTGTGCGTCTATATCGTGCTGGGCGTGCTGTACGAGAGCTACATCCACCCCGTCACGATTCTGTCCACCCTGCCATCGGCGGGCGTGGGCGCGCTGCTGGCGCTGATGGTGACGGGCAACGACCTGGGCGTGATCGGCATCATCGGCATCATCCTCTTGATCGGCATCGTCAAGAAGAACGCCATCATGATGATCGACTTCGCCATCGACGCTGAACGCCAGCAGGGTATGGCCCCGCAGCAGGCCATCCACCAGGCCGCGCTGCTGCGCTTCCGCCCCATCCTCATGACCACGCTGGCCGCGCTGTTCGCCGCGCTGCCGCTGATGTTCGGCTGGGGCGAGGGCGCGGAGCTGCGCCGCCCGCTGGGCCTGGCGATCTTCGGCGGGCTGATCGTGAGCCAGTTGCTCACGCTGTTCACCACGCCCGTCATCTACCTGGCGTTCGACCGCCTGGGCCGCCGCCGATGAACCTGTCGCGCCCCTTCGTCGAGCGCCCCGTGGCGACGGTGCTGCTGACCATCGGCCTCGCGCTGGCGGGCATCGCGGCGTTCTTCGTGCTGCCGGTGTCGCCGCTGCCGCAGGTGGACTACCCGGCCATCTCGGTGTCGGCCAGCCTGTCGGGCGCCAGCCCCGAGACCATGGCGTCCAGCGTGGCGACGCCGCTGGAGCGGCGGCTGGGCGTGATCGCGGGGGTGAACGAGATGACCTCGTCCAGCTCCAGCGGCTCGACCCGGGTGAGCCTGCAGTTCGACCTGCACCGCAACATCGACGCCGCGGCGCGCGAGGTGCAGGCCGCCATCAACGCCGCCCGCGCCGACCTGCCCGCCACGCTGCGCAGCAACCCCACCTACCGCAAGCACAACTCGGCGGCGGCGCCGGTCATCATCCTGGCGCTCACGTCCAAGACGCGCACGCCGGGCGAGATTTACGACGCCGTCTCCAACGTGGTCAGCCAGCGCCTGTCGCAAGTGGACGGCGTGGCCGACGTGGAGATCGGCGGCGGCTCGCTGCCTGCCGTGCGGGTGGAGCTGCTGCCGTTCGCGCTCAACCGCTATGGCATCAGCACGGAAGACGTGCGCGCCGCCATCCAGGCGTCCAACGCCAACCGGCCCAAGGGCGCCATCGAGGGCGATGGCCGCCGCCTGCAGATCTACACGCCCGCGCCCGCCCGCAAGGCGGCGGAATACGCAGCGCTCATCGTCGCGTGGCGCAACGGCGCCGCCGTGCGCCTGGGCGACGTGGCGCGGGTGGAAGACGGCGTGGAGAACCGCCGCACCATCGGCCTGTTCAACGGCGAACCGGCCATCATCGTGCTGGTCACGCGCCAGCCCGACGCCAACATCATCGCCACCGTGGACGCCGTGCGCGGCCTGCTGCCCGAGCTGCAGGCGCAGCTGCCGCAGGACATTCAGATCGCAGTCGCGTCCGACCGCACCAACTCCATCCGCGCATCGCTCAAGGAGGTGGAGCTGACGCTGATGGTCTCCATCGCCCTCGTGGTGCTGGTGGTGGGCCTGTTCCTGCGCAAGGCGCGGGCCACGGCCATTCCGGCGGTGGCGACGGTGGTGTCGCTGCTGGGCACCTTCGGCGTCATGTATTTCCTGGGCTTCAGCCTCAACAACCTGAGCCTGATGGCGCTGACGGTGGCCACGGGCTTCGTGGTGGACGACGCCATCGTGGTGCTGGAGAACACCATGCGCCACATCGAGGCGGGCATGGGCCGCATGGAGGCGGCGCTGCGCGGTGCGCGCGAGGTGGGCTTTACGGTGCTGTCCATCAGCCTGTCGCTGGTGGCGGTGTTCATACCGCTGTTGTTCATGGACGGGCAGGTGGGGCGGCTGTTCCGCGAGTTCGCGGTCACGCTGTCGGCGGCGGTGATGATTTCGCTGGTCATCTCGCTCACCACCACGCCCATGATGTGCGCCTGGCTGCTGCGCGCGCACGACCCCGCGCGCGACAAGCCGCCGGGCCGCCTGGCGCGCTGGGCCGAGCGCAGCTACCAGGCCGTGCTGCGCGGCTACGGCCACGCGCTGGACTGGGCGCTGGCGAGCAAGGGGCTGGTGGTGCTGATCCTGCTGGCCGTCATCGCGCTCAATGGGGTGCTGTTCGCCAAGATACCCAAGGGCTACTTCCCCGAGCAGGACAACGGCCAACTGGCGGCGGGTCTGCGCGCCGACCAGAGCATCTCGTCCGACGCGCTGGCGGCCAAGCTGCGCCAGGCGGTGGAGATCATCCGCAAGGACCCGGCGGTGGACACGGTGGTGGGCTTCTCGGGCGGCGGGCGCGCGGGCGGGGGTTTTCTGTTCGCCAACCTCAAACCCCTGTCGCAGCGCGGCGTGGGCACGCCCGCCGTCATTGCCCGGCTGCGGCCGCAGCTCAACCAGATCACGGGGCTGCGGGTCTTTTTGAACCCGGTGCAGGACTTGCGCATGGGCGGGCGCTCCAGCAACTCCACGTACCAGTACACGCTCAAGGGCGACAGCATGGCGGAGCTGAAGCTGTGGACGGGCAAGCTGGCCGACAAGCTCAAGGACGAGCCCTTGCTGCAGGACGTGGACACGGACCTGTCGGAGAACGGCGTGGAAACCTATGTGGAGATCGACCGCGCCACGGCCTCGCGGCTGGGCGTGACCAACGCGGCCATCGACGCCGCGCTGTACAACGCCTTCGGCCAGCGCTCCGTCGCCACCATTTATGACGAGCTGAACCAGTACGCCGTCATCATGGAATGGGCGCCCGAATACACGCAGGGGCCGCCCGCGCTGGCCGACATCTACGTGGCGGCCAACCCCACGGGCTCCACAGGCTCGTCGGCCAACCCGGGGCAGCGGGGCGCGTCCACGGGGCAGGTCATCAGCACGGCGGCGTCCACCATGGTGCCGCTGTCCGCCATCGCCCGCGTGGCGGAGCGGGCGGCGCCCACGTCCATCAGCCACCAGGACGGCGAGCTGGCCACCACCCTCTCGTTCAACATCGACCCCGGTACCTCGCTCGCGCAGACGCGGCAGGTCATAGCGCAGGCCGAGGCTGGCATCGCCATGCCCACCAGCGTGCGCGGCGGCTTCGAGGGCACGGCGCTGAGTGCGCAGCAGTCGCAGGGGCAGCAGGTGTTTTTGATCGTGACGGCCATCGTGGTCATCTACCTGGTGCTGGGCGTGCTGTACGAGAGCCTCGTCCACCCCATCACCGTGCTGACCACGCTGCCCTCGGCGGGCGTGGGCGCTGTGCTGGCGCTGCTGCTGTTCGGCATGCAGTTCACCATCATTGCGCTCATCGGGGTGTTCCTGCTCATCGGCATCGTCAAGAAGAACGCCATCATGATCATCGACTTCGCGCTGGAGTCCGAGCGCGCACGCGGCCTGTCTGCACTGGACGCCGTGCGCGAAGCCTGCATGCTGCGCTTTCGGCCCATCCTGATGACCACCGTGGCCGCCGCTCTGGGCGCGCTGCCGCTCGCCATCGGCTTCGGCCAGGGGTCGGAGCTGCGCCAGCCGCTGGGTGTCGCCATCATCGGCGGGCTGGTCGCCAGCCAGTTGCTGACCCTGCTGACCACGCCCGTGGTCTATGTGCTGCTGGACAAGCTGCGCAAGCCTGCGCCCAACGAGCGGCAACTGAGCCGCCTGACGCCATGAAGAACTCCCTGCCCATCACCCTCGCGCTGCTGTGCCTGCTGTCGGCCTGCTCCACCACCGAGCCCTACCAGCCGCCCGCCATGCCCCTGCCCGCCGCCTTCAAGGAGGCAGGTGCGACCTGGGCCCCCGCCGCGCCTGCGGATGCGCTGGACCGTGGCCCGTGGTGGGAGCTGTTCCAGGACGCCGAGCTGAACCGCCTGGCCGAGCAGGTGCAGTTGTCCAACCAGGACATCGCCGCCGCCGTGGCCGCCTACACCCAGGCCCAGGCCGTGGTGCGCCAGCAGCGCGCGGGGCTGCTGCCCTCGGTCACGCTGTCGGGCGGCGCCACGCGCACGGGCGGCGCTGGCGCGAGCAGCCCCGGCACCGCCACACAGGCATCGCTGGGCGTGGACTGGGCGCCCGACCTGTGGGGCCGCCTGCAAGGCAGTGTGACCAGCGCCGAGGCCAGCGCGCAGGCCAGCGAGGCCGACCTGGCGTCCGCCCGCCTGTCCGCCGTGGGCGCGCTGGCGTCCGCCTACTTTCAGCTGCGCGAGGCCGATGCCGAAGCGCAACTGCTGCAAGCCACCGTGGAAGGCTACGAACGCAGCCTGCAAATTGCCAGCAACCGCTACGCCGCAGGCGTGGTCGCGCAGGCCGACGTGCTGCAGGCGCAGACGCAGCTGGCCAACGCCCGCGCCGACCTCGCCACCGTGCGCCAGAACCGCGCGCGCTTCGAGCACGCCGTGGCCGTGCTGACCGGGCGTGCGCCCGCAGACTTCGCGCTACCCGCCGCGCCGTGGACGGCCCACGCGCCCGACATCCCGCTGGCCCTGCCATCCACCCTGCTGCAACGCCGCCCCGACATCGCGGCGGCCGAGCGCGCCGTGGCCGCCGCCAATGCGCAGATCGGCATCGAGCGCGCCGCCTGGTTCCCCAGCATCAGCCTGGGCGCCTCGCTGGGCAGCAGCGGTGCCAACGTGGCGGACTTGTTCAAGGCGTCCAACGCGGTGTGGTCGCTGGGCCTGTCGTTGGCGCAGACCCTGTTCGACGCCGGGGCCACCGCCGCCCGTGTGGACGAGGCCCGCGCCGCGCACGCGGCGAGCGCCGCCGCCTACCGCCAGACGGTGCTCACGGCCTTCCAGGCCGTGGAAGACCAGCTCACCGTGCTGCGCACCCTGCAAGCGCAGGAGCCCCTGCGCCGCGAGGCCGTGTCCGCCGCCGAGCGCACCGCCGAGCAGCAGCTCAACCGCTACCGCCAGGGGCAACTGAGCTACACCGAGGTCGTGGCCGCGCAGGCCAGCGCGCTGTCGGCCCGGCAGGCGCTGCTGCAATTGCAGCTCAACCGCCAGCTGGCGGCGGTGGCGCTGGTGCAGGCCCTGGGCGGCGGTTGGCAGGCGCCGTGGGCAATGCAGTGATAATCCTGTTTTGATAGCTGCTCGCGCTTGTCTAGCAAGCGCTAGAGGCCGATTTGGCTCATATTCTTTGAAAGCACACCGTGGACGTTGTACTGTTGGTCAAGGCCGCCATCATGGGCGTGGTCGAGGGGCTGACCGAGTTTTTGCCCATCTCATCCACCGGCCACCTGATCCTGGTCGGCTCGCTGCTGGGCTTCGACGACGCCAAGGCCCAGGTGTTCGACATCGCCATCCAGACCGGGGCCATCTTCGCGGTCATCCTGGTGTACTGGCAAAAGATCCGCGCCACGCTGGCGGCGCTGCCCACCGAGCGGCAGGCGCAGCGCTTCGCGCTGAACGTGCTCATCGGCTTCGTGCCCGCCGTGGTGCTGGGGCTGCTGCTGGGCAAGGCCATCAAGGCGCACCTGTTCACGCCCACGGTGGTGGCCAGCACCTTCATCGTCGGCGGCTTCATCATCCTGTGGGCCGAGCGCCGCGCGCCCTCGGCCACGCGCATCGCGTCGGTGGACGACATGACGGCGCTGGACGCGCTCAAAGTCGGCCTGGTGCAGTGCCTGGCCATGGTGCCCGGCACCAGCCGCAGCGGCGCCACCATCATCGGCGGCATGCTGCTGGGCCTGTCGCGCAAGGCGGCCACCGACTTTTCTTTCTTCCTGGCCATCCCCACACTGATCGGCGCCGGGGCGTACAGCCTGTACAAGGAGCGCGCGCTGCTGTCCGCCGCCGACGTGCCGCTGTTCGCCGTGGGCCTGGTGTTCTCGTTCGTCAGCGCCTGGCTGTGCGTGCGCTGGCTGCTGCGCTACATCAGCAGCCACAGCTTCGTGCCGTTCGCGTACTACCGCATCGCGTTCGGCGTGGTGGTGCTGATCACCGCCTGGACGGGGCTGGTGAAGTGGGCCGGTTGATTCAAAAATGATAGCTGCTCGCGCTTTCTGGATAAGCGCTGGAGGCCAAAAAAGCTTAAATTTTCTCGATCGACAGCAGGTTGAGCAGCGACGCCTCGATGGCCGCCGCCGTGGCCTGGGGCTGCTCCATGGGGAACAGGTGGCTGCCGTCCAGCATCATGGTGCGGCCCTGGGTGATGCGCAGCGTCATGGCCATGCCCACCTGCTTCATCTCGTCCGAGTCGCGCCCGCCGATGAAGGCCGCCGGGCATTGCAGCGGGTGCTTGGCGAGCAGGCGGCCCAGGTGGTGGGGCAGGGTGTTGTAGATGGCGGTCTCCACCGCGCGGTCGAAGCTGAGAACGCGCTTGCCGTCCTGGTCCTGCAGGCCGTGCGTGACGTAGTCGTTCAGCACGTCGGGATGCCAGCGGGCGAAGGCTTTCTTCTTGCCGAAGTGCTCCAGCGCCTCCTCGTTGCTGGCCCAGGCAAAGCGCCGCTGGCGGCTGATCTTGCCGGGCGAGAGGGAGCCGACCACCTGCGCGCGCTTGGCCATGCCCACGGCGTTGGCCTTCCAGCCGCTCAGGAGCGGCGAGTCGATCAGCAGCACGCCGCGCGCCAGGTGCGGGTGCAGCGCGGCGGTCATCACGCTCAGGAAGCCACCCAGCGAATGCCCGACCAGGAACACCGGCCCGCCCGCGCTCTGCACCTGCTGCGTGGCGAAGTCGGCGAGCTGCTGCACCAGGTGCGGCCAGTTGTTGGTGACGGGGTAGCGCGGGTCGTGGCCAAAGCGGTCCACGGCGCTCACGCTGAAACCCCGGGCCTTGAGGTGCCGGAACAGCACGCGGTAGGTGCTGGCCGGAAAGCTGTTGGCGTGTGAGAAGACGATGGGGGTCATCGCCGGTCAGATGAGCTTGTCCATGGGCGTGGCGATCTTCTTGATCGGCTTGCAGCGCGCGGGCGTCACCATGATGGGCGCGCTGGCCGCGCCGCCGTCCCAGGCGGGGTCCTCGATGCTGTCGAACACCTGGCGCAGCTTCTGCCCCCAGTTGTCATGCACCATGCGGAAATAGGGGTTGTTCTCGTCGATGCAGACGATCTTCTCGGTGGCGAAGCGGTCCACCTCATAGACCACCAGGTCCAGGGGCAGGCCCACCGAGAGGTTGGACTTGAGCGTGCTGTCCATGGACACCAGGGCGCACTTGGCGGCTTCGTCCAGCGGCGTCTCGGGCACGAGCACGCGGTCGAGCACGGGCTTGCCGTACTTGGATTCGCCGATCTGGAAATAGGGCGTCTCGGACGTGGCCTCGATGAAGTTGCCCGCCGAATACACCTGGAACAGGCGCATGCCCTCGCCCGCGATCTGCCCGCCGAACACCAGCGACACGTTGAAGTCCACGCCCGAGCGCTTGAGCGCCGCGCCGTCGCGCTCGTGGACGTGGCGCACGGCGGCGCCCAGCACGCGGGCGGCGTCGAACATGCTCCTGGCGTTCCAGATGGTGATGGCCTCGCCCGATTCGCCGTCCTTGAGCTGCTCGGTCTGCAGGATTTCGCGCACGGACTGCGAGATGGACAGGTTGCCCGCCGACAGCAGCACCATGAAGCGGTCGCCCGCCTTTTCATAGACCATCATCTTGCGAAAGGAGCTGATCTGGTCCAGGCCGGCGTTGGTGCGGGAATCGGACAGGAACACCAGTCCGGCATTGAGTTTGATGGCGACGCAGTACGTCATGGGTGGGAATATGGGAACAGTGGGGGAGCCCAGGAGTTTAGTCGGGGCGGCGAGGTTGTCAAAAATGATAGCTGCTTGCGCTTTTGCAGAAAGGGCTACAGGCTATTCTGAGCCTGAACATCAACCCGCCAGCCGCTTGAGCTGGTACAGCGCATCCAGCGCCTCGCGGGGCGACAGCTGGTCGGGGTTGATGCCTGCCAGCGCGGCTTCCACCGGCCCGCTGCCCGCGCCCTCGGGCGCGGGGGGCGCGGCGAACAGGTCCACCTGCCGCTCGTTGGCGCCCGCGCGCTCTTCCAGCGCCGCCAGCGCGTGGCGCGCATGGTGCAGCACGGGCGAGGGCATGCCCGCCAGCTTGGCCACTTGAATGCCGTAGCTGCGGCTGGCCGGGCCGGGCTGGATCTCGTGCAGGAAGACGATGTCCGCGCCCCCCTTGTCATGTGCTTCGGTCGCGCTCACGTGCATGTTGACGGCGTGGCGCGCCTGCGCGGGCAGCTCGGTCAGCTCGAAGTAGTGCGTGGCGAACAGGGCGAAGGCGCGGGTCTTGTCGTGCAGGTGCGTGGCGATGCCGCTGGCGAGCGCGAGGCCGTCGAAGGTGCTGGTGCCGCGCCCGATCTCGTCCATCAGCACCAGGCTGTGCGGCGTGGCGGCGTGCAGGATTTGCGCGGCTTCGGTCATCTCCAGCATGAAGGTGGACTGCGCGTTCGCCAGGTCGTCCGCCGCGCCGATGCGGGTATGGATGGCGTCGATGGGCCCCAGGCGGCAGCTCGCGGCGGGCACGTGGCTGCCCATGCTGGCCAGCAGCACGATCAGCGCCACCTGTCGCATGTAGGTGGACTTACCGCCCATGTTGGGGCCGGTGATGATCTGCATGCGTGTGTTGGCGTTCAGGCGCGTGTGGTTGGCGATGAAGCTGCCGGATGACGTTTCTGCCAAACGGGCCTCGACCACCGGGTGGCGGCCGCTTTCGATCTCGATGCAGGGCTGCTCGACGAACTGCGGCGCGCACCAGCCGAGCGTGAGCGAGCGCTCGGCCAGCGTACACAGCACGTCCAGCGCGGCCAGCGCCTGGGCCAGTCGGGTGAGGGCGGGCACGTGGGCCTGCAGCCGGTCCAGGATCTGCTCGTACAGCCATTTCTCGCGCGCCAGGGCGCGTTCGTTGGCGGACAGGGCCTTGTCCTCGAAGGCTTTCAGCTCGGGCGTGATGAAGCGCTCGGCGTTCTTCAGCGTCTGGCGGCGGCGGTAGTCGTCGGGCACCTTGTCCACATGGCTGCTCGTCACCTCGATGTAGAAGCCATGCACCTTGTTGAACTGCACGCGCAGGTTGGGGATGTTGGTGCGGGCCTTTTCGCGCGTTTCCAGGTCGAGCAGAAAGGCGTCGCAATGGGTCTGGATGGCGCGCAGCTCGTCCAGCTCGGTGTCGAAGCCCGTGGCGATCACGCCGCCGTCGCGCACCAGGGCGGCGGGCTCCTCGGCAATCGCGGCGCGCAGCAGGTCGGTGCAGCCTTGGGGTGGATGCAGGTGGCTGAAAATTTGAGCCAAATACGGCTCTGGTGCTTGATGGGTAAGCGTGAGTAGCTCTGATTTTTGTAGCGTCTTGCACAGCGCCACCAGCTCGCGCGGGCGCACCTGGCGCAAGGCGGTGCGGGCGGTGATGCGCTCCACGTCGCTCACGCCTTTGAGCGCGGCGCGCAGCTGCATCCACGGGCCGCTGCCGCCGCCCGAACCGCCCGCGCCGCGCAGGGCCGTCGTGGCGGCCAGGCGCTGGCGG
>NZ_JASGDA010000059.1:0-3911 GCF_047607405.1 Acidovorax sp. | reverse complement strand
TTGCTGTAGCCCCAGCGCTATCGCATGGCGCTCCATCTCGCTCAGTTGTTCGTAGGTGTTCTTTGTCATGGGGCCTCAATTTTGAAGGGGTGTTGCACTTCAGATTTGAGGCCGCCAAGCGCCAGAGCCCATTTTGACCATAAACCTCAAACCGTGATCGCATCCAACGACCACCGCGGCTTCACGTCAAAAGCGTAGTCGGTATTCGCCGCCTGCTGCCCCGCCTGCAGGCGCATGGCAGCCGCCATGGCGATCATGGCCCCGTTGTCGGTACACAGGTGCAGCTCGGGGTAATGCACGCGCACCCCGGCTTGCGCGCAGGCGGCGTTGAGCTGCGCCCGCAGATGCCGGTTGGCCCCCACGCCGCCAGCCACCACCACGCGCTGAAGGCCCGTCTGCTTCAGCGCCGCCAGCGTCTTCTTCACCAGCACCTCGACGATGGCCGCCTCGGTGCTGGCGGCCAGGTCGGCCTTGCGCGCCTCCAGGTCGTCGCCCAGCTTTTTGGCTTGCGTCAGCACCGCCGTTTTCAGGCCCGCGAAGGAGAAGTCCAGGTCGCCGCTGTGCAGCAGGGGCCGGGGCAGCTTGAACGCTGCCGCATTCCCCTGCTCGGCCAGCCGCGACAGCGCAGGCCCGCCCGGGTAGCCCAGGCCCATGAGCTTGGCGGACTTGTCGAACGCCTCGCCCGCCGCGTCGTCGATGGTTTCGCCCAGGATCTCATAGCGCCCCACGCCGTCCACCCGCATGAGCTGCGTGTGCCCGCCCGACACCAGCAGGGCGACGAAGGGAAATTCCGGCGGGTCGGCGCTCAGGAAGGGAGACAGCAGATGCCCCTCCAGGTGATGCACCCCCAGCACCGGCTTGCCCAGGGACGCGCCCAAAGCGCAGGCCACCCCCGCGCCCACCAGCAGCGCCCCGGCCAGGCCCGGCCCGCGCGTATAGGCGACCACGTCCACGTCTGACAGAGATCGGTCCGCGTCGGACAGCACCTGCGCCGCCAGCGGCAGTACGCGCCGGATGTGGTCGCGGCTGGCCAGTTCGGGCACCACGCCGCCATACGCCTGGTGCATGTCGATCTGGCTGTGCAGCGCGTGCGCCAGCAGCGTGGGTACGGCGTCGCCCGTGGCGCGCACGAGTGCCACGCCGGTTTCGTCGCAAGAGGATTCAATGCCCAGGATCAGCAAGCTCATGGGCCGCGAGTGTAATTACCAGCGGTCGGAGCGCATGCGCAGCTCCCAGCCGCCCCGCCGCAGCTCGTACACGCCCACGGCACCGTAGCGCTGCTCGCCCTTCTCGTCCCAGGTCATGGTGCCGCTCACGGGCGCATAGCCGTTGATGCTGTGCAGCGCCTTGGTGATGTCTGCGGGCTCGGCCGACTTGGCCTTCTGGATGGCGGCGGACAGCACGTACATGCTGTCGTAGCTGTAGTGGCCGCCGTAGGCAGGCGGCTTCTTGTAGGCGGCGGTGTATTTTTCGAGGAAGGGCTTGCCCGTGGTGAACTCCTTGGCCTCCAGCACCGGGGACGTGGCGTACAGCCCGCCCTCGACGATGCCCCGGCCTTTGGTCATGTCGGTGGTCTTGATGGTGTCGCCGCCCAGCAGGCTCACCTTGGTGTGGCCCACCTTGCGCAGGGCCTCCAGCAGCGCCAGCGCCTGAAAGTCGTTGAGCGTGGAGACGATGACCTCGACCTGGGCGGTCTTCAGCTCCTCGGCCAGCGCGTCGAACGCCGTGGTCTTGTCGTCGAACGACTTGCGCACCACCACGTCCTTCTTCTCGGCCTTGAGCTGCTCGGCCGCGCCGTCGGCCAGGCCCTTGCCGTAGGGCGTGCCGTCGTCCAGCGCGGCATAGCGCGTGGCCGACAGCTGCGTGGCGGCGAACGAGCCGATGGCGCGCGCCTGCAGCGTGTCGTTGCCGACCATGCGGAAGGTGGTGGGAAAGCCCAGCTGCGTGAACCTGGGGTTGGTGGAGATGGCGATCTGCGCGATGTCCTTGGCCGCGTAGATGGGCGCGGCCTCGATGCTCACGCCCGAATTCAGGTGCCCGATGACGGCCACCACGCCCGCGTCCACCAGCTGCTGGGCCACGGCCTTGCCGGTGGCGGCGTCGGCCTTGTCGTCCAGCGCCACCACCTCCAGCGTCACGCGCTTGCCGTCCACGGTGTAGCCGCTCTGGTTCAGCTCGGCCACGGCCAGGTTCACGCCGTTGAGCAAGTCCTGCCCCAGGGCGCCCAGCGGGCCGCTCAGCGGCTGCGCCACGCCGACCTTGATGGTGTCGGGCACCTTGCCGCACCCGGCAAGCAGGGCGGCGCAGGCGATGGCGGACAGGGCCAGGCCCGCCGAGAAGCTGCGCCGGTCGATCAAACGGTTCATGAGAGAAGACTCCATAGCAATGTGTGAATGGGGCCGGATGGTTGTGCCCGGCGCCCGAAGGCCCTACCGGGTTTGCCCTGCCGTGGCAGCACTATTAGCAAGTTTCAGGCCCTGCAAGGCAGCGCAGCAGCCAGGGTGATGCGCCGCTGGTGGCAGGTTTGGTTTATGCATCAAATTGGCCTGTAGCGCTTATCCATAAAGCACCTATAGCTATGTAATCAATAGCAAACCGCCTGCTGGGATATGAGGCAGAGACCCATCGGTCAATACACGTCGCGCCGGTAGCGCCCGCTGCGCAGCAGCTGCGCCACCTGCTCGCGCCCCATCAGCGCGGCCAGGGCGTCGTCCACGCCCTGGGCCATGCCCTGCAGGCTGCCGCAGACGTACAGCGCCGCGCCTGCCTGCACCCAGTCGCGCAGCGCATCGGCCGCCTGGGCCAGCCGGTGCTGCACGTACACGCGCTCGGCCTGGTCGCGCGAGAAGGCCAGGTCCAGCCGCTGCAGCACGCCGCTGGCCTGCCAGGACGCGATTTCGTCCCGGTACAGAAAGTCGTGGTCGGCATTGCGCTCGCCGTAGATGAGCCAGTTCGGCCCCGCCCCCGCCGCCGCGCGCGCGCGCAGGTGGCCGCGCAGCCCGGCGATGCCGGTGCCGTTGCCGATGAGGATCAGCGGGCGGGCGGCGTTGTCCTGCAGCCGGAAGTTGCTGTGCGCGCGCAGCCGCAGCGTCACCGCGCCGCCCAGCGCCGCACCGTTGGCAAGCCAGGACGAGGCCACGCCCGGCGTGCCGTCACCGCGCCGCGCCACGCGCACCACCAGGTGGACGCGGCCATCGCTGGCGATGGACGCGATGGAGTATTCGCGCGGGTGCTGTGGGTCGGCGGGCGCGCGCACCTGCGCCAGGTCGCCCGACTCCCACGCCGCTGCCGCCCCGCCCTGCGGCGGCGCCAGCTCGACGTGGAACACGGGCGCGCCCGCGCTGCCGGGGTTGAGGTGGCGGCGCGCGGCCAGCGTCCAGTCCGCGAAGCCGGGGGCGGCCTGCCAGGCGGGCAGTTCAGCGGGCAGTTCGCCCAGGCTCGCCACCTGCGCGAGCTGGTGCTGCCAGGCGGTGAGCGCAGCCGGGTCGCCGTTGTCCATCTCCACGCGCTCGAACAGCGGCACGGCGCCGCGCGCGCGCAGCCAGCCGTCGAGCTGGCGGCCAAAGGCGCAAAAGTGCGTGTACTGCCGGTCGCCCAGCGCCAGCAGGCCGTATTGCAGGTGCGGCAGCTGCGGCGCCGCGCCGTCCAGAGCAAAGGCGGCGGCGTTGTCGGGCGCGTCGCCCTCGCCGTAGGTGCTGGCGATGAACAGCGCGCGGCGGGTGCGCGCCAGCAGCGCCGCGTCCACCGCGCCCAGCGCACACAGCTGCACGGGCTCGCCCGCGGTGTGCAGCAGGCGGGCGGTTTCGCGGGCCAGCTCCTCGGCCTGGCCGGTCTGGCTGGCAAAGGCGACCAGCAGCGGCGCCACGCCCGCGCGCGCAGTCGCCAGCGCCGCCGCCTCGTCGCGCGCCGCC
>NZ_JASGDA010000058.1:0-20501 GCF_047607405.1 Acidovorax sp. | reverse complement strand
CGCGGTGCAGCTTGGGGCGCGGCTTGGCAAAGTGCCTGCGCCTGTCGCTGCGCTGCTGAGCGTACTTGGAGGTGTAGCCGTTGCCACCCGCGTTGCGCTTGCATTCTCGGCTGATGGTGCTGGGGCCCTGATCACCACCATGCTGTGCTGGCTGTGGTCGCCCCAGCAGACACACTCAAGCGCATGTTCGCGCCTGGCGCGGGCCGTGAAGGCGGCTTGCATGGGTCTTTTCAACGCACGGGAGTAAACTGGAATCATGGAACTGGAGATTTACACCGCTTTTCGCAAGGCAGGCATTGAAGATGCCGATGCCCGCGCTGTTGTTGATTCGATCAACAAAGAGATCGACCGCCGCTATTCGCTGCACTCACAGCAGTTAGCAACGCGGGGAGATGTTGAGGCCGTCAGGAAAGAGGTCGGCGAGCTCAAGGGCGAGATGAAAGCCGAGATCGCCAAGGCCCAGGCAGAGATCATTAAATGGGCCATGGGGTCGATTTTTGCGGCCGTAGGCTTGTTCCTGGCGCTCACCAAAATGCTGTAGCAGCCACACGCTTCAAAAGAAACCGCCCTAGGGCGGTTTTTTATTGGTCGGCCCCCGTGTACTGAGGGTTTCGCAGCCGCAGTGCGGTAGTCAATTCAGCCTGGCTGATCTGACCTGGCTGCGGCTATGGCTCCGTGGGCATGGGGACTACACGTGCAGGCTCAGACTCCGAGGGATCAGAAGGGTCGGCCACGACCGAGCGAACGGTGCTGCCGGGAGCACCCAGAGCAAGGGAGACCTGGGGCGTGTCGCAGATGACGAGGCGGCGAACCTGGGGAAGATCGCAGAAGCGGCGAAGTTCGCCGTTGTCGAAAAAGGCGTCTGCCTGGTCGATTGGGATGACGCGGTAGTCACAGCCGCCAGCTACACCCGAGACGCCCTGGGCAACGCCCAAACCGAAACCACCCCCGACGCAGGCAGCGCCCACACCACCTAAGACGCCCTGGGCCGAGTCACCCGCATAGAGCGCGACGCGCTGGGCCGCCCCACCCACATCGTCCACTCCACGGGCGCAGGCGACGTGCAAACCCATGCGTTGCGCCACGACGTGCCCGGCACCCTGTACAACCTGCCCGAATCCCCCAACGCCAGCCAGGGCCACCTGAGCGAGCTGCGCGACGAAGAAGCCATCACCCGCTACCGCCGCGACAGCCTGGGCCGCATCGTGCGCAAGGCCCAACTGCACGCCAGCGGCGAGCAACGGCACCAGTACGACGCCACGGGCCAGCTCACCACCCTGCGCAGGGATGGCCCCAGCCCCTGATCAAGGACCTTACCTGAAACCCCTGGGCCAGCGCCCCCCAGGTACCAGCAATTACCCCCTCGGGCGCTCGCCCACGAAGATCTCTACCCGCCGGTTGCGTGCGCGACCGTCGTTCGTGTCGTTGCTGGCGATGGGGTAGCGCGAGCCCACGCCGTCGATGGCGATGCGGCGGCTGTCCACGCCGCGCGCGGCCAGGTAGTCGCGGGTGCGGGCGGCGCGCTCCACCGACAGGGGGTTGTTGATCGCGTCGCTGCCCGTGCTGTCGGTGTGGCCGACGATGCGCACCTCCGCATACGGGTTGTTGCGCAGGCCCTCGGCGAAGCGGTCCAGCACCGGCGCGAAGTTGGGTTGGATGTCCGCCCGGCCCACGGCGAACGAGATGTCGCTGGGGATGTTGAGCATGAGCTGGTTGTCCGCCGTCTGCGTCACCGCGATACCCGTGCCCCGCGTGGCTTGCTCCATGTCGCGCCGCTGGCGCTCCATGTTCTGCGACCAGATGTAGGTGCCCAGGGCCCCCACGCCCGCGCCCACCAGGGCGCCCGTCCCGGCGCTGCCGCCCGTGGCCGAGCCGATGACCGCGCCCGCGATCGCTCCGATGCCCGCGCCTGCGGCGGTGCGGCGCTGGGTGTCGTCCATATTGGCGCAGCCGCTGGCCAGCACGAGGGCCGCGCTGGCGGCCAGAAGGGTGAGGTGTTGTTTGCGCATGTGTGTGCTCCTTCATCAGCAATCAATGATGGAGCCATGGTGGTCAAGCCGCGGCGCGGGCGCCATCAGCGCAGCGGACCGCCCCGTGTAGGACAAGGGCTAATGCGGCGGCGGCTCTTGGTCGTCCGGCGGCGGCTTCAGCTCGCCCCCCTTGCGCCCCGAGAACATGGTCCACCAGACGATGGCGACCAGCAGCACCAGCGCCAGCAATGCTTCAAGCAAAATCAGCCCCATGACATCGACACTCCTGCGCCTCTTGTGGACGGCGCTGATTGTAGGAACGCTGGCCGCCTGCTCCACGCCCCCCGCCCCGTCGCGGTCGGCACCCCTGCCCGGCGCCGTGGCGGTGCCTGGCGACACCGGCCCGCTGCCCCCGCCGCTGTCGCAGCCCAAGAGCCGCTGGGTGCCCGTGCGCTGGGCCGAGCTGCCGGGCTTTGCCGACGACGCGCTGCACGAAGCCTGGAATGCCTGGATCAAGAGCTGCGAACGCCCCGCGCCGCCCTTCGCCGCGCTGTGCGGCGAGGTGCGGCGCCTGAGCATCGCCACGCCCGACGAGCAGCGCGCCTGGCTCGTCGCCCGCCTGCAGCCCTACCGCGTCGAGGCCGCCGACGGCAACCCTGACGGCCTGCTGACCGCCTACTACGAGCCCCTGGTGGACGCCGCCCGCCAGCCCGGCAACGGCTACACCGTGCCGCTGTACCGCCCGCCCGCCGGCCTGGGCGCGCGCAGGCCCTGGTACACGCGCCAGCAGATCGACACGCTGCCCGAGGCCCAGGCGCAGCTCGCAGGCCGCGCCATCGCGTGGCTGCGCGACCCGGTCGAGGCCATGGTGCTGCACATCCAGGGCTCGGGCCGTTTGCGCATCAACGAGGCGGACGGCTCCGTGACGATGGTGCGCGTGGCCTACGCGGGCACCAACGACCACCCCTACCAGAGCGTGGGCCGCTGGCTGCTGGACCAGGGCGCCACGCGCGACGCCACCTGGCCCGGCATCCGCGCCTGGCTGGCCGCCAACCCGCAGCGCACCAACGAACTGCTGTGGAGCAACCCGCGCTACGTGTTCTTCCGCGAGGAGCCCCTGTCCGGCCTGGACGCCGAGTTCGGCCCCCGGGGCGCGCAGGGCGTGCCGCTGACGCCCGGTCGCTCCATCGCCGTGGATCGCCAGAGCATTCCCTACGGCACGCCCGTGTGGCTGGCCTCCAGCGGGCCGCAGGTGCAACTGAATCGGCTGGTGCTGGCGCAGGACACGGGCAGCGCCATCCTGGGCGCGGTGCGGGCCGATTTCTTCACCGGCTGGGGGGCCGAGGCGGGCGACATTGCCGGGCGGCTCAAGCAGAACCTGCGGCTGTGGGCGCTGTGGCCCAAATGACGAGGCAAAGACGATGAAACTGACCGAAGAACTGGCCCGCGCCACAACGGAAGAAGATGTTAAAGACGCCTACATCCGGGCGCTGGGCCTTCAGAAATACAGCAAAGGGCTGGTGGACATCCGCACCGAGGAAATCTGGGTTGAGGCCAAGCATGTGCCCACGCCACCCGTGATCATGTTCGCGCAGTTGCTGTTCTACGTGCGCGATGCGCGCAAGAAGGGCGAACATGTTCCGCCGTTCCTCGCTGTTATCGACACCGAAAAAGCCGCCGTTATGGAAACAGCCAAGGCCCTGCCCATCCTGGCCGATAAATCCATCCAGTGGCCCAAGTCAGGATCCGCCGTCAAACCAGCCACGGCAATGCAAGTCGCGCCCTACATCGAAACCCACTTCGTGGTTTACAAGATGGAGAGCCACGCCAAGGAGTTCATCCACGCGGTTAAGAATGCGATCAAGGCGGGCAAACTGGTGCGAACGCCGATCACCCCGGACAACCTGCGGCAGGTGTTCGACAAATGGGTGGCGATGATTGGGTGCGAGATCGAAGGCGTGGGTGAGGTGGACTACGCGCTGCTCTTTTTTGCCGATGTCATGCACGACGGCAACAAGGCGGCCATTGCAAACCTGCCCGCGCGCCTGCTGCACGATGGCGACAGACCTTTGTTTTTGCTGGGCGGGAAAACCTACGAACTTTCCAGCGATAGGGGCTACCGTAGCTTCTGGGCCATCTACCACCGCCCGCCGGACGCGGAATACCGCGCCTACCTGCTGGAGCGGCGCGACAGCCTGCTGCCGCTCGATGAGCGCAGCTTCAAAGGGGCTTTCTACACGCCGCTGCACATCGTGGACAAGGCTTACGACCTGTTGGCGCAGACGCTGGGCAAGAACTGGCAGCAGAAGTACATCGTATGGGACATGTGCTGCGGCGTTGGCAACCTGGAGGTCAAGCATTCCAACCATCGCAACATCTTCATGAGCACTCTGGACAAGGCCGACATCGACGTGATGAGAGCCAGCCACACCTGCGCGGCAGCGACCAAGTTCCAGTACGACTACTTGAACGACGACATCAACGACTTCGGCCAGATCGACTACGCGCTCACCCACAAGATGCCGCCCGAATTGCAGCAAGCCATTGCGGATGCCAAGGCCAGGAAGAAAGGCGCAAAAAAGATTCTGGTGCTGATGAATCCGCCTTATGGCGAGGCGATGAATGTGGACAACACCACCGCATCCAGCGGCAAAAACGCCGAGAGCAAGAAAGGCATCGCGGCCACCCGCGTGGGCGCGAGCATGGAAGGCCTGGGCTATGCGGCGCGCGAGTTGTTCGTGCAGTTTCTGGTGCGCATCCAGCGGGAAATGCCCGGCGCGACGATTGCCATGTTCAGCAAGCTCAAATACGTCAACGCGCCCAACTTTGCCGCGTTCAGAGAGCAGTGGACGGCCAAGTACCTGGGCGGTTTTGTCGTCCACAGCCGCGCCTTTGACGGCCTCAAAGGCGATTTCCCCATTGGCTTTCTGGTGTGGGACACCGCCAAGCACGCGCCCGTGGAAAGTATCACGGCCAAGGTGCTCGACAAGGATGGCTATGCGCTGGGTGAAAAGACCTTCTTCCGCGAAGAAGGGCAAGCGCCGCTGTCTGAATGGATCGTCCGCCCGCGCTCGAACCAGCAGGATGCCCTTCCGCTGAAGAACGCCATCACGCCTGCAACCAGCACGAAGGATTTGCGGGGTGCCAAGTGGGCCGATGGTGCCGTCGGCAGCATGATCGTTTTCGGCAACGACTTGCAGCACGCGGCGCAAGGCACGGCTTTGCTGTCATCGGGCTATGGGAATGCCGGTGCTTTCTTTGTCACCCAAGACAACCTGTGGCAAGCCGCCATCGTCTTTTCCGTGCGCCGTCTCATCAGGCCCACATGGCTCAACGACCGCGACCAGTTCCTACAACCGAACGAGGCATTGAGCGACGAATTCAAGTCCGATTGCCTGGTCTGGATGCTGTTCAACAGTTCCAACCTTTCCGCCGGTGCCAACGGCCTCGAATGGAACGCAAAGAAATGGCCGCTGGTCAACCACTTCATACCGTTCACCGAGCGGGAAGTCGGCGCGCCGGGTCGCTTCGAGTCCGATTTCATGGCGCGCTACATCGCCAAGCTCAGGCTTTCGCCGCAAGCAAAGCAGGTGATGGACGAAGGCCGCAAGCTCTGGCGGCAATTCCACGCCATGCAGTTCGAGAAAAAGATTCGTGACGAATACAAGCTCAACCGTCCAGACGCCGGCTGGTATCAAATTCGCCAGGCATTCAAGGCCAGTGGCGACGCCGTGGACTTTGAACCGTTCGCCACGGCCTACGACGCACTGAGCCAGAAGCTGCGGCCGCTGGTGTATCAGTATGGCTTCTTGCGTCATTAGAAATAATGGTCAAATCGGCCTCTATCGCTTATCCAGCAAGCACAAGCAGCTATTGAAACAGGAGCAATCGCCCATGCGCCTCACCGCGCCCCAGTTGCGCACCGTGCTGCTCGCCCAGGCCGTCGAGCACGCGGACGCCGGGCGCACCCTGGTCAGCCAGGCCGAGCGGGACGACGCCACCCGCCACGCCGTGGCCGCCGCCCGGGGTCGCGGCGTGCGGCACCTGGGCGCGGGCGACGTGGTGCTGGACCGCGCCCAGGCGATTGCCCAACACGCCTCTGACCGGGACAGCGCCGTCGCCGCCCTGCGCCAACCCGCCGCGCGCTGGCGCTGGCTGGAGCGCGGCCTGCCCGTGGCGGCGCTGCTGCTGGGCCTGGCCATCGACCGCATCGCCAACGCGCACCGCGTGGACTTGCTGTCGCCGCCGCTGCTGGCCGTGCTGGCGTGGAACCTGGCCGTCTATGCGCTGATCGCCTGGCAGGCGTGGCACCCGCCCCAGCCGCCCGCGTGGCTGCCCGGGCTGCTGCGCCGCGCCAGCCTGCCCGGCGGCGGAAAGCGCGGGCTGGCGGCGCGCATCGCGGCGGACTTCTGCACGCGCTGGTTCGCGCACGCATCCGGCCTGCTCCAGCAGCGCGCCGCCCGCGTGCTGCACCTGTGCGCTGCCGCCTGGGGCGCGGGCATTGCGCTGTCGCTGCTGCTGCGCGGGCTGGTGGTGCGCTACCAGTTTGGGTGGGAGAGCACCTTCCTTGACGCCGGGCAGGTACACGCCATCGTCTCGGCGCTGTTCTGGCCGCTGACCACACTGTTCGGCCTCGCGCCCTTCACGTTGCAAGAGATCGCGGCCACGCAGAACTTTGCAGGCCAGGGTGCCGCTGGCGACCGCTGGGTGTGGATGTACGTGGGCCTGCTGCTGCTCGCCGTGGTGCTGCCGCGCCTGGCGCTGGCCGCCTGGGCGCGCTGGCGCGAGGCGCGGTGGCAGGGCCGCATCGACCTGCAGGATGCCGCCTTCGACACGCTGCGCGCCAGCCTGCCGGGCGACCTGGTGATCGGCCTGCACGGCCCGCAGGCGCATGTCTTCGAGGGCGTGCAGACCGTGCAGGGCGACCGTTTGCGCTTTGCCAGCCTTCACGAGCCTGTGGACGCCGTGCTGGCCTGGGTCAACGACCCGCCCCCGCCCGCCTGGGCCAGCGCGCCGCTGATCGCACTGCGCTGGCAGGACTTTGGCGCCAGCTGGGTGCTGGAGCCCGCGCTGTTCGACCGCCTGGACGCCACATTGCCCCAGCACCGCCCCGCGCTGGCCCGCCTGCGCGCCGCCTGGGTGGAGCGCAACGAGCAGCGCTTTGCCCAGTCCCTGCAAGCCCTGGCCCAGCACCTGCGCGCCTGCGCCGCCTTGCCCCCGGGCGCAGACCGCGCCGCCCGCTACGCCCAGCAAGTGCAGGCGCTGGACGACACCTTGCGCGCCCTGCACGGCACGGTCGCCGCCCCGCCGGTCGCTTCTTCACCCCTGCTGCCCGCCCCCCGCACGGACGAAACCGCCCTGGCCGTGGGCGCATCCGTCGGTGCCCTGGCCGGGGCGGGCGCGGGCGCCAAGGTGGGCGCGCTCATCGACATCGGCACCGGCGGCATGACGCTGGGCGCGGGCACGGCCCTGGGCGCGCTGCTGGGCGGCACCACGGCCTGGGTGGTGCGCTCGTTCCAGAAAAAAGACGAGGCCGGCGACGCCCTGCGCCACATGGCCGAGGCCGCCTGCACGCACTACCTCGCCATCGCTCACCAGGCCCGCGTGCCCTCGCAAGACGCCGCCAGCCTCGCCACCCGCTGGCGCGCCGAGGTGACCGGCACGGTGGCCGCGCACGGGGCCGAGATGGCCAGCGCGATCAGCCCGGCGCTGCCCGAAACCGCATTGCCAGCGCTGCTGCGCGCCATGTTGCTGGGCATTCTGCAGCGCAGCTTTCGACCCGATGACTTGAGATGAAATACGGCTGTAGCGCTTGTCTGGCAAGCGCAAGCAGCTATTAAAAATGAAGCAAACCTACCGGCGCTGTGCAGGCAAATGCGCCAGCGGCAGCGCGCTGCTGGCCTTGACCTCGCCCAACTGCAAAGCTGGTCAGCCTCTTCCTCTATGCCCCTCACGACGTCAAGATGTCGACTTCCGGAGATTGGCGATTGCGCCGGGTGTGAACCCGTAACAAGCAACAAACCGGCGCGTCAAATGGCTTTGATCGACAAACCCTGCCATCACCGCTGCGTGCGCGACTGAATACCCCGCCAGGATCAGCCTGCGCGCCAACTGCATTTGGCGCTGAAGCTGGTAGGCATGGGGCGGCAATTGCGTTGCAGCCTTGAAGGAGCGCAGAAAGTGAAATCGGCTCCAACCCGCATCCGCCGCCAGTTCCGCCAAAGAAACCGGCTCCTGCGGTTGCGCATCAATGCGCGCCTTCGCCTGCATGATTTCCTTCGACAGAGGATGTACAGGCCCGACGGACACGCGCTGCTCATTGCCAAGCAGCGGTGCAAGGATCTCAAAAAGCTCCTGTTCCGCTACATCCCGGCCAGCCACTGCATGGACATCGGTGAGTACGGTGTACAAGCGAGTAAAAGCACGGACAGCCTGAGCGTGCTTCAGCACGGGATGATGCCACTCGCTACCGGCGCTGTGCCCCATGTCTTTGGCCACAGCAGCCACCAACTCCGGCTCGAAATACAGCATGCACCATGAGCGCGGCTGGTCGTCGATGGCCCGACCGTCGTGAGGTTTGTTCACGTTGACCGTGATCAGGTCCCCTTTCACGGCGCGCATCTGTCCTCGTCCGCTGGTTGAGTCTTGCGCGCCGTGCAACACCAGTCCAATGCCGAACTGGTCGTGCGTGTGGCGGCTCAGGGATCGGTTGGAGGTCGCTTCAACCGCCATGACGCCAGGCAATGTGCAAGCGTGCGCCTTGAACTTCTCCATTGGTTTTTGAAACATTTTTTCTCCTCTCAAAGCCGTATGCCCGCCAGAGTACATCAGGACGTGTGACGTTGCGCTGCCCACCCACGTCTGGGCATCGGGCAAGAAATTCTTGAAAGAGCAACTTCGTACAAGACACTGGCATCAAGCCATCTTCCAATGGCAACAGTAATTTCAAGGGTTGGCACCACGCTCCATCTCTTCAAATTCTTTCAATGCCCTTTCTTTGTCCCTCCCCAAGTTGCCATGTCCTTCAAGAAAAATATCTGCATCATTGATTCAATTTATGAAAGGCACTTCTCCGCGCCAACCGTAGAACAATCAATTATCAAGGATGGAGAAATACAGCTCTTTCATATCAAGAGTTCCGAAGATTTTGCATCACTACCGTTAGAGGCAATAGATGTAATGCTAGTGTGGGCCTGTGTGCCTTCAATTGCCGTAAATGAAAAAATATTGAGCCGCCTCTCCCGATGCAAAGCCATCGTGAAAGTTGCCGTCGGCTATGACAACATAGAATTAAAGACAGCCAGAGAGTTTGGCATTCCCGTCTACAACATCCCAGACTATGGAACGGAGGAGGTAGCCGACCATAGCATGGCCCTCCTTCTATCCATGATAAGAAAAATTGCATACATGGATAAAATTTCTAAAAACGATGCCTGGGACTGGTCCAAAATAAAACCCGCACATCGTATCAGGGGGCGCAAGATGGGAATCATTGGCTTCGGTCGAATTGGCGGAGCCGTAGCCAAAAGGGCTCAAGCTTTCGGCATAGATGTTGTATTTTATGATCCCTATGTCCAAAGCGGGATTGAAAAAACCTTCGGTGTGCGCCGCGCAGATACACTCATTGAGCTGCTGGAGTCTGTGGATTACATCTCTATACATGCATCGCTGACAGAAACATCCCATCATTTAATTGGGCCAAAAGAGTTTGAGCGTATAAAAAAGGGAGCGCTTATAGTCAATACGGCGCGCGGGTCAATTATTGACAAAACCTCTCTCACACATGCCTTGGAGGCGGGAACGATCGCTATGGCAGGACTGGATGTGATCGAAGGAGAGCCGTTCGTGAGCGACAACCTCAAGGTCGCAAGCAACATTATCCTTACGGCCCATTCCGCCTTCTACTCCGAGGAAGCCTTTCAAGAAATGCGTGAAAAGTCCGCCCGCATGGCGAATCTGATATTGGCAGGTACGCCATCTCGAAATCTACTCAACTGATGGAGCCGAGCATCATGACAGCATCTGTGAACAACACCTCGCACGAAACGCGGTTTTCCGAGAAAATAACCCCTTATTTGAAAAATCTGGCACAAAAGAGTCCCGCAATCAGGGAAATGTATGTTCTAGATCACAACCGGGAAAAGATCGGGGCAGATTTAAGCGTTGACATTCTCAATGAGAAAAAATCCACCCCGATCTGGGGAACAGTGAAAAAGTATGAAGGGCAATTGCTCGTCCTTCTCTCCTACACATGCGCAGCCAATTGTCGCTATTGCGAAAGGCAAGACCGGGTTGGGGTTGGACTGGATGCGGAAGGTCACTTAAAGGCCGATCATATTGATAAGATTGTGGATTACATTCGCAGCGACAGCTCACTATACGAGATCATTGCCAGTGGCGGCGATCCACTCTCGAACCCCAAAGGACTAGAGCACCTCTTCACACGGCTGCAAACCGTCGAACATGTCAAGGTGCTTAGGATTCATACCAGATTTCCAGTTCAAAACCCAGGGAAAGTCAAACTAGAACTGATGGAAAGGCTTGCCAAATCGAAAGAGACCGTGTATTTGAGCCTGCACATCGACCACCCTGATGAGTTACAGCCAGAAATCATTATCCTTATCAAGAAATTCCGCGAGATGGGCTATGTACTGCTATCTCAGAGCGTTTTCCTCAAAGGTGTTAACGATGACAAAGCCATCTTGAAAAGTCTATTCTCCAAATTGTTCGAGCTTGGCGTTCGTCCATACTACATCTACCATGGACAAGAAGTAACTTCTACCAAGAGATTTGTCATGACACTGGAGGACGAGATTGAAATCATGACGCAATTGAGGAATGAACTTTCTGGCCTAGCATTCCCGCAGCATGTCATTGACATCCCGGGCGGATCGGGCAAGGTGGTTGTCCCAAGCAATCATTGGAAAACAGATATTAGCGTGGTTAGAGATTTCTTGGGAACGCCCATCCGCACGGCGGATTGGCGTACTCTCTGAGTATTCTATCTCTGGCTTCATGAAAAATCCCACCTTGCAGTTTTCAGGCCAAACCCCGCTGGGCAGCTACATCTGCCTGGCATTGGCAATGCTGTTGACCGGCGTCTACGTGGCCTTATGCAAGCCGCTGGGCGCTGCAATGCCCGTATTTCTGCTGGCCTTGCTGCGCTTTTCGATGGCCGCGCTCACCGTGCCGCACTGGCTTTTACCCACCCATGATGCACAGCCACTTTCCAGTCGTACATGGCGGCTATTATTTTTGCAATCTTTTTTTGGAAATTTCATCTTCACAATCTGCATGATTTATGGCCTGCAGATGACGACGGCATTATCAGCGGGCATTATACTTGCCTGTATTCCGGCATCTATCGCTATTTTGGGTGTTGTTTTTCTTCGCGAAAAAATAGCACCCAAAATGCTCACCAGCATCGCACTTGGCGTTGGTGGACTTGTCTTGCTGGCCAGTGCAACGAGAGAAGATGCTGGCGCAAGTGGTTCCAAACCCTGGCTGGGCAATCTATTGATATTGACGTCAGTGTTTTGCGAGGCGGCATATGTGATTATTGGCAAGAAACTGAGTGATAGTATCTCGCCAAGACGGGTTGCGGCTCTTATTAATGCATGCGGCTTGGCGCTATTCATGCTGCCAGGCTTGTATCAGGCCTATGATTTCGATTTCGGATGCATCACCCCATGGCTGGGGCTGCTATTGGCATTTTATGCGTTGACGGCCAGTGTTATTTGCGTTTGGCTGTGGATGACGGGGCTGCGGAACGTTCCAGCCACACAAAGCGGCATTTTTACGGTTTTAATGCCTGTAGGCGCCGTGTTAACAGGCGTTATTTTTCTTGGAGAAAACCTTTCAGGAATGCATCTTGTGGCGCTGACTCTGGCACTTTCCGGATTGGTGTTGGCTACTTGGCGCCCGATGCAGGCTGATGCCATCGCGGCGCAGTGACAGGCATGCCAATGTGGGAGCCGGGCAAAGACGCGATTTCCACTAAGGCAAATGACCCAGCGGCAGCGCGCTGCTGGCCTTGACCTCTCCCAGCGAGAAGCTGGTGTGCATGTCCTTCACGTTGGGCAGGTTCAGCAGCACGTCGCGGGCGAACTGCGAGAAGCTGTCCAGGTCGCGCGCCACCACCTGCAGCTCGAAGGTGCCGGTGCCGCTGATGTAGTGGCAGGAGACGACCTCGGGGATCTGGCGGATGGCGTCTTCCATCGCGCGCGTGAGGTCGCCGGTGCTGCGGTCGGCGTCCAGCCGCACGAAGGCCAGCACGCCCAGGCCGATCTTGCGGCGGTCGATCTCGGCGCGGTAGCCCTTGATGAAGCCCTGCTCCTCCAGCGCGCGCACGCGGCGCCAGCAGGGCGCGGCGGACAGGCCCACGCGCTGGGCCAGCTCGGCGTTGGTCAGGCGCGCGTCGGTTTGCAGCTCGTTCAGGATGGCGATGTCGAATTTGTCGAGAGTGTTCAAAACAGGCATCCATGAAGAAAGATTCTTTCTCAGAATAGCCCAAACACGGCACAGAACGCAAAGACATATCCGGGGTGGAGACATACACTTGTCTCCACGTTGGAGCGCCCTCTCTAGGCGCGTCCCGCGCCCCCACGAAGCCAATGGAGACATAGCCATGAACGCGCCCCTTCCTGAGCACATCCGCCGCGCGATAGAGACCGTATCGCTCGACGACAAATACACCCTGGGCGAGGGCCGCGCCTTCATGAGCGGCGTGCAGGCCCTGGTGCGCCTGCCCATGCTGCAACGCCAGCGCGATGCGGCGGCGGGGCTGAACACGGCGGGCTTCATCAGCGGCTACCGGGGCTCGCCGCTGGGCACGTACGACCAGGCGCTGTGGGCGGCCAAGAAGCACCTGGCGGCCCACCACATCGTCTTTCAGCCCGGCGTGAACGAGGAGCTGGGCGCCACCGCCGTCTGGGGCACGCAGCAGCTCGACCTGTACCCCGAGACGAAGAAGTTCGACGGCGTGTTCGGCATCTGGTACGGCAAGGGGCCGGGCGTGGACCGCTGCTCGGACGTGTTCAAGCACGCCAACATGGCGGGCACCGCAAAACACGGCGGCGTGATCGCCATCGCGGGCGATGACCACATCAGCAAGAGCAGCACGGCAGCGCACCAGAGCGACCACATCTTCAAAGCCTGCGGCACGCCGGTGTTCTTCCCGAGCAGCGTGCAGGAGATCCTGGACATGGGGCTGCACGCCTTCGCCATGAGCCGCTTCGCGGGCGTGTGGTCGGGCATGAAGACGATCCAGGAAGTGGTGGAGTCGAGCAGCAGCATCAGCGTGGACCCCGACCGCGTGAAGATCGTGCTGCCGGAGGACTTCGTGATGCCGCCCGGCGGCCTGCACATCCGCTGGCCCGACGCGCCGCTGGAGCAAGAGGCGCGGCTGATGGACTACAAGTGGTACGCCGCCCTGGCCTACGTGCGCGCCAACAGGCTCAACTACAACGTGGTGCAGGGGCCGAACGACCGCTTCGGCATCATCGCCAGCGGCAAGGCGTACAACGACATGCGCCAGGCGCTCATCGACCTGGGGCTGGACGACGATACCTGCCGCAGCCTCGGCATCCGCGTCCACAAGGTCAACGTGGTGTGGCCGCTGGAGGCCACCATCACGCGCGACTTCGCGCAGGGGCTGCAAGAGATCCTGGTGGTGGAGGAAAAGCGCCAGGTCATCGAATACCAGCTCAAGGAGGAGCTGTACAACTGGCGCGCCGACGTGCGCCCGCACGTGCTGGGCAAGTTCGACGAACCCGAGGGCGACCTGACCGGCGGCGAGTGGAGCATGCCCAACCCCAGCCAGAACTGGCTGCTGCGCGCCAAGGCCGACCTGACGCCCGCCATCATCGCCAAGGCCATCGCCAAGCGGCTGAAGAAGCTGGGCGTGCCGGAGCACGTCATCACGCGCATGGATGCGCGCCTGGCCGTCATCGACGCGGCGGAGCGCGGCATGGCCGCATTGCAGGCAGACACGGGCGAGCGCGCCCCGTGGTTCTGCAGCGGCTGCCCGCACAACACCAGCACCCGCGTGCCCGAGGGCTCACGCGCCGTGGCGGGCATCGGCTGCCACTACATGACGGTGTGGATGGACCGCTCCACCAGCACCTTCACGCAGATGGGCGGCGAGGGCGTGACCTGGGTCGGCCAGTCGCCCTTCACCACCGAGCCGCACATCTTTGCCAACCTGGGCGACGGCACGTACTTTCACAGCGGCATCCTGGCCATCCGCCAGAGCATCGCGGCGGGCGCGAACATCACCTACAAGGTGCTCTACAACGACGCCGTGGCGATGACCGGCGGCCAGCAGGTGGGCGAGCGGCCCGAGGGGCATTCGGTGCTGCAGATCATGAACAGCCTGAAGTCCGAGGGCGTCGCCAAGCTGGTCATCGTGACCGACGAGCCGGCCAAGTACGACGGCGTGGCGCTGGCCGAGGGCGTGACGGTGCACCACCGCGACGAGCTGGACCGCATCCAGCGCGAGTTCCGCCAGATCAAGGGCTGCACGGTCATCATCTACGACCAGACCTGCGCCACCGAAAAGCGCCGCCGCCGCAAGCGCGGCACGCTGGCCACGCCCGACAAGACCGTGGTCATCAACGAACTGGTGTGCGAGGGCTGCGGCGACTGCTCCACCCAATCCAACTGCCTGAGCGTGGAGCCCGTGGAGACGGACTTTGGCCGCAAGCGCCGCATCAACCAGAACACCTGCAACAAGGACTATTCCTGCGTCAACGGCTTCTGCCCGAGCTTCGTGACCGTCGAGGGCGGCAAGCTCAAAAAGCCCAAGAAAGAGAAGAAGGGCGACCTGTCGGCACTGCCCCCGATCCCCGAACCCGTGCTGCCCGTGGCCGAGAGCGCCTGGGGCATCGTGGTCGGCGGCGTGGGCGGCACGGGCGTCATCACCATCGGCTCGCTGCTGGGCATGGCCGCGCACCTGGACGGCAAGGGCGTCGTCACACAGGACGCGGGCGGCCTGGCGCAAAAGGGCGGCGCGACCTGGAGCCACGTCCAGATCGCCAACCGCCCCGACGCCATCTACACCACCAAGGTGGACACGGCCAAGGCCGACCTGGTGATCGGCTGCGACGCCATCGTGGCCGCGCACAAGTACACGCTGGCCGTCATGCAGCCGGGCCGCACCTTCGTGGCGCTCAACACCCACGGCACACCCACCGCCGCCTTCGTGTCCAACCCGGACTGGCAGTTCCCCGGCGCGAATTGCGACAGCGCCATTGCCACGGCGGTGGGCGCGGCCAATGTGGGCAGCTTCGACGCCGAGCAGGTCGCCACGCAGCTCATGGGCGACAGCATCTACACCAACCCGCTGATGCTGGGCTACGCATGGCAAAAGGGCCGCGTGCCGCTCACGCACGCATCGCTGATGCGCGCCATGGAGCTGAACGCCGTGCAGGTGGAGAGCAACAAGGCAGCGTTTGAATGGGGCCGCCGCTGCGCGCACGACCTGGCATCGGTGCAGGCGCTGTTCAAGGCCGCGCAGGTGATCGAGTTCGTCAAGAAGCCCGGCCTGGCCGAGATCGTGGCCCAGCGCGTGGACTTTCTCACCGGCTACCAGAACGCCGCCTACGCGAACACGTACAAGGCTTTCGTGGACAAGGTGCAGGCGGCCGAGGCAAAACTGGGCGCCAGCACCCGCTTTGCCGAGGCCGTGGCGCGCTACCTGTTCAAGCTGATGGCCTACAAGGACGAGTACGAGGTGGCCCGCCTGCACACCGACAAGGCGTTCTCGGACAAGATCGCCAATATGTTCGAGGGCGACTACAAGCTGGTCCACCACCTGGCCCCGCCCCTGACGGCCAAGAAGAACGACAAGGGCGAACTCGTCAAGCAGCCCTTCGGCCCCTGGATGCGCAGCGCCTTCGGCCTGCTCGCCAGGATGAAAGGGCTGCGCGGCACGGCGCTGGACGTGTTCGGCAAGACCGAGGAGCGCCGCATGGAGCGCGCGCTGATCGTGGAATACCGCGCCTGCATCGACGAGCTGCTGGCGGGCCTGAACGCCGACAACCTGGCGCTGGCGGTGGAGATCGCCCGCATCCCCGAGGAAATCCGCGGCTACGGCCACGTGAAGGAGCGGCACCTGAAGGCTGCCCGCCCCAAGTGGGAGCGCCTGATGGCCCAGTGGCGCGCAGGCCCCTAGCCGCAGCGGCAAGCGGCCTGACCTGTTTCGCTATTGATAAGTGAGCTGCTGGCGCTTGACTGATAAGCGCTGGAGGTCATTTTGACCAATATTTTTGCGGGCCCAAACCCCCGCCGCCCGCTTGGGTCTTGACCCTTGGGGCGCGGCGGGGGCGCCGCATACAATGCCCCGTTCCGCCCACGTTGGCGGTTTTGTCTATTTTGGAGTCCCTGTCCGTGTTTATTTCTTCTGCCATTGCCCAGACCGCCCCCGCAGCAGCCGCCAGCGGCGGCGACATGATGTCCTCGCTGACCAGCATGCTCCCCTTGGTGCTGATGTTCGTGGTGCTGTACTTCGTGATGATCCGCCCCCAGATGAAGCGCCAGAAGGAGCACCGCGCCATGATCGAGGCCATCGCCAAGGGCGACGAGGTGGCGACGGCGGGCGGCATCATCGGCAAGGTCACGCGCCTGTCCGAAGGCTTTCTGCACATCGAGATCGCCAGCGGCGTGGAAGTGCAGATCCAGCGCAGCGCCGTCGTACAAGTCTTGCCCAAAGGCACGGTGAAGTGAGGAACAACCCCCTGAGCGGCTGCGCCGCTTCCCCCTTCTCTCGCGCTGCGCGCGGGCAGGGGGACGACGCCAGTGGCCTGGCAAAGCCAGCTCCACGGCGTCCGCTGGCATGGGGGATCGGCGCACAGCGCCTGGCAAACTGAGTTAAGAGCGCGAGCATCATGAACCGTTATCCGGTCTGGAAGTACGCGATCCTGGTGATCGTGCTGCTGGTGGGGGCCTTGTACACCCTGCCCAATTTCTTTGGCGAGGCGCCTGCGGTGCAGGTCTCGTCGGCCAAGGCCACCGTGAAGGTGGACACGGCGGTGCAGCAGCGCGTGGAAGAAGCGCTCAAGGCCGCAGGCGTGACGCCCGACTTCGTGGCGCTGGAAGGCAACTCGGTGCGCGCGCGCTTCGACACGCCCGACAACCAGCTCAAGGCCAAGGACGCGCTGCAGAAGGCCCTGGTGCCCGACGCCAGCGACCCGTCGTACATCGTGGCGCTGAACCTCGTCTCGCGCTCGCCGCTGTGGCTCAAGGCCCTGCACGCCAACCCCATGTACCTGGGGCTGGACCTGCGCGGCGGCGTTCACTTCATGCTGCAGGTGGACATGCAGGCGGCGCTGACCAAGAAGGCCGAGTCGTACACGGGCGACATCCGCACCCAGCTGCGCGACAAGAACATCCGCCACGGCGGCATCAGCCGCGACGGCCAGGCCATCGAGGTCAAGGTGCGCGACGAGGCCACGCTGACGGCGGCGCGCAACCTCATCGCCGACCAGTTCCCCGACCTGCAGGCGGCCAGCACGCCCGAGGGCAACGGCGAATTCAAGCTGCGCGCCACCATCAAGCCCGAGGCCACGCGCAAGGTGCAGGAGCAGGCGCTCAAGCAAAACATGGTCACGCTGCACAACCGCATCAACGAGCTGGGCGTGGCCGAGCCCGTGATCCAGCAGCAGGGGCTGGACCGCATCGTCGTGCAGCTGCCCGGCGTGCAGGACACGGCCAAGGCCAAGGACATCCTGGGCCGCACCGCCACGTTGGAGGTGCGCATGGTGGACGAAGGCACCGAGGCGCGCTCGGCAGAAACAGGCCGGGGCCCCGTGCCGTTCGGCGCAGAGAAATACCTGGACCGCAACGGCAATGCCGTGATCGTGAAGAAGCAGGTCGTGCTGACCGGCGAGAACCTGACGGACGCCCAGCCCGGCTTCGACGGCCAGACGCAGGAGCCGACGGTGAACCTGGTGCTGGACGCCAAGGGCTCGCGCATCTTCAAGGACATCACGCGCGAGAACATCGGCAAGCGCATGGCCATCGTGCTGTTCGAAAAGGGCAAGGGCGAGGTGGTGACGGCGCCCGTGATCCGCTCGGAAATCGGCGGTGGCCGCGTGCAGATATCGGGCCGCATGACGACGGCGGAAGCCAACGACACCGCGCTGCTGCTGCGCGCAGGCAGCCTGGCCGCGCCCATGGAGATCATCGAGGAATACACCATCGGCCCCAGCCTGGGCGCCGACAACATCGAGCGCGGCATCCACAGCGTGGTGTGGGGCATGGTGGCCATCGCGGTCTTCATGTGCATTTACTACGCGCTGTTCGGCGTGTTCTCCACCATCGCGCTGGCGGTGAACGTGCTGCTGCTGCTGGCGATTCTGTCCATGCTGCAAGCCACGCTGACGCTGCCCGGCATCGCGGCCATGGCGCTGGCTTTGGGCGTTGCCATCGACTCCAACGTGCTCATCAACGAGCGCATCCGCGAGGAACTGCGCGCGGGCGTGTCGCCGCAGGCGGCCATTGCGGCGGGCTACGAGCGGGCGTGGGCGACCATCCTGGACTCCAACGTCACCACGCTGATCGCGGGCCTGGCGCTGCTGGCCTTCGGCTCGGGCCCGGTGCGCGGCTTCGCGGTGGTCCACTGCATCGGCATCCTGACCAGCATGTTCTCGGCCGTGTTCTTCTCGCGCGGGCTGGTGAACCTGTGGTACGGCCGCCAGAAGAAGCTCAAGAGCGTGTCCATCGGCCAGGTGTGGAAACCCGGGCCGGATACCGCCGCCGTGGCGAAGACGAACTAAAGGAGGAAGACGACCATGGAGTTCTTCCGCATCAGAAAAGACATCCCCTTCATGAAGCACGCGTTGGTCTTCAACGCGATCTCCTTCATCACCTTCGCGCTGGCCGTGTTCTTCTTGCTCACGCGCGGGCTGCACCTGTCGGTGGAGTTCACGGGCGGCACGGTCATGGAAGTGGCCTACAGCCAGCCCGCAGAGCTTGCCAAGGTGCGCGAGACGGTCTCGGGCCTGGGCTATTCGGACGTGCAGGTGCAGAACTTCGGCACCGCGCGCGACGTGATGATCCGCCTGCCGGTGCAAAAGGGCGTCACGTCCGCCCAGCAGAGCGAGCAGGTGCTCACGGCGCTCAAGGCCGCCGACCCCGAGGTCACGCTGCGCCGCACCGAGTTCGTGGGCCCGCAGGTGGGCGAGGAGCTGGTGCATGGCGGCCTGATGGCGCTGGCCATGGTGGTCGTGGGCATCGTGATCTATCTGGCCTTCCGCTTTGAATGGAAGTTCGGCGTGGCGGCCATCATCGCCAACCTGCACGACGTGGTCATCATCCTGGGCTTCTTCGCGTTCTTCCAGTGGGAGTTTTCGCTGTCGGTGCTGGCGGGCGTGCTGGCGGTGCTGGGCTATTCGGTGAACGAGTCGGTGGTGATCTTCGACCGGATTCGCGAAGCCTTCCGCAAGTACCGCAAGATGAGCACGCACGAGGTGATCGACCACGCCATCACCAGCACCATCAGCCGCACCATCATCACCCACGCGTCCACGGAGGCGATGGTGCTGTCCATGTTCTTCTTCGGCGGCCCCAGCCTGCACTACTTCGCGCTGGCGCTGACCATCGGCATCCTGTTCGGCATCTATTCGTCGGTGTTCGTGGCGGCGGCCATCGCCATGTGGCTGGGCGTCAAGCGCGAAGACCTCATCAAGACTGCCCGCAAGGAAGAAGACCCGAACGACCCGAATGCGGGAGCCACTGTCTGAAAAGCCCCCGGCCCGCTAAGATCAGCCCTACATGCAGTCCACGCCGTCCGCCCTTCTTCCGCAGCGACGCCTGGCCCGCCAGGCGCGCCAGCGCTTCGTAGAAGGTCTTTGCGCGGGGCTGCCCGAGCTGGACAAGGCGGTCATGGACTTCCTCACCACGCTGATGTCCCAGACGGGCACGGCGCGGGACATGCAGGCCCACCGCGACGCCTGGATGCTCTACCAGCAGCGCCACGCCATCTGGACCGACCGCACCGGCAAGGCCTGGCGCGATGCCCTGGCCCCGCACGCCAGCGGCAGTGGGGGCGGCAGCGGTGGTGCCACCCTGGCGGCAGGCGGCACCGGCCTGCAATTCGAGCTGCTGAGCGATGACGTGGTCGAGAACAAGATCCTCGCCTCGCGCATGGCGCTCACCCTCAGTGAACAGGTGGGGCCGCAGTTCGACACGCTGCGCCAGCGCACGCAGTCGCTCGAAGGCCAGGAACTCGGCGGCAACGACATCCTGCGGCCCGACGCCGTCTGCCTGCGGCTGGTGGATCAGTGGGTCGAGGCTGGCCTGCCCCGCGCCGACCTGCAGACCGTGGTGGAGCCCTTGCAGCGCGAGCTCGCCAAGCTGCTGCAGAAGCAGTACCAGGCCGTCAACGTGTTCTACGTGGAGCAGGGCATCACCCCGCAGGCGGACCTGCGCTCGCGCGTGCGCCGCACAGCGGGCGGCGGTGTGGCGGGCGGCGGCGAATCCAGCTCCGGCGGCCTGGCGTCCCAGGCGCTGGCCCAGAGCCGCGACGCGCTG
>NZ_JASGDA010000057.1:0-24113 GCF_047607405.1 Acidovorax sp. | reverse complement strand
GGGCGCGCGGCGCGGGCGCGGGGCGGGCCAGCAGGTCGCGCACGCCCAGGCGGATGCTGCCCACGGCCGACGTGCCCTCGGGCGTCCAGGCGGCGGTGCCGGGGTCGTCGATCAGCTGCACCAGCCGCGCGCCCGGCGGCACGTGCGGGCCAAAGCCCTCCACGTGGTAGGTGAAGGCAGCGGCGCCCAGCGCGAACACGAGGTCGTGGCCGCCGAGCAGCGCGACGATCTTCTCGCGCATGGCGGGCAGCACGCCCGCGAACAGGCGGTGGTCCTGCGGAAAGCCGCAGCGGCCCGACATGGGCGCGATCCAGACGGCGGCGCTGTGCCGCTCGGCCAGCGCCAGCACGTCGTCCCAGGCGCGGTCGCGGTCCACGGCGGCGCCGACGACGAACACGGGCCGCTGCGATGCGTCCAGCGCGGCGCCGATGGCGTCCAGCACGGCGGGCTCGGGCCGCTGCGCGGTGCTCACGGTGCGCGGCAGCGGGGCGTCGCAGGGCTTGTCCCAGTCGTCCGCCGGAATGGACACCAGCACCGGCCCGCGCGGCTGCTGCATGGCGGTGTAGTAGGCGCGGGCGATGGCCAGGGGCACGTCCTCGGCGCGGGCGGGCTCGATGCTCCACTTGACGTAGGGCTTGGGCAGCTCGGTGGCCTGCCCGGAGTACAGGAAGGGCTCGAACGGCAGGATGGAGCGCGCCTGCTGCCCCGCCGTGATGACAAGCGGCGCGCGGTTCTTGTGCGCCGTGAAGATGGCGCCCATGGCATGGCCCACGCCCGCCGCCGAATGCAGGTTCACGAAGGCCGCGTTGTGCGTGGCCTGCGCGTAGCCGTCGGCCATGCCCACCACCACCGATTCCTGCAGGCCCAGCACGTAGCGGAAGTCGTCCGGGAAGTCCAGGAACAGCGGCAGCTCCGTGGAGCCGGGGTTGCCGAAGATGGTGTCGATGCCAAAGCCGCGCAGCAGGCCCAGCACGGCCTCGCGCACGGTGGGGCGGGCGGGGGTGGTGATGAGGGGCTGGGGCATCGCGCAAGGGCCTGTTCTGAAGAAGAGGGGGCCGATCTTCGGACTGCGCGCGCCATCCATCAATAAAATGAATCGACTAAGCAGTATTCATTCAATGCATATCAAGGACATCGACCTGAACCTGCTGCGGCTGTTCGACGCCGTCTATCGCACGCGCAGCGTGAGCCGCGCGGCCGAGCTGCTGGACCTGACCCAGCCCGCCGCCAGCCAGGCGCTGACGCGGCTGCGCCTCTTGATCAAGGACCCGCTGTTCGTGCGCGCGGGCGGCGGCGTGGAGCCCACGCCCAAGGCCGACCGCCTGGCCGACGCCGTGCGCAGCGCGCTGGGCCTGCTCGAAGAGGCGCTCAACGAATCGGCGCTGTTCGACCCGCAGGCGTCGCGCAAGGTCTTTCGCATCCACATGAGCGACATCGGCGAGGGCCGCTTCTTGCCCGACCTGGTGGTGGCGCTGCGCCGCGAGGCGCCCGGCGTGCGGCTGGAGACCCTGCCCGTGCCGCGCGGCGAGATCGCCCAGCGGCTCGACAGCGGGCGCATCGACTTCGCGTTCGGCTTTCTGCCCACGGTCAAGGACACGCAGCGCGTGCAGCTCATCAAGGACCGCTACGTGGTGCTGCTGCGCGCGGGCCACCCGTTCGCGCGCCGCCGCCGCAGCGCGCAGGCGCTGCTTGAGGACCTGCGGCAACTGGAGTTCGTCGCGGTGCGCACGCACTCGGACACGCTGCGCATCCTGGAGATGCTGCAACTGCACGACCGCCTGCGCCTGACCACCGAGCACTTCATGGTGCTGCCGTCCATCGTGCGCGGCACCGACCTCGCCGTCGTCATGCCGCGCAACATCGCGCGCACCTTCGCCGCCGACGGCGGCTACGCCCTCATCGAGCCGCCGCTGCCGCTGCGCGATTTCACCGTGGCGCTGCACTGGAGCCGCCGCTTCGAGGCCGACCCTGGCAACCAGTGGATGCGCGGGCTCATCGAAAGTCTTTTCAAGGAATAGCAGAGCCCTGTGCGCCGCGCGTCGGGCCGACCAGGGGGCGGCTCCATTACTTCAGGTACGAGCGCAGGAGCGCCAGCGTTTCGTCCACCGCCTGGGGTGACGGGGCGGGCTGCTGCGCCAGGGTCTCGCGCAGGTGGCTGTCGAGCAGGTCGGCCATCAGGCCATGCACGGCGCCCCGCAGCGCGGCAAGCTGCTGAAGAACGGGGGCATACCCGTGGCCCGCCTCGACCGCCCGCTCCAGCGCCTCGGCCTGGCCCCGGATGCGGCGCAGGCGGGTGATGGCGCGATGCTTGTCTTCGGCGGTTCGGGGCATGGCTGATTGGATACTGGATATGAGTATAAAAGACATCCTGGCTATGGTCACGCGCTGGATGTATGAAATTTTTCTTTACTGGGGGATAGTATGTGGCTATTTGCGACCTGGCCACAGCGCCGCCAGCGCCAGCAGCACCGCGATCAGCGCATACGGCGCCCCGGGGTCGATGTCATAGACCAGCGTGCCCACCAGCGGCCCGGCGATCATGCCCAGGCCATGGGCCGCGCCCACGGTGCCCGCCGTGGCGCCCTGCTCGTGGGCCTGCACGGCGTTGGCGGCCAGGGCGGTCACGGAGGGGAACACCCAGCCCATGCCTGCCGCCGCGACGAAATAGCCGCCCCACAGCGCGGCCTGCGTATGGGCGAACAGCAGCGACCCGAAGCCCATGGCCGACACCACGCCGCCGATGCGGATCAGCCGATGCGGCGGCCAGCCCAGGCTGCGCACCAGCAGCTGGGCCAGGATCAGCGCCACGCCCACCACCGTCAGCGCCATGCCCGCGGCGCGCGCTGCGGCGGCGGCGTCCAGGTGCAGCCTGTCGAGCGCGAAGAAGCCCACCACGACCTGTGCGATGGCGACGCTGAACATTGCCGCGAAGGCCACCGCCAGGGGTCTGCGCAGCCGCGCGTCGGTGATCCTGAGCGTGGCGGCATCGGGCGCCGCGTGGCGCTCGGCGCGCGGCAGCCAGCGCCACATGACGCCAAGCGCGATGAAGGGCAGCAGCGCCGTGATGAGCAGCGGCAGTTCCAGGCTGTGCGCGGCCAATGCCCCCGCGATGCCGGGGCCTGCCATCATGCCGACGCCGCTGGCCGCGCCCAGGGTCGCCATGGCGCCCGCGCGCCGGTCGGGCGCCACGTGGTCGGCCACCAGCGCTGCGCCCGTGGCGGGCACGGCGGCATAAAAGCCCCCCGCCGTGCCGCGCAACGCCACCACGCCCGCAAAGGCCAGCCAGACCGGCGGCGGATGGCGCAGCGCCGCCACCATGAAGGCGCAGAGCGCGGCGTAGGCCAGCGCAAACCCGCCCACGCCTTGCAGCAGGACGCGGCGGCGGCCCCGCCGGTCGCTGGCAGCCCCCCAGCTACGGGCGAACAGCACCCAGGTGACGCCGCCCACGGTGACGGCCAGCCCGGCCTGCCAGGGCGCCAGCCCCAGCACGCGGGCAATGGGACCGATCAGCGCGACGAAGGACATCATCGTCAGCGTGCAGGTGAAGGTCTCGAACATCAGCGGCTTCATGCTGAACGCGGGGGCGGATGTTCCGGGAGTTTCGGGTCCGGGAAGGGTTGGCATGGGATTCCTGGTAGTACTCGTCAAATGATAACCAGTCTCATTTGTTGCGAATGCAGGAATGAAAAAAGCCCGCAGGCAGGGCCTGCGGGCTTGGGCGGGTGGCGCGGGCCGGGCGATCAGCGCTGGGCCAGCGGCGGCACGTCGCGGCGGGATGCGCCGGTGTAGAGCTGGCGGGGGCGGCCGATCTTGTACTCGGGGTCGGCGATCATCTCGTTGAGCTGGGCGATCCAGCCCACGGTGCGGGCCAGCGCGAAGATGCCGGTGAACAGGTTCACGGGGATGCCCATGGCGCGCTGCACGATGCCGGAGTAGAAGTCCACGTTCGGGTAGAGCTTGCGCTGCACGAAGTAGTCGTCTTCCAGGGCGATCTTCTCCAGCTCCTTGGCGAGCTTGAACAGCGGGTCGTTCTCCAGGCCCAGCTCGGCCAGCACCTCGTTGCAGGTCTCCTGCATGAGCTTGGCGCGGGGGTCGTAGTTCTTGTACACGCGGTGGCCGAAGCCCATGAGCTTGACGCCGGAGGACTTGTCCTTGACCTTCTCCATGAACTCGCCGACCTTGGCCACGCCGCCCATGGCCTGGATTTCTTCCAGCATGTTCAGGCAGGCTTCGTTGGCGCCGCCGTGGGCGGGGCCCCACAGGCAGGCCACGCCGGCCGCGATGGCCGCGAAGGGGTTGGTGCCCGACGAGCCGCACAGGCGCACCGTGGAGGTGGAGGCGTTCTGCTCGTGGTCGGCGTGCAGGATGAAGATGCGGTCCAGCGCGCGCTCCAGCACGGGGTTGACCTTGTACTCCTCGCAGGGCGTGCCGAACATCATGCGCAGGAAGTTGCCCGCGTAGGACAGGTCGTTGTGCGGGTACATGAAGGGCTGGCCCACGCCGTACTTGTAGGCCATGGCGACCAGCGTGGGCATCTTGGCGATCAGGCGGATGGCGGCGATCTCGCGGTGCTGCGGGTTGTTGATGTCCGTGCTGTCGTGGTAGAAGGCCGACAGGGCGCCCACCAGGCCGGTCAGCACGGCCATGGGGTGGGCGTCGCGGCGAAAGCCCCGCAGGAAGAACTGCATCTGCTCGTGGACCATGGTGTGGTTGGTCACCACCTTGTGGAAGGTGTTGCGCTGCGCCTCGCCCGGCAGTTCGCCGTTGAGCAGCAGGTAGCAGGTGTCGAGGTAGTCGCACTGGGTGGCGAGCTGCTCGATGGGGTAGCCGCGGTACAGCAGCTCGCCCTTGTCGCCGTCGATGTAGGTGATGGCCGACTGGGTGGCCGCCGTGGACAGGAAGCCCGGGTCATAGGTGAACATGCCCGTTTGCGCGTACAGCTTGCGGATGTCGATGACGTCCGGTCCGATGCTGCCCTGGTACACCGGCAGTTCCACGCTGGGGCTGCCGTTGCTGAACGACAGAGTGGCTTTGTTATCAGCTAGCTTCATTGGTACTTTCCTTGGGGTAGGTTGCCGGGATTCCGGGGAGGGGCTTGTTATTTCGCCGCGCCGCCACTGAGGTGCAGCATGCCGAGCACTTCGCGCACTTCTTCTGTATCGAGGGGGCCTTCGGGCTCGCGGCGCTTGAGCAGCAAGTCCAGAAGGTCATTGTCGGCCAGATCCATCAGGGTGTTCATGCCTTGGGCATGGCGCCATGCAAGAGTCGGGCCAAAGCGGGTGAAGAAGTTCTCGATGAACAGATCGTTCTCCAGCAGGCCGCGACGGCAGCGCCAGTGCAGCTTGGCGCGCTCGCGCTCGTCCAGCAGAGCGGACGGTGCGGGAGCGTCGAGGGTGGAGGCGTCGGTCATCGGGAAAGCCTCAGACGGTGCGGCGCACCATCAATTCCTTGATCTTGCCAATGGCGCGCGTCGGGTTCAAGCCCTTGGGGCACACATCGACACAGTTCATGATGGTGTGGCAGCGGAACAGGCGGTACGGGTCTTCGAGGTTGTCCAGGCGCGCGCTCGTGGCCTCGTCGCGGCTGTCGGCGATGAAGCGGTAGGCTTGCAGCAGGCCGGCGGGGCCCACGAACTTGTCGGGGTTCCACCAGAAGCTCGGGCAGCTCGTGGAGCAGCTCGCGCACAGGATGCACTCGTACAGGCCGTTCAGCTCCTCGCGCTCCTCGGGGCTTTGCAGGCGCTCCTTCTCGGGCGGCAGGTCCTCGGTGATGAGGTAGGGCTTGATGGAGTTGTACTGCTTGAAGAACTGCGTCATGTCCACGATCAGGTCGCGGATCACGGGCAGGCCGGGCAGGGGCTTGAGAACGATGGTGCCCTTGAGGGTGTTCATGTTCGTCAGGCACGCCAGGCCGTTCTTGCCGTTGATGTTCATGGCGTCCGAGCCGCACACGCCCTCGCGGCACGAGCGGCGGAACGACAGCGACGGGTCTTGCGCCTTGAGCTTGACCAGCGCGTCCAGCAGCATGCGCTCATGGCCGTCGAGTTCGATCTCGATGGTCTGCATGTAGGGCTTGGCGTCCTTGTCGGGGTCGTAGCGGTAGATTTGGAAGGTGCGCTTCATGTTGTTCTCTCTCGTCGTGAGGCTGCGGGGTCGTCAGAACGTGCGGACCTTGGGCGGCACGCTGTCCACCGTCAGGGGCTTGAGGTTGACCGGCTTGTAGGTGAGGCTGTTGTCCGCGCTGTGCCACAGCGTGTGCTTCATCCACTCCTTGTCGTTGCGGCCCAGCGGGAAGTCGGGGTGGTCGGCGGGGTGCTCGTAGTCATAGACCGTGTGCGCGCCACGGCATTCCTTGCGGGCTGCCGCCGAGGTCATCGTGGCCTGCGCCACTTCGATGAGGTTGTCCACTTCCAGCGCTTCCATGCGGGCCGTGTTCCAGACCTTGGACTTGTCCTGGAGCGTCACGCTGCCCACGCGCTCGCGGATGGCGTTGATCTTGACCACGCCCTCGTCCATGCCCGCCTGCGTGCGGAACACGCCCGCGTGCTGCTGCATGCTGGCGCGGATGTCGCCCGCGATGGCCTGCGCGTATTCGCCGCCGGTGGAGTCCTGCAACTGGTTCAGGCGGGCCAGCGTGCGGTCCGCGCCGTCGGCGGGCAGCGGCAGGTGCTCGCCCGAGCCCTTGACGAATTCGACGATGTGCTTGCCCGCCGATTTGCCGAACACCAGCAGGTCGAGCAGCGAGTTGGTGCCCAGGCGGTTGGCGCCGTGCACCGACACGCAGGAGCATTCGCCCACGGCGTACAGGCCGCCCACCACCTTGTTCTGCACGCCGTCATGCACCACGACCTGGCCGTGGATGTTGGTGGGAATACCACCCATCTGGTAGTGGATGGTGGGCACCACGGGAATCGGCTCCTTGGTGATGTCCACGTTGGCAAAGTTGTGGCCGATTTCTTCTACCGAGGGCAGGCGCTTGCGGATGGTGTCCGCGCCCAGGTGGTCGAGCTTCATCAGGATGTAGTCCTTGTTCGGGCCGCAGCCACGGCCTTCCTTGATCTCCTGGTCCATGGAGCGGGAGACGAAGTCGCGCGGGGCTAAGTCCTTCAGCGTGGGCGCATAGCGCTCCATGAAGCGCTCGCCGTTGCTGTTGAGCAGGATGGCGCCCTCGCCGCGGCAGCCTTCGGTCAGCAGCACGCCCGCGCCCGCCACGCCGGTGGGGTGGAACTGCCAGAACTCCATGTCCTGCAGCGGAATGCCCGCGCGCGCGGCCATGCCCAGGCCGTCGCCGGTGTTGATGAAAGCGTTGGTGCTGGCCGCGAAGATGCGGCCCGCGCCGCCGGTCGCCAGCAGCACGGCCTTGGCCTGCAGCTCGTACAGGTCGCCGGTTTCGAGTTCGAGCGCCGTCACGCCGACCACGTCGCCCTGGGTGTTGCGGATCAGGTCCAGCGCCATCCATTCGACGAAGAAGTTGGTCTTGGACTTCACGTTCTGCTGGTACAGCGTGTGCAGCATGGCGTGGCCCGTGCGGTCAGCGGCCGCGCAGGCGCGCTGCACGGGCTTCTCGCCATAGTTGGCCGTGTGGCCGCCGAAGGGGCGCTGGTAGATCGTGCCGTCGGGGTTGCGGTCGAACGGCATGCCGAAGTGTTCCAGCTCGATCACCACGTTGGGCGCCTCGCGGCACATGAACTCGATGGCGTCCTGGTCGCCCAGCCAGTCCGAGCCCTTGATGGTGTCGTAGAAGTGGTAGTGCCAGTTGTCCTCGCTCATGTTGCCCAGCGAGGCGGACACGCCGCCCTGCGCGGCCACGGTGTGCGAGCGGGTGGGGAAGACTTTGGACAGGCAGGCCACGTTCAGGCCCGCGCGGGAGAGTTCGAGCGAGGCGCGCATGCCGGAGCCACCGGCCCCGATGATGACCACGTCGAACTTGCGCTTGGAAATATTCGCTTTGGTATAGCTCATTGTTTTTTGCCTTCAATCGCGGGGGGATGACCCATCAGAGACGCCACAGAACCTGGATGCCCCAGCCGGCACAGCCGACCAGCCAGACGATGGCGAAGACCTGCAACGCCAGGCGGATGCCCACGGGCTTGATGTAGTCCATGAAGATTTCGCGCAGGCCCACCCAGGCGTGCCAGGCGATGGCCACGAAGACGGCGAAGGTGAGGAATTTCATCCACTGGGCGGCAAAGATGCCTGCCCACGCGTCGTAGCCGATGGGGCCCTTGGTGAAGATCAACTGGGCGAGCACGACGATGGTGAACAGCGCCATCAGGACTGCCGTCACGCGCTGGGCCAGCCAGTCGCGGATACCGTAGTGGGCGCCAGTCACGGTGCGCTTGGAGCCGTAATTCACGGACATGGTGGGGTTCCTTTTCTTTCTTTGTTATTGCCGTTCAGTACAGGCCGAAGAGCTTGGCGCCCAGGATCAGCGTGAGGCCGATGCTCAGCACCAGGGTCACCACGGCGGAAGTCTTGCCGAACTGCTTGTTCACGGAATGGTGGTCCACGTCCATCCACAGGTGGCGCAGGCCCGCGGTGAAGTGGTGCAGGTACGCCCAGATCAGCGCCAGCGCCACGAGCTTGACGAACCAGCCGGGCACGAAGCCCACGCCTGCATTGAACACGGCCTTGAACCGACCGAAGGAGATTTCGGACGATACCGAGGTGTCGAACATCCAGATCACGAAAGGCAGCAGCAGGAACATGATGGCGCCGCTCGCACGGTGCAGGATGGAAACCCAGGCCGCAGGGGTCATCCGGTACGTGGTCAGGTCCTTGAAGGCATTGATGTTGCGGAATTCAGGCCGTTTCTTGGCTAGTTCTGTCATGTCGTGTGCTTTCGTGGATGTAACTGCTTTGTAATTGGGAGAGGGCGGACAGCCCAAAATTCTATTGCAATGCAACAAGCAAGGGGGCGATCGCGGCGTAATTGTTGCCCTTTGTCCATCGCCTGCAAGCCTGGCGTCAGCTCAGTTCGTTGCGGTAGTGGTGGGTGTCGGTGCGGTACAGGCCGCGCCGCAGCTCCATGGGCACGTCGTTGTAGGTGTAGGCGATGCGCTCCACGCTCAACAGCGGCGTGGCGGTTGATACGTCCAGCAGCCGCGCCTGTTCCTCGTCGGGCAGCACGGCGCGGAGCTTCTCCTCGGCGCGCACCATGCGCACGCCGAAATCCAGCTCGAACATGGCGTAGGTCGGCCCCTGGTAGCCGGCCAGCAGCTCGGCGGTGAGGCCCTTGAACGCCTGGCCGGGCAGCCAGATGTCTTCGAGGATGGTGGGCACGCCTGCGAACGACAGGATGCGCTTGGCCTGCATCACGGCGTCGCCGCTGCGCAAGGCGAGCGCCCGCGCCACGTCGGCGCTGGCGCGCACGCGGCGGCACTCGACCACGCGGCGCTGGGCCGGGCCTTCCACGCGGGCGTCGCCGGAGTCGGGCAGCAGCTTCAGGAAGCGGTACTGCACGTGCTGCTCGGCATGCGTCGCCACGAAGGTGCCCTTGCCCTGGCGGCGCATCACCAGGTTCTCGGCGGCCAGCTCGTCGATGGCCTTGCGCACCGTGCCCTGGCTCACGCGAAAGCGCGCGGCCAGTTCCATCTCGCTGGGGATGGCTTCGCCAGGCTTCCACTCGCCCGCTTGCAGGCTTTGCAGGATGAGCCCCTTGATCTGCTGGTACAGCGGGCTGAACGCTGGTGTCGCAGGGCTGTCGGCGGCGATGGGAAGGGAGGACATGGCGGCAATCATATCTTATATAAGACATAAGACAAATTGACCGGCGGCCTGAATCGGCAGTACACTCGTCCACTGTTTTGCGGGGCGCGGGCTGCCGGTAACGGAAGCAGGTGCTTGGGCTCCATCACCCTCTGTCTTTTCCTTCACTTCCTGGAGTTTTCACATGAGCAAGAAGCCTGTTCGCGTGGCCGTCACCGGCGCCGCTGGCCAAATTGGTTACGCCCTGCTGTTTCGCATCGCCTCGGGTGAAATGCTGGGCAAGGACCAGCCCGTCATCCTGCAACTGCTCGAAATCCCCGACGAGAAGGCCCAGAACGCGCTCAAGGGCGTGATCATGGAGCTGGAAGACTGCGCCTTCCCCCTGCTGGCAGGCATCGAGGCCCACAGCGACCCGCTGACGGCGTTCAAGGACACCGACTACGCCCTGCTCGTGGGCGCCCGCCCGCGCGGCCCCGGCATGGAGCGCGCCGACCTGCTGGCCGCCAACGCGCAGATCTTCACCGCCCAGGGCAAGGCGCTGGACAAGGTGGCCAGCCGCAACGTGAAGGTGCTGGTGGTGGGCAACCCCGCCAACACCAACGCCTACATCGCCATGAAGTCGGCCCCCAGCCTGCCGCGCGAGAACTTCACCGCCATGCTGCGCCTGGACCACAACCGCGCTGCCTCGCAAATCGCTGCCAAGATCGGCTGCGCCGTGGGCGACATCGAGAAGCTGGCCGTGTGGGGCAACCACTCGCCCACCATGTACGCCGACTACCGTTTCGCCACGGTGAACGGCAAGTCTGTCAAGGACACCATCAACGACCACGACTGGAACGCCAACGTGTTCCTGCCCACCGTGGGCAAGCGCGGCGCGGCCATCATCGCCGCGCGCGGGCTGTCGTCGGCTGCCTCGGCTGCCAACGCTGCCATCGACCATATGCGCGACTGGGCCCTGGGCACCAACGGCAAGTGGGTCACCATGGGCATTCCGTCCAACGGCGAATACGGCATCCCCAAGGACGTGATGTTCGGCTACCCCGTCACCTGCGAAGGCGGCAAGTACACCATCGTCAAGGACCTGCCCATCGACGCCTTCTCGCAAGAGTGCATCAACAAGACCCTGGCCGAGCTGCAGGGCGAGCAGGACGGCGTCAAGCACCTGCTGTAAGCCGCAGGCCAAGCCGATGTCCCATCCGCGCGACGTGCTGCTGGGCGCCCAGGCCCGGACGGGTTCTCTGCCCGTCTGCGACCACTACAGCGGCGTGGAAGCGCGCATGCGCAAGAGCCTGCAACTGCAGGCCGAGATGGCGCAGGAGTTCGGCACCTGCGTTTTTGATGTCACGCTGGACTGTGAGGACGGCGCCCCCGTCGGCCTGGAGGCGCAGCACGCGCGGCTGGTGGCCCAACTGGCCCTGCAGGCCGCGCCCGGCGCCCGCGTGGCGGCCCGCGTCCACCCGGTGGACCACCCCGCCTTCGCCAATGACGTGGCCACCATCGCTGGCGAGGCCGGGCACCGGCTCTGCCACGTCATGGTGCCCAAGGTCGAGTCGGTGGACGACGTGCTCCAGGCCGAGCGCGCGCTGGACCGCGCATCCACCGCGCGCGTGCCGCTGCACGTGCTCATCGAATCGCCCGCCGCCGTGCGGCAGGCGTTCGAGATCGCGGCCCACCCCCGCGTGCAGAGCCTGAGCTTCGGCCTCATGGACTTCGTGTCGGCCCATGGCGGCGCCATCCCCGCGCGGGGCATGACCTCGGCGGGCCAGTTTGCGCACCCGCTGGTGGTGCGCGCCAAGCTGGAGATCGCGGCGGCCTGCCATGCGCACGGCAAGGTGCCGTCGCACTGCGTGGTGACCGAGTTCACCGACACGGCGGCCATGCAGGACGCTGCCAGCCGCGCCGCCAACGAACTGGGCTACACGCGCATGTGGAGCATCCATCCGGCGCAGATCCGCCCCATCCTGCAAGCCTTTGCGCCCTTGCAGGAAGACATTGAAAATGCTTCCAAAATAATAGCTGCTGCCGCAGATGCTGATTGGGCTCCGATCAGTTTTGATGGTACGCTGCATGACCGGGCCAGCTACCGCTTCTACTGGCAGGTGCTGGAGCGCGCCCACAGCACAGGGCGTGCGCTGCCTGCCGCCGTGCAGCGGTGGTTTGCTGAACCGGCTGCCTTTTCCTGAACCTCTTTCATGCAGGACTTCACCATGAAACTCTTTGCCGTCTCCGCCCTGATGCTGCTGGCCCCGGCCATCGCCCTTGCGCAGCAAACGCCCGCCAAGCCTGCTGCTGCCAAGACCGCCGCCAAGAAGGCTGCGGTTGCCAAGGCCCCACCGGCCAGCAGCCGCACGCAGACGCGCAGCAGTACGGGCCAGGTGGCTGCGGGCACCGCCGCCGCCGATGCGGCGCTCACGCCCGAGGAACTGGCGATTGCCGAGCGCGTCCACGTGGGCCGCATGCCCTGTGAGCTGGGCGCCTTCGTCACGGTCACGGCCGACGCGGCGTCGCCAGGCCGCTTCCACGTCGAAGGCAAGGGCTTCAAGTACTACATGTCGCCCGTGGCCACCACCACCGGCACCGTGCGCCTGGAAGACGCCAAAGGCGGCGCCGTCTGGCTGCAGATCGCCAACAAATCCATGCTCATGAACCAGAAGCTCGGCCAGCGCCTGGCCGATGAATGCATGAGCCCCGAGCAGACGCTGGTGGCCGAGGCCATCAAGAAGAACCCGCCCGTGAGCGTGCTGGAGCCGCTCAAGTAACAATAGAAGCGCCGCCTGCGCCAACGCCCCACTTTAGAAAGCAACCGGAGAAAAATGATGCTGAAAGCCTACCGTGACCACGTCGCCGAGCGCGCCGCGCTTGGCATCCCGCCGCTGCCCCTCACTGCCTCGCAGGTGGCCGAGCTGATCGAGCTGATCAAGAACCCGCCTGCTGGCGAGGAAGCCTTCCTGCTCGACCTGCTCACGCACCGCGTGCCCCCGGGCGTGGACGATGCCGCCAAGGTCAAGGCATCGTTCCTGGCCGCCGTGGCGCACGGCGACATCCAGGTGGGCCTGATCTCCAAGGCCAAGGCCACCGAGCTGCTGGGCACGATGGTGGGCGGCTACAACGTACACCCCTTGATTGAACTGCTGGACGACGCCGACGTGGCGGGCGTCGCGGCAGAGGCGCTCAAGAAGACGCTCTTGATGTTCGACTTCTTCAACGACGTGGCCGCCAAGGCCAAGTCGGGCAACGCCAAGGCGCAAGAGGTAATGAAGTCCTGGGCCGACGCCGAGTGGTTCACCAGCCGTCCCGAGGTCGAGAAAAAGATCACCGTCACCGTCTTCAAAGTGCCTGGCGAAACCAACACCGACGACCTCTCGCCCGCGCCCGACGCCTGGAGCCGCCCCGACATCCCGCTGCACTACCTGGCGATGCTGAAGAACACCCGTCCCGACGCGGCCTTCAAGCCCGAGGAAGACGGCAAGCGCGGCCCCATGCAGTTCATCGAAGACCTGAAGAAGAAGGGCCACCTGGTCGCCTACGTGGGCGACGTGGTCGGCACCGGCTCCAGCCGCAAGTCCGCCACCAACTCCATCATCTGGGCCACGGGCATGGACATTCCCTTCGTGCCCAACAAGCGCTTCGGCGGCGTCACGCTGGGCGGCAAGATCGCCCCCATCTTCTTCAACACGCAAGAGGACTCGGGCTCGCTGCCCATCGAGGTGGACGTGTCCAAGCTGGAGATGGGCGACGTGATCGACGTGCTGCCCTACGACGGCAAGCTGCTCAAGAACGGCGCTGAAGTCGCGTCCTTCGCGCTCAAGAGCGAGGTGCTGCTGGACGAAGTGCGCGCCGGCGGTCGCATCAACCTCATCATCGGCCGCTCGCTCACCGCCAAGGCGCGCGAGTTCCTGGGCCTGCCCGCATCCACCGCGTTCCGCCTGCCGCAAGCGCCTGCCGAATCCAAGGCAGGCTTCACGCTGGCGCAGAAGATGGTCGGCCGCGCCTGCGGCCTGCCCGAAGGCCAGGGCATTCGCCCCGGCACCTACTGCGAGCCGCGCATGACCACCGTGGGCAGCCAGGACACCACCGGCCCCATGACCCGCGACGAGCTGAAGGACCTGGCCTGCCTGGGCTTTTCCGCCGACATGGTGATGCAGTCCTTCTGCCACACCGCCGCCTACCCGAAGCCCGTGGACGTGAAGACCCACCGCGAACTGCCCGCCTTCATCAGCAACCGCGGCGGCGTGGCCCTGCGCCCGGGCGACGGCGTGATCCATTCGTGGCTCAACCGCCTGCTGCTGCCCGACACCGTGGGCACGGGCGGCGACTCGCACACGCGCTTCCCCATCGGCATCAGCTTCCCCGCAGGCTCCGGCCTCGTGGCCTTCGGCGCCGCCACGGGCGTGATGCCGCTGGACATGCCGGAGTCGGTGCTGGTGCGCTTCAAGGGCACGCTGCAACCGGGCGTCACGCTGCGCGACTTGGTACACGCGATTCCGCTGTACGCCATCAAGGCCGGTTTGCTGACGGTGGCCAAGGCAGGCAAGAAGAACATCTTCTCGGGCCGCATCCTTGAAATCGAGGGCCTGCCCGATCTGAAGGTGGAGCAGGCGTTTGAACTCTCCGACGCCTCCGCCGAGCGCTCCGCCGCAGGCTGCACCATCAAGCTGAACCCCGAGCCGATCAAGGAGTACCTGACCTCGAACATCGTTCTGATGAAGAACATGATCGCCGACGGCTACCAGGACGCCAAGACGCTGCAACGCCGCATCGAGAAGGTCGAGGCCTGGCTCGCCAAGCCCGAGCTGCTCGAAGCCGACAAGGACGCCGAATACGCCGCCGTGATCGAGATCGACCTGGCCGACATCAAGGAACCCATCGTCTGCTGCCCCAACGACCCGGACGACGCCAAGTTCCTGTCCGAAGTGGCGGGCACCAAGATCGACGAAGCCTTCATCGGCTCGTGCATGACCAACATCGGCCACTTCCGCGCGGCGGCCAAGCTGCTGGGCGGCCAGCGCGACATCCCCGTCAAGCTCTGGGTCGCGCCGCCCACCAAGATGGACCAGAACGAGCTGATCAAGGAAGGCCACTACGCGGCGTTCGGCACCGCCGGTGCGCGCACCGAAATGCCCGGCTGCTCGCTGTGCATGGGCAACCAGGCGCAGGTGCGCGAGGGCGCGACGGTCATCAGCACCAGCACTCGCAACTTCCCCAACCGCCTGGGCAAGAACACCAACGTGTTCCTGGGCAGCGCAGAACTCGCTGCCATCGCTTCGCGCATCGGCAAGTTGCCCACCAAGGAGGAATACCTCAAGGAAATGGGCATCATCGACGCGGACAAGGCCAGCGTCTATCGCTACATGAACTTCGACCAGATCGAGGAATACGCGGAAGTCGCCAAGGGCGTGGCGGCCTGAAGTGCGCTGCCCCGGAGAAAAACAGAGCCCGCTTCGGCGGGTTTTGTTTTTGCTATCGAATGAGTAGCATTCAGCACTTTATAGATAAGCGCCAGCGGCCTATTTGACCTGTTTTTTCTCCAGCTTGCGCGCCAGCGTGCGCCGGTGCAGCCCCAGGCGGCGGGCGGCTTCGGAGAGGTTGAAGCCCGTCTCGGCCAGCACCGCGTGGATGTGTTCCCACTCCAGCGTCTTGATGGAGCTGGCGCGGTGGGTCAGCTCCACCTCGGTGTTGCCCGCCTTCAGGCCGAAGGCGGCCTCGATGTCGTCGGTGTTGGACGGCTTGGCGAGGTAGTGGCAGGCGCCGAGCTTCACGGCCTCGACGGCGGTGGCGATGCTGGCGTAGCCGGTCAGCACCACGATCAGCATGTCGCTGCTGGCCGCGTGCAGCTTCTGCACGCAGGCCAGGCCCGAGGCTTCGCCCTTGAGCTTGAGGTCCACCACCGCGTAGCCGGGCGTGTGCTGCGCCAGCAGGGCCTCGGTGTCGGGCAGGCTGGCTGCGCGCAGCACGCGGTAGCCGCGCCGCTCGAAGGAGCGGGTGAGCGTGCGCGCGAAGGCGTCGTCGTCTTCGACGATGAGCAGCAGGCGTTGGGGTGGTTCGTCTTGGGTTTCCATGGTCGATCAGCCCGGGTGTGCGACCGCCGCCAGGGGCAGTTCGATGGTGACCTCGGCGCCGCCCTCGGGGCGGTTGCGCGCCGTCACGCTGCCGCCCAGGGTGCGCGCCACGTTCAGCACCAGGTACAGGCCCAGCCCGCCGCCCGGGCGGTTCTTGGTGGACTGGTAGGGCGTGCCCAGCCGCTCCAGCATGCCGGGCGCGAAGCCGGGGCCTGCGTCGGTGACGGTGATGCGCAGGGCTTCGCCATCGCGTGTCACGCGCATGCCCACCCAGTGGGGCGAGGCGTCGCGCGCATTGTCCAGCACGTTGAAAACCATTTGCTGCAGCGTGGTGTCCGACACCATGGGCGTGTCGGCACCGAAGTCGTTGCGGTAGTCGAAGCGGGGCAGCGAGCGCGTGTGGCGCCATTCCCGGGCCAGGGCATCGACGAAGCTGCACACGGTGGTCGGCACCGAGGCTTCGCCGCGCGTCTCGCCTGCGGAGAGCAGGATGCCGCTCACGATGCTCTTGCAGCGCTGTACCTGGGCCTGCATCTCGGCGATGTCTTCCTGCAACGGGGCGCTGGCCTTGAGCTGCGCGTCGTGCTGCCAATCCCCCAGGATCACGGCCAGCGTGGCCAGCGGCGTGCCCAGCTCGTGCGCCGCACCCGAGGCCAGCAGGCCCATGCGCACGATGTGTTCCTCTTCCACCCGGCGCCTACGCGCGTCGGCCAGGCGGGCGTCGCGCTCGCGCAGGTTCAGGCTGATGCGCGTGATGAACACCACCACCAGCGTGGCGTTGAGCGCAAAGCACACCAGCAGCCCTGTGACGTACAGCGTGGGCAGGCCCTCGTGCAGATCCTGCGGCAGATCCAGCGGCAGGTGGTAGCGGGCCAGTGCGCCGAAGCAGGCCACGGTGGCGGCCACGATGGTCCAGATGTACGCGCCGCGCAGCAGCACCGCGCCCAGCGTGATCTGCAGCAGGTACAAGAAGACGAAGGGGTTGCCCGTGCCGCCGCTCAGGTAGAGCTGCACGGTGAGCACGGCCACGTCGATCAGCAGCGCCAGGAACAGCTCCACGTTGCGCACCGCCAGGCCCGTGCGCAGGCGCAGCAGGCTGACGATGTTGAACACCGCCAGGCACCCCACCACCAGCAGCAGCTCGCGCAGCGGCAGCGCCAGGCCCAGGCTGTAGTGCGCCAGCTCGATGGTGAAGACCTGCCCCACGACGGCGATCCAGCGCAACTGGATGAGCTGCTGCAGGTTCTTGAGGCCCGCCGCAGCGTCGGCGGAGCGCGGGCTGCGCTCGGGGGCGGTGGCGGGGCGGGTGCTCATGGGGTGGGGCGTTGGCGGCGTTCGTGGCGAGCCGCATACCAGAACGCTGCCGCAACCATCAGCGCCAGGCTGTACCAGGTAAGTGCATAGACCAGGTGTGTGTTGCGAAAGTGGACGACCGTCAGGCCCGGGCGTGGCCAGCCAGCGTCTGGCGCGGTGCCGGGCAGGCCCGCATCCACGAAGAAGGGGGCTGCGCGCGGCAGTTGCAGTGCCTGGGCCATGGCCGCCACGTCGCGCGAATACCAGCGCTGCTGCGCGGGGTCGTTGGCGCGCAGGAAGCCGCCGCCTGGCTCGTTCATGCGCAGCAGGCCCTGCACGGCGGCGGGGCCTGGGGGTGGCGCGGCGGCCAGCCACTGGGCGCGCTGCGCCTGCGGCACGAAGCCGCGGTTGACCAGCACCTGCGTGCCGTCGGCCTGCTCCAGCGCCGTGACGACCCAGAAGCCCGCGCCCAGCTCGGTCACGGCCTGCGCCAGCACCGTCTTGCCGTCCAGCCAGCGGCCTTGCAGCGCGACGGGCAGGTATTCATGGCCGGTTGTGCTCACCTGCTGCCACTGGCTGGCGGGCGGTGGTGCCATGGGGGTGGCGTGTACGCGCCGCTCCACGCGCTCGATCAGCGCCAGCTTCCAGGCGCGGCGCTCGACCTGCCAGGTGCCCAGCGCCACGAAACCCAGGAACAGCGCGATGCCCGCGAGCGCGAGCACGGCCTGTGGCAGCCGGGCGCGCGCGGTCAAGGCGTGGGCGTGGGGTGGACGGGCATCATGTGGGCGTTCATGTGGAACATGACCCACAGCGTGCCGCTGATGCCGATGGCCACGAACACCACGGTGAAGATGGTGGACAGCAGCGTCCAGCCGCCTTCGAGCTTGCCGTTCATGTGCAGAAAGCAGACCATGTGGACCAGGATCTGCGCCACGGCAAAGGCGCCCAGCACCAGCACGGCGGTATTGCGGTCGGTGATGGTCCTGGACATGACCAGCCAGAACGGGATGGCGGTGAGGATGACCGAGAGCACGAAGCCCGTCATGTAGCCCGAGAAGGTGCTGTGCGGGCCGCTGTCGCCGTGTTCATGTTCATGCGTACTCATTCAAAGCACTCCGATGAGATAGACGAAGGTAAAGACGCCGATCCAGACCACGTCCAGAAAGTGCCAGAACATGGACAGGCACATCAGGCGCCGCTGGTTCTCGTGGATCAGGCCGCGCTGGGCGATCTGGACCATCAGCACCACCAGCCAGACCAGGCCGAAGGTGACGTGCAGCCCGTGCGTGCCCACCAGCGTGAAGAAGGCCGACAGGAAGGCGCTGCGCTGCGGCCCCGCGCCCTGGTGGATGAGGTGCGAGAACTCGTACAGCTCCAGTGACAAGAAGCCCAGGCCGAACAGCCCGGTGACGGCCAGCCAGCCCAGCGTGCCGCCCACCTTGCCCTGCTGCTTTTGCAGCATGGCGAAGCCGAAGGTGATGGACGACAGCAGCAGGAAGGCGGTGTTCACCGCCACCAGCGGCAGGTCGAACAGCTCGGCGCCCGTGGGGCCGCCCGCATAGTTGCGCGCCAGCACGCCGTAGCTGGCGAACAGCGCGGCGAAGATGAGGCAGTCGCTCATCAGGTAGAGCCAGAAGCCCAGGGCGGTGCCGTTCTCGGGGTGCGGTTCGTGCGCGAGGTGGTACTCGCGCGAGGGCAGTGCGGTTTGCATGTCAGGCATGGGCGCGGGCGAGTTGATGGGTGCGGGCTTCTTCCGTGGCTGCGACCTGCGCAGCCGGGATGTAGTAGTCGCGCTGGTAGTTGAAGGTGTGGACGATGGCCGCGAGCACGGTGGCCGCGAACGCGGCGATGGCGAGCGGCCACATGTGCCAGATCAGCGCGAAGCCCAGCAGCGTGGACAGGCCCGCGATCACCACGCCCGCGCCGGTGTTGGCGGGCATGTGGATGGGCGCGAAGCCGTTGAGCGGGCGCTGGTAGCCGTGGCGCTTCATGTCCCACCAGGCGTCGATCTCGTGCGCCACGGGGGTGAAGGCGAAGTTGTACTGCGGCGGGGGCGACGAGGTGGCCCATTCCAGCGTGCGACCTTCCCAGGGGTCGCCGGTCTCGTCGCGCAGCGCGTGGCGCCGCCAGAAGCTCACCGCGAGCTGCACCACGAAGGCGGCGATGCCCAGCCCCACGATGGCCGCGCCGATGGCGGCGATGACGAACCAGATCTGCAGCGACGGGTCCTCGAAGTGGCTGACGCGGCGCGTGACGCCCATGAGGCCCAGCGCGTACAGCGGCGTGAAAGCCACCCAGAAGCCGACCAGCCAGCACCAGAACGAGACCTTGCCCCAGAACACGTCGAGCCTGTAGCCGAACGCCTTGGGGTACCAGTAGTTGATGGCCGCGAACATGGCGAACACCACGCCGCCGATGATGACGTTGTGGAAGTGCGCGATCAGGAACAGGCTGTTGTGCAGCACGAAGTCCGCCGGCGGCACGGCCAGCAGCACGCCGGTCATGCCGCCGATGGCGAAGGTCACCATGAAGGCGACCGTCCACATCATGGGCAGCTCGAAGCGGATGCGGCCCTTGTACATGGTGAACAGCCAGTTGAAGATCTTGGCGCCCGTCGGGATCGAGATGATCATCGTCGTGATGCCGAAGAAGGTGTTCACGCTCGCGCCCGAGCCCATGGTGAAGAAGTGGTGCAGCCACACCAGGTACGACAGGATGGTGATGCAGACCGTGGCATAGACCATGGAGGTGTAGCCGAACAGGCGCTTGCGGCTGAATGTGGCGACGACCTCGGAGAACACGCCGAACGCGGGCAGCACGAGGATGTACACCTCGGGGTGGCCCCAGATCCAGATCAGGTTCACGTACAGCATGGCGTTGCCGCCGAAGTCGTTGCTGAAGAAGTGCATGCCCAGGTAGCGGTCCAGGCTCATGAGCAGCAGCGCGGCAGTCAGCACCGGGAAGGTGGCGACGATGAGCGCGTTGGTACACAGCGCCGTCCAGGTGAACACGGGCATCTTCATGAGGTTCATGCCCGGCGCGCGCATCTTGATGATGGTGACGATGAGGTTGATGCCCGACAGCGTGGTGCCCACGCCCGCCACCTGCAGGCCCCAGATGTAGTAGTCCAGCCCCACGCCCGGCGGCTGGGCGCCCAGGTTGGACAGGGCCAGCCAGCCCGAGGTGGAGAACTCGCCCAGGAACAGCGACAGCATCACCAGCACGGCCCCGCCCGTGGTCATCCAGAAGCTGAAGTTGTTCAGGAACGGGAACGACACGTCGCGCGCGCCGATCTGCAGCGGCACGATGTAGTTCATGAGGCCCGTGACCAGCGGCATCGCCACGAAGAAGATCATGATCACGCCGTGCGCGGTGAAGATCTGGTCGTAGTGGTGCGGCGGCAGGTAGCCCAGGTTCTCGCCGAAGGCCATGGCCTGCTGCAGGCGCATCATGGCCGCGTCGGCAAAGCCGCGCAGCAGCATCACGATGCCCAGCACCATGTACATGATGCCGATGCGCTTGTGGTCGATGCTGCACAGCCAGTCGCGCCACAGCGGGCCCCAGAGGCGGAACCGGGTGATGGCGGCCAGCAGCGCAAGGCCCAGCAGCACGGTGGCGACGAAGGTCCACAGGACGATGGGCTCGTGCGCCATGGGGATGGAGTCCCAGGTGATCCGGCCCAGGGCCCAGTGGTTGGCGGTTGCGGGTGCGGTGGACATTGGCGGTCTCTGGTCGGTCGGTGGCTGTCGTTCAGTGGTGCGCGTGTTCGTGGCCTTGCGCCTGCGGGGCGGCAGCGGCGGGCTTTGGCGCGGCGGCGCGGGCGGCGTCCTGTGCCATCTGGTGGTGCATGCACACGGTGCCGTCGGCCACGCAGCGGTTCAGCACCTTGTCGTACAGGCCCGATTCCACGCGCGAAAAGCGCCGCACCGGGTCGCGCTCGCTGGGCTTTTCCAGTTGCAGGTAGGCGGCCTTGGTCAACGGCTGGCCCTCGGCGCGGGCCTTGGCGACCCACTGGTCGAAGTCCGCTTGGGCGAGGCCGTGGAACTTGAAGGTCATGCCCGAGAAGCCGTGGCCGCTGTAGTGCGAGCTCATGCCAGGGAACACGCCAGGCCGGTTGATGACCGCGTTCAGCTCCGTCTGCATGCCGGGCATGGCGTAGATCATGCCGGCCAGGTCGGGCACGTAGAAGGCGTTCATGGTGGACGTGGCCGTGAGCTTGAACAGGATGGGCCGGTCCACCGGCGCGGCCAGCTCGTTCACGGTGGCGATGCCCTGCTCGGGGTAGAAGAACAGCCACTTCCAGTCCATGGCGACCACCTGCACTTCCAGCGGGGTGGACTGCTCCTCCAGCGGCTTGTCCGCCGCGATGCGGTCCAGCGGTCGGTACGGGTCGAGCTTGTGCGTGCCGATCCAGGTCAGCGCGCCCAGGGCGATGATGATCAGCAGAGGCACCGTCCAGATCACCAGCTCCAGCGTGGTGGAGTGGTGCCAGTCGGGGTCGTAGTCCTCGTCGGCGGCAGGGTTGGCTTCGCGGTACTTCCAGGCGAACCACAGCACCAGGGCGATGACGGGCACGATGATGATCAGCATCAGCAGCGTGGCCTGCACGACCATGTGGCCCTGCTGGGCGGCCACGTCGCCCGCCGGGTTGAGCACGACGGCCTTGCTGCAGCCAGCCAGGGCAGCCACCGCCAGGCAGGCGCAGGCGGCGCGCAGGAGGGGAGGAGTGTGGGTCATGCGGGTAAACGCCGATAACAATAGCCCTGCCAATGTAATCGCCCTGTCTTTTTTGTCGATAGGACATTTTGTCCAGGGTCAAATCATCGCATTTCAGACCGGCTTGTAGAACAATCCATGTCCAGTCAGGTCAACGACAAGGAGCCCGTTTTATGTCCAGCCCCGCCTCCGCCGCCCGCCCCGCAGGCGGCTTTGCCGAAGAAAGCGCCGCTTCTCTTGCGCGGGCCCAAACGCATGAAGAGGTCACGCCCGGCGAGATCGCCGTGGGCGTGATCATCGGGCGCTCGTCCGAATACTTCGACTTCTTCGTCTTCGGCATCGCCTGCGTGCTCGTCTTCCCGTACCTGCTGTTCCCCTTCCAGTCGCGGCTGGACGGCACGCTGCTGTCCTTCGCCCTGCTGTCCGTGGCCTTCGTGGTGCGCCCGGTCGGCACGGCCATCTCCATGGCCATCCAGCGGCGGTGGGGGCGCGGCACCAAGATGACGATCGCGCTGTTCCTGCTGGGCGTGTGTACCGTGGGCATGGCCTTTTTGCCGTCGTACAAGGACGTGGGCGTGGTCGCCATCGTGGCGCTGCTGGTGCTGCGCATCGGGCAGGGGCTGGCGCTGGGCGGCTCGTGGGACGGTCTGCCCTCGCTGCTGGCGATGACGGCCCCGAAGAACCGGCGCGGCTGGTACGCCATGATCGGCCAGCTTGGCGCGCCCGTGGGCTTCGTGCTCGCGGCCAGCCTGTTCGCCTACCTGTACGGCAGCCTCACCGCCGAGGAGTTCCTGGCCTGGGGCTGGCGCTATCCGTTCTTCGTGGCCTTCGCGATCAACGTGGTGGCGCTGTTCGCGCGGCTGCGCCTGGTGGTGGGGCAGTCCTACGTCGAGCTGCTGGACGAGCGCGACCTGCAGCCCGAGCCCGTGACCCGCGTCATGCGCGACGAGGGCCGCAACGTGCTGCTGGGCGCCTTCGCCGCGCTGGCGAGCTTTGCGCTGTTCCACCTGGTCACGGTGTTCCCGCTGTCGTGGATCACGCTGCACTCCGACCAGCCCGCGACGCAGATCCTGGGCGTGCAGATCGTCGGCGCCTTTTTGGCGGCCGGGGCCATCATGATCTCGGGCTGGCTGTCCGACCACCTGGGGCGGCGCAAGCTGCTGGGCGGCATGGCGGTGGCGATCGGCGTGTTCAGCTTCATGGCGCCCGCGCTGCTCAACGCGGGCGAGGTGGGCAGCACCATGTTCCTGCTGCTGGGCTTCGTGCTGCTGGGGCTGTCGTATGGGCAGTCGTCGGGCACGGTCACGTCCAACTTCTCCACGCACTACCGCTACACGGGCGCGGCACTGTCCACCGACATAGCCTGGCTGATTGGCGCCGCGTTCGCGCCGCTGGTGGCGCTGGGGCTGTCGTCCCGCTTCGGACTGGTGGCCGTGTCGCTGTACCTGCTGTCGGGCGTGGTCTGCACGCTGGGCGCGCTGCGCATCAACCGGCGGTTCGAGCAGCAGCAGAGGGATTGAAGGCTGCTATCGTATCAGGAGCTGCTGGCGCTTGATTGGCAATGGTTTCAGATAGTTTTCTATCTGAAACCAAGGCTGGATCGGCGCAAGCAGCTCTCTTTTTGATAGCTCAATCCCGGGGGCGGAAGCCGATCACCAGCGAAGACGGCACGCGGCCGTCCACGTCGCGCGGCAGCGTCTCGGTCTTCTGCAGGGCACGCACCACGGCATCGTCCCAGGCCTTGTTACCGCTGGATTTGACGATGCGCGCGCTGGTGATGGTGCCGTCCGGCGCGGCGCGCACTTCCACGTCGGCCAACGGGTTGCCGTCGATGGCGTCGGGGAAGACGATGTTGGGCCGCACCTTGGCCGCCACCTTGCCGCCGTAGCTGCCCGAAGGGCCCGCGCTGCGCTGCGCCGTGCCCGTGGCGGTCTCGCCGCCCGTGGCGCCCGCGATGGCCTGCATGCGGCGCAGGTTGGCCTGGCGGTCCTGCTCGATGCGCCGGGCCTCGGCCTCGGCCGCCTTGCGCTTGTCTTCCGCCAGTTTCTTTTGCTTTTCCTGCTTGTCCTGCTCGGCTTTCTTCTGCTCGGCGAGCTGCTTCTCGCGCTGCTCCTTTTCTTTTTGCAGGCGTTCCTTCTTTTCTTGCTCCAGGCGTTCGCGGCGCTCTTCTTCTTTGCGCTCGCGTTCGCGCTTCTCGCGTTCCAGGCGTTTTTTCTCGCGCTCGATGGCGATGTCGGCCTCGCGCGTGTCGGGCGGCTCTGCCGCACGCGGTGGCGGTGGGGGCGGCGGGGCGGGCGCGCGCTCGGGTTCAGGCGCAGGGGGGGGGGGCGGCGGCTCC
>NZ_JASGDA010000056.1:0-25289 GCF_047607405.1 Acidovorax sp. | reverse complement strand
GTGGTGGCCAGCAGCTCCAGGCCGGAACCGGCCAGCGCGGCGGCTGCCCAGCGCGACTACGACCTGCCCGCCGGCCCGCTGGCGCCTACGCTCAACCGCATCGCGCGCGAGGCCGGGCTGCCGCTGACCGTGGACGCGCAACTCGTCGCGGGCCGCAGCAGCGCGCCGGTGCAGGGCCGCTTCGAGGCGCCCGAGGCCCTGCGCCGCGCGCTGGCCGGTTCGGGCCTGGAGCTGCTGGCCACCACGGGCGGCGGCTACACGCTGCGCACGGCGGCAGCGCCTGCCGCGCCCGCCGCTGCCACTGCCGCCCCCAGCGGCGGCGCCCCGGTGCTGGCACAGGTCACCGTCACGGCCCAGGCCGAGGGTGCGGGCGACCTGCCCACCGCCTACGCGGGCGGCCAGGTGGCCAAGGGCGCGCGCATGGGCCTGGCGGGCAACGCGGATGTGATGGACACGCCGTTCACCGTCACCAGCTACACGGCGCAGACCATCGAGGACCAGGGCGCGCGCAGCGTGGCCGACGTGCTGCGCAACGATGCCTCGGTGCGGTTTTCCACGTCGGACGGGCATCCGTTCGAGAACTTCCGCATCCGCAACTTCGGCGTCAACCAGAACGAGATGACCATCGACGGCATGTACGGCATGGCGCCCTACGGCCACACGCCGGTGGAGATGTTCGAGCGCGTCGAGCTGCTGCGCGGCCCGAGCGCGCTGTTCGTCGGCATGGCCCCGGCGGGTGCGCTGGGCGGCACGGTCAACCTGGTGCCCAAGCGCGCGGGCGAGGAGCCGCTCAACCGCGTGTCGCTGGACTACATCGGCAAGAGCCAGCTCGGCGCGCGCTTTGACCTGGGCCGCCGCTTCGGCCCGGACAACGCCGTCGGGCTGCGCCTGAACGGTTCGTTCTCCGACGGCGACACCACGCTGGACGGCCAGTCCAAGCAGCGCCAGTTCCTGTCGGGCGCGCTCGACTACCGCAGCGACGGCCTCAAGGTCTCGCTCGACGCCTACTACAGCAAGGAGAAATTCTCCGGCGGCACGCCTGCAGGCTTTTTCTTCCGCAATGCCGCGCTGGGCGTGCTTGAAGCGCCCGACGCCAGCCTGAACCAGTTCCCCGCCGCCTACGGCACGGCGGAGAACGCCGCCGCCATCGCCCGTGCCGAATACCGCTTCAACGACACCGTCACGGCCTACGGCGGCATCGGCGTGCGCCACGGCACGGTGGCGGGCCTGTACACCGGCTCGTGGGTGGTCGTTGCGGGGGCTGACGGTACGGGCGGGGTGTCCCTGGCCGGCCAGCGCATGTACGAGCACAACGTGAATGCCGAGGCGGGACTGCGCTTCAACTTCCGCACCGGCGGCGTCGGCCACGAGCTGACGCTGCAGGCATCGCGCCTGCAGATGGACTACGGCTACGCCGCCAACTCCAACAGCGGCATCACCAACATGTACAGCCCGGCCTACGTCGCCATGCCCGACCTGCCCGGCGCGGCATCCAAGTGGTCGGACAAGACCTTCGACAGCCTGGCGCTGGTGGACACGTTCTCGCTGCTGGACGACCGGCTGAAGCTGACGGCGGGCCTGCGCCACCAGCGCTACAAGGTCGCCCCCACCGCCGACGGCCTATCGCAGGGCGGCGAAGTGGCCTATGACAAGAGCGTGGTCACGCCCGCGCTGGGCGCGGTGTTCAAGCCCTGGGGGCCGAACGTGTCGCTCTACGCCAGCTACGTGCAGGGCCTGAGCCAGGGCGCGAGCATCAGCACCACCAGCGGCTACATCCGCAACTACGCCTTTGCGCCCTACAAGACCGAGCAGGCGGAGATCGGCGTCAAGTGGAACGCGGGCACGTTCACCCATACCCTGGCCTTCTATCAGATCACCAAGCCGGAGCTGATCAGCTTCGCATCGGGCAGCGGCTATGACGCCACCGACGGCGGCGAAAAGCGTGTGCGCGGGCTGGAATGGAACAGTTTTGGAGAGCTTGCGCGCGGCGTGCGCGTGCTCGGCGGCGTGGTCTATGCGCAAAGCATCCAGACCAAGACGGCGGGCGGCACGCTCGACGGCTACGAGGCCGTCGGATCGCCGCGCTGGCAGGCCAACCTGGGCGCGGAATGGGACGTGCCCGGCGTGCCGGGGCTGACGCTCACGGGCCGCGTGCTGGCCACCTCCAGCCAGTGGCTGACCAATGCGCACACCCTCAAGATCCCCGGCTGGGCCGTGGCCGACGTGGGCGCGCGCTACGCCACGCGCCTGTACGGCAAGAACGCCGTGCTGCGCCTGAACGTGAGCAACGTGGCCAACCGCAGCTACTACTCCGGCATCTTCCGCGAGGGCTACGCCATCGCCACCATCGGCGCGCCGCGCACGGTGTCGGCATCGCTGACGGTGGATTTCTGATCAAATCGGCCTCCAGCGCTTATACAATAAGCGCTGGCAGCTATCATTTTTGATTAACAACATGAATCTTGCCGCATTGGCGCTTACTGTCCTGGCCTGCGTGTGCCTGTATCTCGTCAGCCCCAACCAGCGCTGGCGCGCGCAGCCGCTGCCCACGGCGCCGTTCCTGGCGCTGGGTGGCGTTCTGCTGGCCGGGGGGCTCTGGCTCTGGGCCACGGCGCTGCAGCCGCTGGCGGGCTTCTTCGTGGCGCTGCACGTGGCCATGGCCTGCCTGTTCGCCTTTCCCTACATCGCGGTATTGAAGAAGAAAAGAGGCTGACATGGCGGCACGCGACATTCGCCCGGACTGGTGGGCCAAGACCAGCGCCGGAGTCCTGCTGGGCTTCGGCCTGTCGATGGCGCTGGTCGGCCTGCTCGCCTACCTCGGGCCGGGCGGCATCACCGCGCCGGACGGGCGCTTCACCACGCTGCGCTTTCTGATGCCCTTCGCCTGGATCGGTGTCTTCAGCCTGTGCTACCTGTTCCGCAGCGGGCTGGCCGCGTGGCTGTGGCTGGGCGGCGCCAACCTGATCGCCTTCGGGCTGCTCTTTGCCTGCCGCTTCTGGCTCTTTGCATGATCCCCGCACCCATCGTCAAGATCTACAAGACCGTCCACACCTGGACGGGCATCACCTGCGGCTTCGCGCTGTTCATCGCCTTCTACGCCGGGGCGCTGACCATGTTCATGGAGCCCATCGCGCGCTGGGCCTCGCCGCCCGCGCCCGGCGTGGCGCAGACGCCGCTGGACGCCACGCCCGCGCTCATCGACAAGCTGCTCGCCGCCCACCCCGAGGTGCGCGAGCACGGTTTCACCCTGCACCTGGCGTCGCGCGAGGACCTGCCCGCGCGCGTCACCTGGGAAGTGGAGCTGCCCCACGACGAAAGCGACCCCGACCACGAGCATGAGCACGAACACTGGTGGGCCGCGCTCGCGCCCGATGGCGCGCTGGTGGCGCGGCAGGAGGAGCCGTCGGAGTTGGGCATGTTCATCGACGAGATCCACATGCGCGTCGGCATCCCGGGGCGGTGGGGGGCGAGCTTCATGGGCATCGTCTCGCTGCTGTACGGCGTGGCCCTCGTCTCCGGCGTGATCGTGCTGCTGCCCTCGCTGGTCAAGGACTTCTTCGCGCTGCGGGTCGGCAAGAACCTCAAGCGCATGTGGCTCGATGCGCACAACGTCGTCGGCATCACCGGCCTGCCGTTCCACATCGTCATCGCCACCACCAGCGTGGCCTTCAGCCTGGGCGCGCTGCTGTTCGGCGCGCAGGGCGCGCTCATCTACGGCGACAAGCACCGGGCCACCATGCAGCGCTTTCAGGCGCAGTTCCGCCAGCCCCAGGCCACGGGCGAGGCCGCGCCCATGCTGGCGCCCGGGCAACTGCTGGAGCGGGTGCGGGCGCAGGCCCCCGGCTTCGAGCCCGAGGCCATGACGTATCAAAAGGCGGGCGACAAGGCCGCCGTGGTGCGCTTTACGGGCCGCGAGCCCGGCTACGTCATGGAGAACCGCTACGGCGCCGTAATCCTCAGCGCCGTCACCGGCGAGGTCGTCAACGACACGCTGCGCCCCTCGCAACAGGAGCCCTGGTGGCGCACCACCATGACGCTGGCGGGCCTGCACTTCGGCCAGTACGGCGGGGCCGTGGTGCGCTGGAGCTACTTCCTGCTCGGCCTGGCGGGCGCATGGCTGTTCTACGGCGGCAACCTGCTGTGGGTGGAAACGCGGCGCAAGGCGCAGCGCAAGGCTGGTGACGAGTTGCCCACGCAGCGGCGCGACACGTACTGGCTGGCGGCCGGCACCGTGGGCGTGTGCCTGGGCTGCGTGGCCGGGCTCTCGGCCACCATCGTGGCCGCCAAGTGGCTGCACGGGCACGTGGCGGACCTGAATGCCTGGCACCAGTACGTCTATTTCGCCGTGTTCTTCGCCGCCACCGCCTGGGCCTTCGCGCGCGGCGCGGCGCGGGCGGCGGTGGAACTGCTGTGGCTGTGCGCCGCCGCCACGCTGGCGATCCCGCTGACCACGCTGCTGGCCTGGCTGGCGCCGTCCACGGGCCTGTGGGCACACACGAGCGCGCAGGCGCTGGGGGTGGACGCGACGGCCCTCATTGGCGCGCTGTGCTTCGCGTGGATGGCGCGGGTGACGGCGCGGCGCGTGCGCAGCGGAGCGGCGGACAGCGTGTGGTCGGCGCGCGCCGTGGCTTGATGACGAAATAGGGCTCCAGCGCTTGCTGGGTAAGCGCTGGCCGCTCTTGTTGTTCTTATAGCGAAAGAACCCGCCCCGGGTTCATGATCCCCTGCGGGTCCAGCGCCTGCTTGATGGCGCGCATCATCGACAGCGCCACGGGCGACTGGTACTTTTGCAGCTTGTCGGCCTTCAGCTCGCCGATGCCATGCTCGGCCGAGAACGAGCCGCCGAACGCGGCCACGGCTTCATAGACGAGGTGGTTCACGTGGCTTTCGTGGTCGCGCAGGAAGGCCTTGGCGTCGCCCTCGGCGGGGGCCTGCACGTTGTAGTGCAGGTTGCCGTCGCCCAGGTGGCCGAAGTTGACCAGGCGCACGCCCGGAATCTCGCGCTGCAGCACCGCGTCGGTGTGCGCCACGAAGGCGGGGATGCGCGAGATCTGCACCGAGATGTCGTGCTTGATGTTCAGCCCTTCCTCGGCCTGCGCGAGCGGGATGCTTTCGCGGATGTGCCAGAGCTGGTGCGCCTGCGTGAGGTTCTCGGCCACCACGGCGTCGGTCACGCAGCCTGCCTCGAAGGCGGTCTCCAGCAGCGCCTCGAAGCGCGCGCGGGCGTGCTCCTCGGACTCGCTGTCGGAGTTTTCGAGCAAAACACACCACGGCGTGTTCTCGTCGCCCAGAAAGGGCACGCGCAGTTGTGGCATGTGCTTGCCCACCAGGCTCAGCGCGAACTGGCCCATCACCTCGAAGCCCGTCAGCCCCGCGCCCAGGTGCTTGTGCGCCAGGCCCAGCAGCGCCACGGCGTGCTCCATGGACGGCACTGCGGCCCAGGCCGTCAGGTTCGCGGCGGGCTGGGGGTAGAGCTTCATCGTCGCGGCGGTGATGATGCCCAGCGTGCCCTCGCTGCCGATGAACAGGTCGCGCAGGTCGTAGCCGGTGTTGTCCTTGCGCAGCCCTTTCAGGCCGTCCCACACCTCGCCCTGGGGCGTGACCACTTCCAGGCCCAGGCACAGGTCGCGTGCGTTGCCGTAGCGCACCACCTGCGTGCCGCCCGCGTTGGTGCCCAGGTTGCCGCCGATGGTGCAGCTGCCCTCGGCCGCGAGCGACAGGGGGAACAGCACGCCCGCGTTCTGCGCCGCGTCCTGCAGGTTCTGCAGGATGCAGCCGGCCTCCACGGTCATGGTCAGGTTGTCGGTGTCGATGCCGCGCACGGCGTTCATGCGCGTGAGGCTCAACACCACCTGCGTGCCCGATGCGTCGGGCGTGGAGCCCACGGCCAGGCCGGTGTTGCCGCCCTGCGGCACGATGGCGCTGCCCGCTGCCGCGCAGGCTTTCACCACGGCGGCCACCTCCTGTGTGCTGCCGGGCCGCACCACGGCCAGGGCCTTGCCGCGCACGCGCTTACGCCAGTCCTGCTCCCAGGCGGTCAGGTCGCCTTCGGTGATGACGTGGGCATTGCCGACGATGGCGCGCAGGGTGTCGATGAGTGTGGTCATGGTTCGGATTGCATCTACGTCAGTTGTTCAGCAGCCGATGAAACCGGCGCGGCCTGAGCGAGGGCCGCCGCGCAAGGGCCGCCCCGCCGCGCTGGCTGCGTCCCGCTGCCCGCAGGGCGCAGCCATGCGAGAGCGGGGGGAAGGCCCGAAGGGCCTCAGGGGGTGTTTCATTTCTTTGCATTGCGCTGGCGCAGGCGCACGTGCAGGGTGCAGGCGGTGAACAGCAGCAGGCACAGCGCTATCTCGCCCCAGGCCAGCCATTGCGAGGGCGGCTTGTCGCCCCAGCCGCGCACCACGCCTTCGGTGAAATACAGCCATATCACCAGGCTGACCCAGCGGTAGGTGTACATGCGGTTCTTCAGGATGCCCGCCAGCGGAATGCACAGCGGCAGGGCCTTGAGCGCCAGCCACGAGCCGCCGGGCCGCACGGGCGCCAGGGCCAGCTCCCAGGCCAGGCACAGCACGACGAGGGCGATCAGGCTGCCCGTGGCGAGCCAGCGGGTGGCGGCGACGGCGGGGTCGGGGGTAGGGTGGGGCGCGTGCATCGGGGTGGCATCATATCGGCCATGTCCTTGACCTTACAGACAGTGGTGCAGCGCGGCGAGGAGCTGCTGGGCGAGCTGTCGAACTTCCCCTGGAAGACAACTGCCCAGACCCTGCGCGAGCGCTTCCGCGAGGACCACCTGGGGCTCACGGCCAGCAGCCTCACCTTCACCACCATCCTGGCGCTGGTGCCGTTCTTCACCGTGGCGCTGGCGGTGTTCACGGCCTTCCCCATCTTCGGCAAGCTGCAAGATGCGCTGCAGGGCTGGCTGGTGAGCAGCCTCGTGCCCGACAGCATCTCGCGCCAGGTGCTGGGCTACCTGAGCCAGTTCGCGGCCAAGGCCAGCGGGCTGGGCGTGGCGGGCTTTTCCATTTTGCTGGCGACGGCGCTGGCGCTCATCCTCACCATCGACCGCACGCTCAACGGCATCTGGCGCGTGCAGCGCCTGCGGCCCCTGGGGCAGCGCGTGCTGATCTACTGGGCGGCGATCACGCTGGGGCCGCTGCTGCTGGGCGCGAGCCTGGCCTTCACGTCGTACGTGATGTCAGCCTCGGGCGGCATGGTCAAGCGGCTGCCGACGGGCCTGCAACTGTTGTTCGACTCGATCCAGTTCGTGGTGCTGGCGGGCGGCATGGCGGCCCTCTACCACTACGTGCCCAACACGCCGGTCAAGTGGCGCCATGCGTGGACGGGCGGCGTCTTCGTGGCGGTGTGCATCGAACTGGCCAAGAAGGCGCTGGCGCTGTACCTGGGCAAAGTGCCGACCTACTCGGTGGTCTATGGGGCCTTCGCCACGCTGCCGATTCTGCTCGTCTGGATCTACGTGGCCTGGGTCATCGTGCTGCTGGGCGCGGTGGTCACGGCCTACCTGCCCAGCCTGCTGGCCGGGGTGGCGCGGCGCGGCACGGTGGCGGGCTGGACTTTTCAACTGGCGGTGGAAGTGCTGCAAGAGCTGCACCGCGCCCGCCGCCACGTCATGAAGGGCCTGCGGCCCAGCCAGATCGCGCAACTTCTGCGCGTGGACGTGCTGCAACTGCAGCCCGTGCTGGAAGCGCTGACCGCGCTCGATTGGGTGGGCCAGGTCGCCGACGCGGCGCAGGGCGCATCCGACGTGCCCGAGCCGCGCTACGTGCTGCTGGCCGACCCGCACAACACCCCGCTGGAGCCCCTGGTGCAGCGCCTGCTGCTGCAACGCACGGACAGCCTGGAGCCGCTGTGGCACCGCGCCGGGCTGGCCGGGCTGCACCTGGCGGACGTGCTGCGCGGTGATGCGAATGCTACTGAATAGATAGCTGCTAGCGCTTGCTGGATAAGCGCTGGAGGCCGATTTGGCTTAAAACTTGATCTTGCCCGTCCAGATGTCCTTGTACATCACCCAGTCGCCCATGAAGCTGTACAGCGGGCGCTTGAAGCTCGCGGGCTTGTTCTTCTCGAACCCGAAGTGCCCCACCCAGGCAAAGCCATAGCCGCACAGCAGCCCGTACAGCAAATACTGCGGCTTGCCCGTGGCGATGAGCATGGCGAAGCAGGCCAACGCCAGCGTGCTGCCCACGAAGTGCAGACGGCGGCAGGTGCGGTTGCTGTGCTCGCTCAGGTAGAAGGGGTAGAACTCCGCGAAGGACTTGAACTGGCGGGGGTCGGTGCTGGCGGGGGCGGCGGTGGTGTCCATGGGGCTGTCTCCTGTCGTTGTGTGAAACAGTTTACGGCGAGATTACGGGGTAATGGGCCGAAGCTGCTTGTCCGCCATGCCCACCAGCAGGGCGGTGCCATCGGGCGTGATGCGGAACTCGCCAAACCGTGCGGCCTCCCAGCGCTCGCCATCGCCCTCGCGGAAGTACCAGGCGTCGGTCACCAGCATCCAGCGGCCATCGCGCGGGGTGAGGGGAATGCGCAGCTCGTTTTGCAACAGCGGCGTGGCATCGTCCGGCGGCACGACGCGCACCAGGGTGGCCACGCCACGTGCGTCCAGGCGGGCGATGACAGCGGGGCGCGCACCCGAGGGCGGGGCGGCGTGCAGCACCTCGGCGTCGAGATTGCGCAGGTCCAGGAACTCCAACTGCATGTAGTCGCCCTGCATGAGCGAGCGCGGATCCACCGGTGCCAGCGCCACGAACACCTTGCGGCCTTCGGCGATGGTGCGTTCCTTTTCTCGGATGGCGACGTTCACCACCGCCAGCGTCGCCACCGCCGTGAGCACCGCCAGCACCGGTGCCCAGCGCAGCGCTGGCGTGTGCGTGGCGTTCGTCTGCCGCGCGCCACCGCGCAGCGCAGTCCAGGCCAGCGCGCCCAGCGCCGCGCCCGCACCGGCCAGCAGCATCGCCTTGGTAGCCAGCGGCCATGCCAGCAGGTAGTAGAAATTGCCTGCCAGCCATGCCGCCACGCAGGCCGCCAGTGCGGCAATGCGCCAGCGCCGCGTGGTGGCGGCTACGGCCAGCACCAGCAGCGTGGTGCCCAGCAGCGGTTGCACGATGCACAACACTTCGGCCACCAGGGCCACGGGTATCACGCGCATGTCGCGCAGCGTGGGCCAGGCGTGGTGCAGCAGCCAGAAGGCTGCCAGCGCACACAGCAGCGAAACCAGGCGCAGCGGCCACAGCGTGGGCAAGGCCCGGGTGTGCGGCATGATTTCATGTACCAGATCCGTGGAGGGCAGCAGAAAGGTGGGGCCCGATGCCAGTGCCGTCAGCACCAGCGTGCCCGCGATCCAGCCCGTGCCCAGGCTTTCTCCGATGGCGGCGGCCCGGGCGCTGGCTGCCAGCTTGTGCCAGGCCAGCAGGCCCAGCCACGCGAGCGTCAGCACGAGCACGGCCACGTCCAGGCGCATCGGCTGGTACACCGCCAGCAGCGCGGCGGCGGCTCCGAGCAGTGTGCGCAGCCACGCTTGCGGCACCGCCAGGCCCAGCGCCAGCGCCACTGCCATCAGCACGGCAGATGCGGCGTGCTCGCCCAAGTCGCGCGTGCAGCCCCAGGCCAGCAGCCCGGCACCGACGAGCAGCAGGGGCATGGCGCACTGCTCGACGAAAACCGGCAGCCTTTCGGTGCGCAGCAGCGCCACCGCGCCAGCGAGTACGGCCACGCCGAACACATAGGTCCCTGCGCCTTCGACAATGAAGCTGTCCAGCGCGAAGGCGCAAACCGCCAACAGCGGAATGGCCGCCAGCCAGGCGCCCAGCGCCGTGAGCAGCACCACGGGCCAGGGGCGGCCCGCGTCGGCGCTTTGCCGGGCCTCGGGCGGCAGCAGGCCCTGGGCTATGGCTTGTTCCACGGGGTGGGTCATATCACCATCCTCCCCGGCGCGACAGGCGCAGTACGCCCTGCACAGACAACGCCACCAGGCCAGCGGCCAGCAGCCCGATGAACAGCAACTCGCCCACCAGATCGCCCGTTCCGCGCAAGAGCCCGTGGGCCAGGCCGCAGACCACCAACACATTCAGCCCCAGCGCGCAGGCGCTGAGCACGAACACGTCAAACCACGCCTGCCGCGCGGCCAGCACCGTACTCAGGGCCAGCACCGCCAGCCCCAGGACGTATTGCGGGGCGTCGGGCGTGTCGAACAGCCCCATGCCTGCCGTCATGGTCACGAAGCCCGTGCCCACGACGGCTGCGCCACGCAGCGCCCAGGTGCCCGCGCCTGTCCAGCGCCGCAGCAGGGGCGACACCAGCAGCCACAGCAGCAACATGCCGACCATCGCGGCGGCGTGGATGGCCAAGTCCTGCCGCTGCACACGCCAGGTGTGCCCTGTGTGCGCCTGCGTCCACAGCGCCAGTCCGGTGTAGGCCACCAGCAGCCAGGGCAGCCACAGCACGTCGCTGCGTGCCGCCAGGGCCAGTGGCAGGGCCAGGGCGGCCCAAAGCGCAAAAAGCTGCCAGGGGTCGGCCCCCGTCTGGTAGGTCTGACCGAAGTAGGCCAGCAGCCCGCCAATGCCCACCAGCGCCAGCAGGCCCAGCGGCGCCCGGGCGCGGCGGCTCCAGGCCGCTCCCAGGCACATGGCGAGCACGAAGCCCTGGAGCAGGGCAAAGCGCAGCATGCGGCCCATCACCTCCCAGTTGGCCGCTATCCACAGCACCATGCCCAGTCCGCCCAGCGCGGCGGCGGCCACGGCCACGGCGCGCCAGAACCCGGTGCGCAGGGCCGGGGGCTCGGCGTCAAAGCCGCCCAGCGCGATGAGCCGCTGCGTGGCGGGGCGGTCGAGCCCGTGGCGGGCGGCCAGTTGGTAAAGCTCCAGGTGCGTGGTCATTGGCTCAGAAACCCGTGCAACGCAAGCAGCGTCTCCTCGGGCGCTTCGGTCATCTGATTGTGGCCCACGGGCAGGTGGGCGACCTGCACCGTTTTACCCGCCGCGCGCGCCGCGTTGATCAGGCCCTGTGCCGCCTTGGGCGATGTCATCTGGTCCCGCGCGCCCAGCGCGAACAGCACGGGGCAGGTGATCTGCGCCATGGCGGCCTCGCCGCCCGCATAGCTGTCGCAGGCCACGAAGCCCCGGTGGAACACGTTGACCGCAGGGTTGCTGCGCAGCACCTTGCGGCCCAGCGCCATGCTGGCGCCATAGACCCAGGTACCTGGCCCCAGGGCCGAGGGCGGCGGGGCCAGCGTGCTGCGCGAGAACACGTTCACCATGTGCAGCGCTTTCTCGGGGTCGTTTTGCGATGCCTCGATGAGCGCGGGCGACACCTTCATGGGCCAGGCCGTGCCCACCAGCACCAGGTGGCTCACGCGGTCTTTCAGCCGCGCTGCCGCCTCCATGGCGATCAGCGAGCCCCAGCTGTGCCCCACCAGCGCCGCGCGCTGCACGCCCGCTGCATCGAGCAGCGCGGCGATGAAGTCCGCGCCCTGCTCGACGCTGGCGGGTGCGTCGCCGCCGCTCCTGCAGTGGCCGGGCAGGTCGATGGCGAGCACGTTCCAGCCGTGGTGGGCCATGTAGCGGCTTTGCAGCGCCCACACGCTGTGGTCGTTGAGTACGCCGTGGATGAAGACGACGGTGGGCCGGGCAGCGTCGAAGGGCTTGCCGCCGGTGTAGCAGTAGGTGGCGGCGCCGTGGACTTGGAGAAGCATGGTCAGGCTCCTGCCTTTTCCGCCGCCTTGAGCGCGCGCTGGAGGTCGTCGATCAGGTCGTCCGCGTCTTCGAGGCCGATGGACAGGCGGATCGTGCCTTGCGTGATGCCCGCGCCTGCCAGCGCCTCGTCGGTCATGCGAAAGTGCGTGGTCGAAGCGGGGTGGATGACCAGGCTGCGGCAGTCGCCCACGTTGGCGAGGTGGCTGAAGACCTTGAGCGTCTCGATGAACTTCCGGCCCTGCGCGCGGCTGCCTTTCAGGTCGAAGCTGAACACTGACCCCGCGCCGCGCGGCAGCAGCTTTTGCGCAAGCTGGTGGCTGGGGTGCGATTCGAGCAGGGGGTGGCCCACGCGCGCCACGAAGGGCTGCGCGGCCAAAAATTCCACCACCTTCTGCGTGTTGCGCATGTGCCGCTCCATGCGCAGCGGCAGCGTCTCGATGCCTTGCAGGATGAGCCACGCGGTGTGCGGGCTCATGCACGCGCCGAAGTCGCGCAGCCCTTCGCGGCGCGCGCGCAGCAGGAAGGCGCCCACGGAGCTTTCCTCGGTGAACACCATGCTGTGAAAGCCGTCGTAGGGCTGCGTCAGCTCGGCGAACTTGCCCGATGCCTCCCAGTCGAAGCTGCCGCCGTCCACCACCACGCCGCCGATCACCGTGCCGTGGCCCGACAGGAACTTGGTGGCCGAGTGATAGACCAGGTCGGCCCCCAGTTCCAGCGGCTTCATCAGCCACGGCGAGGTGAGGGTGGAGTCCACCAGCAGCGGCACGCCTGCCTCGTGCGCTATGGCGGCAACGGTGGGAATGTCCAGCACGTCCAGGCCCGGGTTGCCTACCGTCTCGCCAAACAGCAGCTTGGTATTGGACCGTATCGCCGCGCGCCAGCCGTCGATGTCGCCGGGCTTGACGAAGGTGGTTGCGATGCCGAAGCGCGAGAGCGTGTAGTGCAGCAGGTTCTGCGAGCCGCCATACAGCGCCGTGCTGGCGACGATGTGGCTGCCCGCGCCCATCAGCGTGGCGATGGACAGGTGCAGCGCCGCCTGGCCGCTGGCGGTGGCGATGGCGCCCACGCCGCCCTCCAGCGCCGCCACGCGCTGCTCCAGCACGGCGGTGGTGGGGTTGCTGATGCGGCTATAGACGTGGCCGCCGCGCTCCAGGTTGAACAGCGAGGCCGCGTGGTCGCTGGACTCGAACACGAACGAGGTCGTCAGGTGGATCGGCGTGGCGCGCGCGCCGGTGGCGGGGTCAGGGGCCGCGCCCGCGTGCAGGGCCAGCGTGTCGAAGCCGGGGTCGGAATAGCCGGGCATGGCGGTGTCTCCAGGGTTCTCGGTACAGCCGAAGATTGTGGGCTATATTCATTTTCATTCGACAAGGCCCCAGGAGACCCCACCCATGAAAGTCAGCGACATCCTTCGCGTCAAAGGCAACACCCTCTATACCGTCACGCCGGACGAGCCGCTGGCGCAGGCCGTGGGTGTGATGTCCGAGCACGACATCGGCTCGCTGGTGGTCATGGAGCGCGGCGAACTGGTGGGCATGCTCACCTTCCGCGAGGTGATCCAGGCACTGATGAAGAACGGCGGCAGCGTGGGCACGCTGAACGTGCGCTCCGCCATGGACGCCGCGCCGCTGACCTGCACGCTGGAGACCGACATGGACGAGGTGCGCCGCATGATGCTCGACCGCCACGCGCGCTACATGCCGGTGATGGACCGCCGCATGCTCATGGGCGTGATCAGCTTCTATGACGTGGCCAAGGCCGTGGTGGACAGCCAGAACTTCGAGAACAAGATGCTCAAGGCCTACATCCGCGACTGGCCGGAGGAAGCCTCCGGAGGCTGAAAAACGGCCTGCGATAATCGCCGCCCATGAGCGGCAACACCCTAGGCACCCTTTTCTGCGTCACCAACTTCGGTGAATCCCACGGCCCGGCCATCGGCTGCGTGATCGACGGCTGCCCGCCCGGCATGGCCTTGGCCGAGGCCGACATCCAGGCCGACCTGGACCGCCGCCGCCCCGGCACCAGCCGCCACGTCACCCAGCGCAACGAGCCAGATGCGGTGGAAATTCTCTCGGGCGTCTATGAGGGCAAGACCACCGGCACGCCCATTGCCCTGCTGATCCGCAACCAGGACCAGCGCAGCAAGGACTACAGCAACATCGCGCAGAGCTTCCGCCCCGGCCATGCCGACTACACCTACTGGCACAAGTACGGCGTGCGCGACCCGCGCGGCGGCGGGCGCTCGTCGGCGCGGCTGACCGCGCCCACGGTGGCGGCGGGCGCCGTCGCCAGGAAGTGGCTGCGCGAGAAATACGGCACCGAGCTGCGCGCCTGCATGACGCAGATCGGCGAGCTGCCCATCCCGTTCGAGAGCTGGGAGCACGTGCCGAACAACCCCTTCTTCGCCCCCGTGGCTGACGTGCAGGCGTTCGAGGACTACATGGACGCCCTGCGCAAGTCCGGCGACTCCTGCGGCGCGCGCATCCGCGTGCAGGCCACGGGCGTACACGTGGGCCTGGGCGAGCCGCTGTACGACAAGCTCGACGCCGACATCGCCCACGTGATGATGGGCCTGAACGCCGTCAAGGCCGTGGAGATCGGTGCGGGTTTCGACAGCGTGGCGCAGCGCGGCACCACGCACGGCGATTCGCTCACGCCCCGGGGCTTTGCCAGCAACAACGCGGGCGGCATCCTGGGCGGCATCAGCTCGGGGCAGGACATCGAGGTGAGCATCGCCATCAAGCCCACCAGTTCCATCATCAGCCCGCGCGAGTCCATCGACATCCACGGCAACAGCACCGAGGTCATCACCAAGGGCCGCCACGACCCTTGCGTGGGCATCCGTGCCGCGCCCATTGCCGAGGCGCTGCTGGCGCTGGTGCTCATGGACCACGCCCTGCGCCACCGCGCGCAGTGCGGCGACGTGGTGCAGGCGGTGCCGCCCATCCAGGCGTCGTTTCTTTAAGATCGTTCTAAGGCCGCGGGCGCAGCACCGCCAACCAGCGCAGCGGGTTGAAGCCCGTGACCAGCGCCGTGGCCACCAGCACCAGCGCGCCGCCCCACAGCATGCCGGGGCCCAGCGACTCGCCCAGGAACACGTGGCCCCAGGCCACGCCGAACAGCGGGATCATGAAGGCCGAGCTCATGGCCGCCACCGGCGACACCTGGGCGAGCACCCGCAGGTTGAGCCAGTAGGCCAGCCCCGAGGTCACCACGCCCATGACCGCCACAGCGGCCAGCGCCAGCGGCGTGAACCGGGCTTGGGGAAAGCTCCACGCCGCGCCGGGCAGCAGCAGCACCAGCGCGGCGGCATGGATGCCCGCAGCGATGGACAGCGGCGACATGCGCGTGGTGGCGCGCTTCATCCAGGTGGTGGAGACGCCGTAGCAGGCCGAGGCCGTGACGCAGGCCAGCGCCGCCGTCAGCAGCGCGGGCGTGGGCTCCACGGGGCCCAGTTGCACGATCAGCGCCACACCCGCGAAGCCGCAAAGGCAGCCCAGCCACTTGCGCAGGCTCAGTGTGTCTTCCTTCATCCACGCGGCGGCCAGCACACCAAAGGGTACTGCCATGGTGTTGAGCAGCGAGCTGTAGCCCGCAGGCAGATGCAGCGCGGCCCAGGCATAGAGCAAAAAGGGCAGGGCGACGGTCAGCGTGCCCAGCCCGAACAGCTCGCGCCAGTGCCGCCAGGGCCAGGGTTCGCCCGCCACGTGCATGATGGCGGCCAGCGTGAGCGTGGCCAGGCCGATGCGCAGCGCGGCCATCACGTTGGGCCCTAGCACGGGGCTGGCGACGCGGATGAAAAGGAAGGAAGCGCCCCACAGGGCGGACAGCAGCACGAGCTGCAGGAAATGGCGGGCTTTCACTGCACGTATTGTCGGCCAACGGCGCCGTGTACGCTGGCGGCGGGGCGGTCAATTGCTATAAAATATATAGCTACTTGTGCTTATGTATCAAGCGCTAGAGGCCAAAAAGGCTTGAAGCCTGAGAAGAGCGACCGCTACTTGCGCACCTCATCGACCATGGCGCGAAAGTCGTCGATGTCCTCGAAGCTGCGATAGACGCTGGCGAAGCGGATGTAGGCCACTTTGTCGAGCTTTTTCAACTCGCGCATCACCAGCTCGCCGATGCGGCTGGAGTTCACCTCGCGCTGGCCCAGGTTGAGCAGCTTTTCCTCGATGCGCTCGATGGCGCTGTCGATCTGCGTGGTGCTCACGGGCCGCTTGCGCAGCGCCAGGTTGAACGAGCCGAGCAGCTTGTTGCGGTCGTAGTCGATGCGCCGCCCGTCCTTCTTCACGATGGCCGGGAAGCTCACTTCCGGCCGCTCGTAGGTGGTGAAGCGCTTGTCGCACGCGCCGCACTGGCGGCGGCGGCGGATGAAGTCCCCGTCCTCGGACACGCGGGTCTCGACGACCTGCGTCTCGGGGTGGCTGCAGAACGGGCACTTCATGGCGCACTACAAAGTCAGCGATAGACCGGGAAGCGGCTGGTCAGCGCGTGGACCTTCTCGCGCACGGCGGCGATGTTGGCCTCGTCGCGCGGGTTGTCCAGCACGTCGGCGATCAGGTGGGCCGTGGCGCGTGCCTCTTCTTCCTTGAAGCCGCGCGTGGTCATGGCGGGGGTGCCGATGCGCACGCCGCTCGTCACCATGGGCTTCTCGGGGTCGTTGGGGATCGCGTTCTTGTTGATGGTCATGTGGGCCTGGCCCAGCACGGCCTCGGCTTCCTTGCCGGTAATGCCCTTGGCGCGCAGGTCCACCAGCATCACGTGGCTTTGCGTGCCGCCGGAGACGATGCGCAGGCCGCGCTGCGTCAGCGTCTCGGCCACCACCTTGGCGTTCTTGACCACCTGTTCCTGGTAGGCCTTGAACTCGGGCTGCAGCGCTTCCTTGAAGGCCACGGCCTTGGCCGCGATCACGTGCATCAGCGGGCCGCCCTGCAGGCCGGGGAAGATGGCGCTGTTGATGGCCTTCTCGTGCTCGGCCTTCATCAGGATGATGCCGCCGCGCGGGCCGCGCAGGCTCTTGTGCGTGGTGGACGTGACCACGTCGGCGTGCGGCACGGGGTTGGGATAGACGCCTGCGGCGATCAGGCCCGCATAGTGGGCCATGTCCACCATGAAGATCGCGCCGATTTCCTTGGCAACCCTGGCGAAGCGGGCAAAGTCGATGTGCAGGCTGTAGGCCGAGGCACCGGCCACGATCAGCTTGGGGCGGTGCTCGCGCGCCTTGGCTTCCATGGCGTCGTAGTCGATCTCTTCCTTGGCATTCAGGCCGTAGGAGACCACGTTGAACCACTTGCCCGACATGTTCAGCGGCATGCCGTGCGTGAGGTGGCCGCCCTCGGCCAGGCTCATGCCCATGATGGTGTCGCCGGGCTTCAGGAAGGCCAGGAACACGGCCTCGTTGGCCGATGCGCCACAGTGCGGCTGCACGTTGGCGGCGTCCGCGCCGAAGATCTGCTTGACGCGGTCGATGGCGAGCTGCTCGGCCACATCGACATGCTCGCAGCCGCCGTAGTAGCGCTTGCCGGGGTAGCCCTCGGCGTACTTGTTGGTGAGCTGCGTGCCCTGCGCCCACATCACGGCGGGGGATGCGTAGTTTTCGCTGGCGATCAGCTCGATGTGGTGCTCTTGCCGGGCGTTCTCGGCCTGGATGGCGGCATAGAGCTCGGGGTCGGTTTGCTCGACGAGGATGTTGCGGTCGTACATGGTTTGGCAGTCCAGAGTGTTGGTATCCCTTAAAGCAAGGGCTGCCCAGGCGAACGGCGGAACGCAGCGGAAAAGGCCCGTGCGGCACGCTTCCCAGTGGTTCGCAAGGGGCTTGGCCCTTGCCGGTTTCCACGTCAGCGGCGGCACCTGCAAAGTGCCGCGCCTATCGCCAGTCGCGTACCCCGCTAGTGTAGCGGGTTCGGCAGGATTCAGAGGTCGGAGAGCAGGGCCACCTTGTCCGACGCCGCAGCCGCGGGCGTGGCAGGCGGGGCGGCCACCGGGATGGCCTGGGCCGGGGCCTGGGTGGACAGCACGGGCGGCGGCGCCAGCGGCACGGCCCGACCGCCAGCCACCTGGCGCAGGCGGAAGTGCTCGGCCAGCACCTTGGCCGCGTAGCCCCCGTCGTCGGCCTGGTTGGCCGCGCCCACGTAAAAGCGCAGACCGCCTTCCAGCGAGCCTGCACGGGCGATGCATTCCTGCAGCACCTTCACGCCCACGCGCAGGTTGGACACGGGGTCGAAGGCCGCGAAATGGCCGCCGAAGCCCTGGTACTTGTCGGTGTGTACGCGGGTCATCACCTGCATCAGTCCCTGGGCGCCCACGGCGCTTTGCGCGAAGGGGTTGAAGCTGGACTCGATGGCCATGATGGCCAGGATCAGCGTCGGGTCGATCTTGGCCTGGGCGCCGATGTCGTAGGCCTCGGCCACCAGCACCGCCAGGGGCTCCGGGGCCACGCGGTACTTCTTGCTGAGCCAGAAGGCCACGGCGGCCTGCTCCTTGGGCAGGTCCTTGGGGTTGCTCGCCGTGGCGCGCTCGCTGGCGCCCGGCTCGATGGCCATGCCCAGCACTTGCGCCTGGCGGGCCTGCAGCCAGGTCATGAGCTGCTCTTCGCCCGCCTGGCGCAGGTCGGGGCGGGCCGTGAGCATGATCACGATGAACGCCACGGCCAAGCCGATCAGCGCAAAGCTGTTGTGGGTGATCTCAAGAAAACCTTCGGTCACGTCGGCCGCGAAGGTGCGTACGCCGGAGACCAATTTTCCTGACGCTGTCATAGCTCTTCCTTTCTGAGGCAGCGCGGAGCAGCGGCAGTCCGAAGGGACCGGCTGTTTTGGCGCATCGCCTGGATTGGTACGCCATCAAGCGGGCTGCACGTCCTATGGAGTGCTTGGGTGCCCTGTTTGACTTAGCCGGGGTCGGCAGCGGTTGGGGTTTTTACTAGCCCGTTTTGAGGCTGGCGGATTCTAGGAGTTCACTAAATGCCGAGTCAATACTAAAAATGTCTTCCTTGAGACAATAAAATTATGAAAAACATGTAAGGAATCACAGCTTTTTGGGGCTGCCTGCCGTTGGCACGCGCCTGGCGCTGACCGCGCGCGCCCAGGACCCATGTCAAATTCAATCGCCCGTGGTGGCGCCATTGAGAATCCGGTTTGAACTGTGGCGGCGAGTTTGGTAAGGTGCAATCGCCTGCCCCGTGCAGGCATCGCCCGACGAAGCGAAGTCTCCCGCCAAAAGCATGCAGTGCCGCTGGTGCAGCAGATGTGGCTTCCACGGCAACCCTTGGAGGCAATACCTTGCTTCCCCGCACTGAATGGACCTTCTATCTCCACAGTGCGACCCGATGGCAAAGACCGTTGTGTCAGCCGTCAAGCCCGGTGGGCAGGCCCCAAGGTCCTGTCCGCCGGGCTTTCTTGTTTGTCGGGGCTGCTGTCCATGCAGGGATAATGGAGCCTGCTCTTTCAGCAACAAGACGCACAAAAGACCTTTTCCCCCATCCGGCAGCGCCTGGGCGCGCGTGCCGCCATCCCATGTTTCCTTTTCTTTCCCGCAGCAAAATGTCCGACGCCCCTGAAGTGAACCCGGCCCCGGCCAAGACCCATGAGCCGCATCCGCTGGATGCGCTGACCGGCGGCGCCTTCTCGGCTGCCACGTCCGGCGAGCGTGCATCCCGCATCCGCGACTGGCTGGCGACGCAGCCTGCGCCAGAGCAACTGCAGGAAGTCTTCAAGGAACTGAGCGCCCGCGACAAGGGCGCCGCCCGCGCCGTGCGCGAGCGCCTGGACGAGATCCGCCGCGCCAAGGGCCAGGAGGCCATCGCCGCCGAATGGGCCGAGAAAGCCCAGGCGCTGCTGGCCGCGCCCAAGCTCAACATCGCCGACGCCCTGGCCTGGCAGCGCGACGCGGCCAAGGCTGGAGCGCCCCTGTCGCGCGAGCCGCTGTCGCAGCTCAAGGTGCAGGTGGCCGAGCGCGTGAAGACCATCGAAGACCTGCAGCACCGCGTGCAGGTGCAGCGCGAGGCCGCCGTGCTGCTCGCCCAGCGCATCGAGGTGCTGTCCACCAAGCCCTGGCGCGACGCGCAGGCGGCGCTGGACACCCTGCGCGCCGACGTGGGCCGCTGGCAGGAGCAGGCGCAGGCGCTGACGGGCGACGCGAGCTGGGCGAGCGTGGACGCGCGCTTTCCGCCGCTGCTGGAGTCCTCGCGCACCCAACTGGCGGTGGTGTGGGACGCCTTCCAGGCTGCCCTGGCCCAGACCGTGGCCGCTGCCGAGGACGCCACTGCGCCCCTGCCCCCCGTGCCCGTGTGGGCCGACGAACTGCGCGCCGCGCGCGGTCTGCCCGCTGAGGCCGCTGCAGCGGCCAAGCCCGTGCGCGCCGCCAAGCCCAAGGTGCCGCCTGAGGTGATCGAGAAGGCCGTACACACCGTGCGCGAAGCCCTCGCCACCCTGGAGAAGGAAACCGCCGAAGGCCACGGCAAGGCCAGCGCCGGTGCCGCCGCCGCGCTGCGCGCCGTGCTCAAGGTACACGGCAAGCACATCGACAACGCGCTGGAACACCAGGTGCATACCGCCCTGGTCGCCGCAGGCGAGCTGGAAGGCTGGCAGCGCTGGAGCGCCGACCAGGTGCGCGAAGACCTCGTCGCCAAGGCCGAGGCGCTGCTCAACCGCCCCGAGGGCCAGTCCCTGGGCGGCCGCAAGATGCAGGAAGCCCTGCGCGCCCTGCGCGAGCAATGGAAGCAGGCCGACCAGGGCGGCGCGCCCAACCATGCGCTGTGGAAGAAGTTCGACGAAGCCTGCAACGCCGCGCACAAGGTGGTCGAGGCCTGGCTGGACAAGATCCGTACCGAGGCGGCGGAGAACAAGGCCCAGCGCCTGGCGCTGATCGAGGAGGTCAAGGCGTGGGCACAGGAGCACGCCGCCTCGGGCGACTGGAAGGCCGTCAACCGCGCCCTGCACCAGTTCGGCGACCGTTGGCGCGAAGGCGGCCACGTGGGCGAGAAGCTCTTTGCCGAGCTGCAACCGCTGTGGAAGCAGGCCATCGCCGAAGCCGCAGCCCCGCTCGAAGCCGCGCAAAAGGACAGCCTGGCCCGCCGCCACGCCATGATCGACGAGGCCACGGCGCTGGGCGCCGCGCCCGCGCTGCGCATCGACGCCGTCAAGGCCCTGCAGCAGCGCTGGCAGGCCGAGGCGCAGACCGTGCCGCTGGACCGCAAGCACGAGCAGAAGCTGTGGGACGCGTTCCGCAAGCCCATCGACGAGGCTTTCAACCGCAAGTCCACCGACCGCGAGCGCGCCGCCACCGAACTGAGCGCGCGCGACCGCGCCGTGCTCGAAGCCTCCAAGGCACTCGATGCCGCCAGCGCCTCGGGCGACGCGCAGAAGATCCGTGAAGCCATGGCGGCACTCGAAGCCGCGCTCAAGGCGCAGGCCGAGGAATCCAAGCAAAATCAGGCTCCAGCGCAGGCGGGGCAAGCGCAAGCAGCTATCAATTCAGAAGCAGATGCCAGCGCCCCCGCAGCCAAACCCGCCCGCCCCGTCGTGGCCGTGCGCGGCGATGACCGCCCCGGCATGAAGAAGGACGCGCCCGCAGCGCCAGGCCGCAACGCCCGCCCCGGCGAGCGCCGCGATGGCCGCATGGGCGCAGAGCGCGGCAACCACCGCTTCGGCGACCGCCCGCCGCGTGAAGACCGTGGCCCGCGCCTGGGCGACGCGGCCTTCCGTGCCCAGCGCGAGGCCGTGGAGCATGCCCAACTGGCGCTGAAAAAGCTCGCGGCCCAGGCCCACGGCGAGGCGCTGACCCAACTGCTCACCGCCTGGGAAAAGCGCGATGTGGCCCAGGTGCCCGGCGTGCAGGAACTGGGTGGCCGCGTCACGGCCCCCGTGCGCAATGCCTGGGTGCAGGCGCTGTCCGCCGCGCCGCAGGGCGACGCCTCCGAGGCGCTGCTGCGCCTGGAGATCGCCGCCGAAACGCCGACGCCCGCCGAGCACATCGCCGCCCGGCGCATGCTGCAACTGCAATTGCTCACGCGCCGCAACGACCCCGCGCCCGCGCAGACCTGGGGCCAGGATGCTGCCCGCGTGCTGGCCAGTGCGAGCGATGCCGCCAATGCGCGCCGCCTGCAGAACGTGCTGAAGGTGCTGCTGCGCAAGTAAACCAAGCGCGCCCCAAAGCAAAAAAGCCGTTGCGACTGCAACGGCTTTTTTGCTGGTGTTTGGTGCCCAGGAGAGGACTCGAACCTCCACGGAGTTACCCGCTAGTACCTGAAACTAGTGCGTCTACCAATTCCGCCACCTGGGCTTTCAGATAAGCCTCGCATTATAGACCAACCGCTGGGCAACCTGGCCTGCGGCGCGAAGAAATTTGGGTGGGGGATAAAGAAAAAAGCCGCTGCGGCTGCAGCGGCTTGAATGTTGCGAAAACCGTCTTGGGTTCTCGTTAAACTTGGTGCCCAGGAGAGGACTCGAACCTCCACGGAGTTACCCGCTAGTACCTGAAACTAGTGCGTCTACCAATTCCGCCACCTGGGCATTTCAGGAAAGACCACAATTGTATATCAAAAAAAACACCCCCGACGCGCAGCCTGCGCACTTGTCGCAAGAGATCGAAGGCAGCGTGCAGGGGCACCGTGACGGGCATGGCTTCGTCATCCGCGACGATGGCGAGGGCGACATCTACATTCCCCCCAACGAAATGCGTGCCGTGCTGCACAAGGACCGCGTGCGCGTGCGCATCGTGCGCCAGGACCGGCGCGGCCGCCCCGAGGGCCGTGTGGTCGAGATCATCGAGCGCCCGCCGCAGCCCATCATCGGCCGCCTGCTGCAGGAAAGCGGCGTGTGGCTGGTCGCCCCCGAGGACAAGCGCTACGGCCAGGACGTGCTGATCCCCAAGGGCGCGACCGGCGCGGCCAAGCCGGGGCAGGTCGTGGTGGTCGAGTTGACCGAGCCGCCCGCGCTGTTCGGCCAGCCCGTGGGCCGCATCACCGAGGTGCTGGGCGAGGTGGACGACCCCGGCATGGAGATCGAGATCGCCGTGCGCAAGTACGGCGTGCCGCATGAATTCTCCGAAGCCTGCCTGGCGCAGGCCAAGGCGCTGCCCGACAAGGTGCGTGCGCAGGACAAGAAGCGCCGCGTGGACCTGACGGACGTGCCGCTCGTCACCATCGACGGCGAGGACGCGCGCGACTTCGACGACGCCGTCTATTGCGAGCCCGCGAAAGTGGGGCGCGGCAAGGGCTGGCGCCTGCTGGTGGCGATCGCCGACGTGAGCCACTACGTGGAGACGGGCAGCGCCATCGACATCGACGCCTACGACCGCGCCACCAGCGTGTACTTCCCGCGCCGCGTGATCCCCATGCTGCCCGAGAAGCTGAGCAACGGCCTGTGCTCGCTCAACCCCGAGGTGGAGCGCCTGTGCATGGTCTGCGACATGCTCGTCACCGCCAAGGGCGAGGTGCATGCCTACCAGTTCTACCCGGCGGTGATGTTCAGCCACGCGCGCTTCACCTACACCGAGGTGGCGGCGATATTGGCCAACACGCGCGGCCCCGAGGCCAGCAAGCGCAAGGACCGCGTGAAGGACCTGCTCAACCTGCACGACGTGTACCGCGCCTTGCTGGTGGCGCGCCAGCAGCGCGGCGCGGTGGACTTCGAGACCACCGAGACGCAGATCGTCTGCGACGAGAACGGCCGCATCGAGAAGATCGTGCCGCGCACCCGCAACGATGCGCACAAGCTGATTGAAGAAGCCATGCTTGCCGCCAACGTGTGCAGCGCCGACTTCATCGCCCAGGGCGGCCAGCCCGGCCTGTACCGCGTCCACGAAGGCCCCACGCCCGAGAAGCAGGAGATCCTGCGCGGCTATCTCAAGGCCATGGCCGTGGGCATGTCGATCAGCGACGACCCCAAGCCTGCGGAGTTCCAGGCCATTGCCGAGGCGACGAAAGACCGGCCCGACGCGCAGCAGATCCACACCATGCTGCTGCGCTCCATGCAGCAGGCCATCTACACGCCCATCAACAGCGGCCACTTCGGGCTGGCGTTCGACGCCTACACGCACTTCACCAGCCCCATCCGGCGCTACCCGGACCTGCTGGTACACCGCGTCATCAAGGCCATCCTGGGCAAGACCCAGTACAGGTTGCCCGCGCTGCCCACGCCGGGCGAGGCCCACGCCAAGCTGGCCAAGCGGCTGGCATCGCGCGTGGCCGCGCCCGGCATGAAGCCGCGCAAGGACGTGAAGCCGCCCAGCCGCGAGGTGCAGGCGTGGGAAGCCGCGGGCCTGCACTGCAGCGCCAACGAGCGTCGCGCCGACGAGGCCAGCCGCGACGTGGAAGCCTGGCTCAAGTGCAAGTACATGCGCGAGCACTTGGGCGAGGAGTACAGCGGCGTGGTCAGCGCCGCCACCAGCTTTGGCATCTTCGTCACGCTGGACGCGCTGTACGTCGAAGGGCTGGTTCACATCACCGAGCTGGGCGGCGAATACTTCAAGTTCGACGAGGCGCGCCAGGAGCTGCGCGGCGAGCGCACGGGCATCCGCTACGCCATTGGCGCGCGCGTGCGCGTGCAGGTGAGCCGCGTGGACCTGGACGGCCGCAAGATCGACTTCCGGCTGGTGCGCGAGGGCGAGCAGCTGACGGGGCGGGCGCTCAAGGACAAGGGCATGGCAGCCGAGGGCGGTGCCGCGCGCAAGACCGGCGGCGGGCGTGGCAAACGCGCCCAGGCGGCGGACGCGGCGCCCGGCGCCGCCGAGCGTTCGCCGATCAAGGCGCTCAAGGCATCAGTGAAGAAGGCGGCGGCCAGCGGCAAGCACGGCAAGGGGCGCAAGCCGCGCCGGGGCTGATGCTACTTTATTGATAGCTGCTTGCGCTTTCTGGATAAGCGCTAGCGGCTAATTTCATTCATATTTTTGGGGCGCTACGCAGGCGCCAGACTGCGGGCCAGCGCGCTCGCGGTCAGCGCCTGGCCTTCGGGCCAATCGTCCGCCGCCAGCCCGTGGGCATACACCGCCGCGCGGGCGGCGCGCAGGGCGCTGGCGCCTGCGGCCAGGCGCGCGCCGATCAGCCCCGCGAGCACATCGCCCGTGCCTGCGGTGGCCAGCCGCGCATTGCCCGTGGGATTGATGGCGGGCACGCGGTGGGGTGCGGCGATCACGGTGCCCGAGCCCTTGAGCACGGCCACGCAGTGGAACTGCCGGGCCAGTTGCTGCGCCGCGCCCAGCCGGTCGGCCTGCACCTGGGCGGTGGCCAGGCCCAGCAGCCGCGCGGCCTCCAGCGGGTGGGGCGTGAGCACGGTGGGCTGGCTGCGCGCAGCCACCAGCGCGCGCAGGGCGGGGGCGGCGGCGATGGCGTTGAGCGCGTCGGCGTCCAGTACCAGCCGGGCGGAGCGCGCGATGGCATCGGCCAGCACGCGGCCCACGGCCTGGCCGCCGCCGCAGCCGCAGACCACGGTGAGATGCTCCAGATCGAGCGCATCGAAGCGGCGCAGCATCAGCTCGGGCTGCTGCGTATCCAGTTGCAGGTGGCCGCCGTCCAGCAGGGCCACCAGCACCCGGCCCGCGCCGCCGTGCAGCGCCGCGGATGCCGCCAGCAGCGCCGCGCCGCCCATG
>NZ_JASGDA010000055.1:0-4336 GCF_047607405.1 Acidovorax sp. | reverse complement strand
TGGCCGCCCCAGGATGACCCTGGGTTGGCGCAAGCCCATTGAGGTCTATGCCGAGCACTTGGCTCGATTGAGCCAGCAGCCAGACCCTGTGCATTGAATATTTGTTGCACTTGGACTTGAAACCGCCTTATCCAGCAAGCGCCAGTAGCTACTATTTAGATAGCAATCAGGGCGTCACTGCCAGCGTGCGCACCAGCGGCGCGCCCTGCGCGGGCTGGTAGGTCAGCGTCACCACCGTGGGCCCGGGCAGCTCGATGCGCCCGTTTTGCGGCACGACCGCCGCCGGGTTCTTCACCACTGGCAAGGCGTTGAGCACGTAGCTGCCGCCGCCCGCATTCACCGCGAACAGCGTTTGCTGGTCGCCCGCCGGCGTGGTGGCCAGAAGGGGCACGCTGGCCACCGCACCGCGCGCCGCATCGGTCACCACGAAGGACACGGGCACGCTGGCCGGGCTGGGCGCACACACGGGCGCCGCTGGCGGCGGCGCCGCGCCCGTCACCCGCACCGGGCAGGAGCGCACCGCCGTGGCGTTGACCATGGAGGGCGGCGCGCCCGAACCCAGCACCACGGCTGGGGTGCTGCCCGACATCGGCACGTTGACGCTGACCGTGGTCGGCACGCCTGGCGGCACGTTCACCACCTGCGATGCGCTGCCCATGACGTTGAACAGGGCCGCCAGGTTGTTGTTGGGCACGCCGCTGCACACCAGCGCCGACGAGCTGGCAATGGGCACGCCCGTGGCGCTGCCGCCGCTGGCGCTGACCGGCGCGCAGCTGGTGGGCGGCGAGCCGGTGAACAGGCAACTGCCCGGCCCGCCCGCCCCGGCCGTCAGCTGCACCGGCTGCGTGGCGCTGACGGATACCACCACCGGCACGGTGGCGGGCGCGGGCGGTGTGGTGCAGGCCGAAGGCAGCGCGCCCAGGCTGATGCTGGCGGGCGATACGGCGAAGGTGGCCGGAGTGGCGGGGGGTGGCGCGGGTGCAGGACTCGGTGCCGGTGCCGCAGGCGGCGGCGCCACGAAGGGGCTGCTGCCCGCCACCGAGGTCACCCGCCACGTGTCGGCCAGTTCCGCACCCGATCCGAAGATGAGCACCGACGCGCGGCCCGTCTGCATCTGCGGGGTCAGCGTGCCCGCCGCCAGGTAGCGCTTTTCCCAGCCGAAGTGGATGACCGAGACGTTCGGCCCGCACTGCATAGTGCGGTCCAGCGCCAGGATGCGGGTCTGGTATTGCAGTTGCCGCTCGCGCAGCGCGGAATCAATCACGCTGGCATAGCCGATGAAGGCGGGGTCCAGCCGCCGCTGCAGCGTGGCCACGTCGCCGCTCTCGTAGGCGCGCAGCACCTCGTCCAGCACGCGCTGGGCCGGGCTGTCGGGGCGGCACTGGGTGCTGATCTTGGGCGACGGGACGACGGGGGTGACGTTGGGGCCGCTGTGCTGCGCGCTCTCTCCCCCGCCCAGCCGCCAGGCGCGCTGGCGCTGCTGCAACTGCTGCGCGGCTTCGCGCGCCAGCGCGGGCTGGAGGGCGTTGGCCCGCTCGTCCAGCGCCGCGCTGGCGAAGGCGCCCTCTGGCGCGTGCTCCAGCGGCTTGGGCGGCTGGCCGGGCACGGCGGCAGCCACCTGCCCGGCCTCGACCGTGAGCGCGTCCCCCTGGTCGCGCGACAGCAGCACCCGGCCCTGGCGCACGCGGCTGAGGGTGCCCGCGCCCGCGCCCTGCTCCAGCACCTGCACCTCGTGGTCGGTGTTCTGCGCGCCGAGGGTGGCCGTGGCGGTGGCGGTGATCACCTGGTAGCGGCGCGGCGCGGTCTGGCCGATCCAGCCGCTGACGACGCGCAGCGCGCCGCGCTGCAGGCGCAGCACGGCCTCGTCGTCGTCGCGGCCTTCGGCGCGGTAGCGCTCGACCAGCACGCGCGAGGCCGGGCGCACGACCAGCAGGCCGCCATCGTCGGTGGCCAGCAGCAGCTCGCCATCACTGCCCGTCAGCACCGTGTCGCCCGCCTGGACACGCTCGCCCGCCACCGCCGCCCGGGGCTTGGCGTCGCGGTCGATCACGCTGACATCGCCGCTGGCGCGCTCGATGCGGCCCGCGGCCCATGACAGTTGCACACAGGCCAGCGCGACCGCGCCCAGCGCAAAGGCACGGGCGCGGCGCGGATGAAGGGGGATGCGAGAGGTCATGGCGGTCACCACAGGTAGTTCACTTGCAGGCCCAGCACGCGCTCACGCTGGAAAGCCAGCACGCTGCCCTTGTTGTATTGCACGTCGCGCCAGTACGCCTTGGCGCTCCATTGCGCGGAGAACTGGCGCGTGTAGTCCAGGGTCCACTGGCGGGTGTAGAGCCGCGCGCCGGCGCTGCCGGGGTCTATGGCCTGCCATTGCACGTTCGTGCCCAGTTGCCCCCAGGCCGTGCCGCTGAACGTGGCCGACAGCCCGGCGGTGCGCGCGCGGTTGCTGGCCAGTTGCGCCATCAGCAGGTTCTGCGTGCCCAGCGTGGCCTGCAGGTGGAAGGTGAACGACGCGGGCTGCTCTGCCGTGGCGTTGTCCCAGGAGCGGCCCAGGCTGCCCATCCACAGCGTGCTGCGGCTGTCGCCCACGGCCTGCGCGCCGCCCGCGCGCAGCTGCGAGCGCCCCGCCGTGAGGCTGGCCGACCAGGGCGCCACCCAGCGGCTGGCGGTGAGCTGCCAGCTCTCGTTGTCGGCGCGCGCGCCGGTGGCGTCGGTGGTGCGGCTGCGCGTGTCCATCCACGACAGGCTCCAGCCCGGCCAGGACGAGGGGCTCCAGCTCAGGCGCGTGGACAGCATGTCCAGCGCCTGGCGCGGCATCACCAGGCCCGCGAACACGGGCTGGTTGACGGCGTCGCGCAGGTCCACGCCCGCCTGCCATTCGGGGCTGATCTGCCAGTCCGCGCCCGCATAGCTTTCGCGCACGCCGCCCGGCACCGCCTGGCCCAGCGACGCCCAGCGTGGGTCGAGCTGGTGAAAGCCCCCGCGCAGCCCCAGCGCGCCGATGCGCGCGTTGGCGTCGATCAGCACGGCGTTGTCCATGGCGCTGGCGCCGGTGCGCAGGTTGTCTTCGCGGCTTCGGCCCCACTCGGCGCTGGCGGCCAGGGTGGTGTCTGCCGCCCACTGCGTCTGGTAGCGCGCGCCGAACGTGGCCGACGTGGCCCCCGCCGCATCGCCCAGCGCCGCGCCCGTGCCCGGCTGGATGCTGCCCTGGCGGTCGCGCCGCGATTGCAGGGTGCTGAACAACTGCCACTCGGGCGTGGCCTGAAAGCCCGCCTTGACGCCGTACACGTCGCGCAGGTAGGTGAACCGCGCAGGCGTGCCGTTGCGCGTCCTGGCGTTGGACAGCGACTCCCAACTGTCCGCCACCGTGCCCGCAAAGCCCGTGAGCGCCAGGCGGTCGATCTGCTGCGTCCCCGTGAAGCCGCGCAGGCCGATGGACGCCCCCAGGCTGGAGAAGCTGGCCACCACGTCGCCCGCCGACACCAGGTAGCGCTGGCCCGCCAGCCCCGCCTGGAAGCTCTGCACCTGCGGGGTGTAGCGCGAGAGGACGGAGCGGTCGTTGCTCTGCATGCCCACCACTTGCACGTACCGCGTGTCGCCGTCCGCACCCACCGAGCGCAGGTCGCCGCCCACGGTCAGGCGATCGAAGCTGCCGCTGCGCAGCGGCGTCAGGGCGTTGCCGCCCGCGCCGCTGACGCTGTTGCCGTACACGTCGAGCGTGGCCGTGCCGTGCCACTCCAGCTGCGCGCCGCCTTCGCCGCCGGTCACCACCGCCGCGCTCTGCCCGGTCTGCTGGCTCCACTGCTGCAACACCGCCGCGTTGGCGTCGTCGGCTGCCGCATGCTGCGCCAGCGCACCGCAGGCGAGCGCCACGAGCGCGGGCAGAGAGAACTCGGCAGCGCCGGTTTGCTGAATCCGCATGACCCCTCCCTGCCGTGTTTACTGCCTGAAAGACGGCGCGCCGGGAAGCCTCGGCAGGCCAAGCGGAACCTGCGCGGGCACCGTGGGCGGCGCGTTGCCCATGGCGGGCGAACGGTTGGCCTGCGCCGCGCTGGCGTGGGCCGCGCGCACTTGCGGGTCGTACTGCGGGTCCAGCCGCGCGGCCAGCCGCGCCATGAACGCGGAGTCGGCGGGCGTGACACCTGCTTCGGCGATGGCATTGCCTTCGTCGGCGGCACGGGCGGTAGCCAGGCGTTCGATGGCGGCTGCGCAGCCTGCGTGCTGCTGGCACGGCGGCAGCCACTGGGCGCGCAGTGCGGCGGCGCGCTCGCGGCCATAGGCGGCGGCGTCGAATGCGGCCCGCGCGGGCTGCGCGGCCACCTGGGGCGACACG
>NZ_JASGDA010000054.1:0-26707 GCF_047607405.1 Acidovorax sp. | reverse complement strand
TGCGCGCCCAGGCCCACGCGCTCGGCCACGGCGGCGGCGGCCTCGTAGCGCGCGCGGTCGGCCCGCGCTGGGCGCCACAGGCCCACGTTCTCGCGCGACTGGAGGGCCAGGGCGATGTTGTCCAGCACCGGCAGGCGCTTGAACACGCTGGTGATCTGGTAGGAGCGCACCAGGCCCCGTTGCGCGCGCGCGTGCATGGGCAGGCCGGTCACGTCCTGCCCCGCGAAGTGGATGCGGCCCGCCGTGGGTGCGAGCGCGCCCGAGAGCTGGTGGATCAGCGTGGTCTTGCCCGCGCCGTTGGGGCCGATCAGCGCGTGGATCTCGCCCGTTTGCACGGTCAGGCTGGCGTGGTCGGTCGCCACCAGCCCGCCGAAGCGCTTGACGAGGTTGTCGGTGCGCAGCAGTTCCGTCATGCCCGGCTCCGCTTCAGGCTCAACAGGCCGTTGGGCGCCAGCAGCACCACGGCGAGCAGCACCGCGCCCAGGCCGAACTGCCAGTGGATGGTGTAGGCCACCAGCACCTCTTCGAGCAGCAGGAACAGCGCCGCGCCCGCCAGCGGGCCATAGAGGTGGCCCACACCGCCCAGGATCACCATCACCAGCAGCATGCCCGACTGGCTCCACTGCAGCATGGCGGGGCTGACGAAGCTGCCCTGGTTGGCCAGCAGCGCCCCCGCCAGAGCGGCGATGGCCCCGGCCAGCGTGAAGGCCGCGAGCTTGTAGCGGAAGACGGGAAAGCCGATGGCCTCCATGCGCGTTTCGTTCTCGCGGATGCCCTGCAGCGCGTGGCCGAAGCGGGCGTTCAGCAGGCGCCAGAGCGCGAGGAACACCAGCGCGAACACGGCCAGCACCACGTAGTAGAACTGCGCGTCGCTGCCTAAGTCGATGCCCAGCCCGACGTGCGAGCGCGCGGGCAGCGACAGCCCATCCTCGCCGCCATAGGCCTTGAGCGACACCATCAGGTAGTACAGCATCTGCGCGAAGGCCAGCGTGATCATGATGAAGTACACGCCCTGCGTGCGCAGGCTGACCAGCCCCACCACGCAGGCGAACAGCCCGCCCGCCACGAACGCCAGCGGCCAGGCCACCCAGGCGGAGGTGATGCCCGCCACCTGCATGAGGATGCCCACGGTGTACGCCCCCACGCCCACGAAGGCCGCATGGCCGAAGCTGACCATGCCGCCGAAGCCCAGCACCAGGTTGAGGCTGGCCGCTGCCAGCGTGAAGACCAGCACGCGGCTGGCCACGCCCACGTAGAAATCCTCACCCAGCGCGCCCGCGATGGTGGGCACCAGGGCCAGCAGCACCAGCAGCGGCACGGCGACGGCGGGGCGCAGCCGGTGATCCAGGCGAGACGTCATATCAGTTATCCACGGCGCTGCGCGCCACCCGCATCGCATGCAACCGGCGCGGCCCAGGCGCGGGCAGCCGCGCAAGGGCCGCCCCGCCGCGCTGGCTGCGTCCCCCTCCCACGCGAAGCGTGAGAGAGGGGGAAGGCGCGAAGCGACTCAGGGGGTGTTTCATTAATGTGTAGGGAAAAGGCCCTTGGGCTTCCAGAACAGCACAGCGGCCATGAGCACGTAGATCAGGATCGAGGCCACGGCGGGCCCGGCGCTGGAGGCCGCCTCCGGCCCCATGAGCTGGCCGAACAGCATGGGCACCAGCGTGCGCCCCGCCGTATCCACCACACCCACCAGCAGCGCACCCAGCAGCGCGCCACGAATGGAGCCTATGCCGCCGATCACGATGACCACGAAGGCCAAAATCAGGATGCTCTCGCCCATACCCACCTGCACCGCCAGCAGCGGGCCCAGCATGCCGCCCGCCACCGCGCACAGGGCCGCGCCCAGCGCGAACAGCGCGGTGAACAGGCCGCGCACGTTGGCGCCCATGGCCAGCGCCATCTCGCGGTTAGAGGCGCCCGCGCGCACCTGCATGCCCACGCGCGTGTACGTGACCAGCAGGTACAAGAGCAGCGCCACCGCCAGCCCCACGCCGATGATGAACAGCCGATAGGCCGGGTACGAAAAACCCGGCAGCAGTTCCACCGGCCCCGCCAGCGATTCGGGCGGGTTGAGCGGCACCGGCTGCGAGCCCCAGACCATGCGCACTGCCTCATTGGCCATGAGCAGGATGGCGAAGGTACCCAGCACTTGCGACAGGTGGTCGCGCTGGTACAGGCGCCGCAGCACGGTCACTTCCAGCAGCACGCCGATCACCGCCGTGGCGGCGATGCCTGCAGCCAGCCCGATCCAGAACGAGCCCGAGGCCGCCGCGCAGGTGGCGATGAGGTACGCGCCCACCATGTACAGCGAGCCGTGCGCGAGGTTGATCATGTCCATGATGCCGAACACCAGCGTCAGCCCCGCCGCCAACAGGAAGAGCATCAGGCCGAACTGCAGGCCGTTCAGGGCCTGCTCCAGCACCAGGATTCCCATGTCAGTACCCCACTGCGTTGCGCGCTATCCGCAGCGCATGAAACTGGCACGCCCCCAGCGCAGGCAGCCGCGCAAGGGCCGCCCCGCCGCGCTGGCTGCGTCCTCCCTCCCGGAGCGCGAAGCGCGTAGAGAGAGGGGGGAAGGCGCGAAGCGACTCAGGGGGGTGACCACTCATCCCGGCATCTTGCATTCAGACGCGTAGGCGTCGCCGTGGTTCTTGAAGATCGGCGCCACCGTGCGGTTGGTGATGCGGCCCTGGCTGTCCTTGGTGATGACGCGCAGGTAGTAGTCCTGGATGGGAAACTGGTTGGGGCCGAACTTGAACGGGCCGCGCACCGAGTCGAACCTGGCCGCCTTGAGCGCGCGGCGCACGGCGTCCTTGTCGGCCAGGTTGCCCTTCACGTCGCGCACGGCGGCGTCGATCAGGCGCGCAGCGTCGTAGCCCTGCGAGGCGTAGAGCGTGGGCAGGCGACCGTATTCCTTCTGGAAGTCGGCCACGAAGCGCTTGTTGGCGGCGTTGTCCAGGTCATGCCCCCACTGCGAGGTGTTGAACATGCCCAGCATGGGCTCGCCCACGGCGCGGATCACGTCCTCGTCGGCCGAGAAGCCGGGGCCGTAGAGCGTCATGTCCTTGGACAGGCCCGCGCCCACGAACTGCTTGATGAAGTTCACGCCCAGCCCGCCGGGCAGGAAGATGTAGGCCGCGTCGGCGCCCGAGGCGCGCATCTTCGACAGCTCCGCGCCGTAGTCGAGCTGCGACAGCGGCGTGTACATCTCCAGCGCCACCTCGCCCTTGAAGTAGCGCTTGAAGCCCGCCAGCGCGTCCTTGCCCGCCGGGTAGTTGGGCGCGAGCAGCGCGACCTTCTTGGCGCCCTTGTCCTGCGCCGTCTTGCCTGCAGCCTCGTGCTGGTTGTCGTTCTGGTAGGACGCGCTGAAGAAATACGGATTGCACTGCGCACCCGCAAGCTGCGAGGGGCCTGCGTTGGCGCTGATGTAGAAGGTCCTGGACTGGAACACCGGCGGGGCCACGGCCAGCATGACGTTGGAGAAGACGATGCCGGTCATGAAATCGACCTTGTCGCGCTTGACCATGCGGTCCACCGTCTGCTTGGCCGCATCAGGGTTCTGCTGGTCGTCGGCCACGATGACCTCGGCGGGCAAACCGCCGAGCTTGCCGCCGCTGTGCTTGAGCGCCAGCTGGAAGGCATCGCGGATGTCCACGCCCAGGCCCGCGCCGGGGCCAGACAAGGTACTGAGCAGGCCGACCTTCACCTTGTCGGCGGCCTGGGCGGTGGCAGCCAGGCACAGGGCGGCGGCCACGGCGAGGAATGCAGGGGTCTTGTTCATCATGCGTTGGTACTCCTGAGAAGAAATCAAACGGATCATGACAGCGCCGCCAGCGGGTGGGCGTGCGCGGGCCAGGGGCTGTCGAAGAACGGCTGCCACATCGCGGGCGTCACGTCCTCGATGCGTGCGGGGCTCCACTTCGGGCTGTGATCCTTGTCCACGGCCAGCGCGCGGATGCCTTCGAGGGTCTCGCTCTGGCCGGGGCGCAGGGTGAAGCAGTGGCGCACCATGTCGCGCTCCATGCGCAGGTCGTCGGCCAGGCCCATGCCGCGCGCGCGGCGGATCTGCTCCAGCACCACGTGCAGCATCAGCGGCGAGCGCTTGCGGAGCGTGGCGGCGGTGGCGCGTTCCCATTCACCGGGCGCGGCTTCCAGCGCGGTGATGATGGCGTGTACGCTCTCCATCGCAAAATATTGGTCAATTTGGCCTCTAGCGCTTATCTGGCAAGCGCCAGTAGCTATGAATTTTGAAGCAACATAGTCCTGTACCGCCTTGCCGCTGGCGAAGGACTGGGCGCCCAGCGCGTCCCACACAGCCGCCTGCTGATCCGAAGGCAGGAGGCCATCGGCCAGCCCGAACGCGATGGCATCGGCCGCGCCGATGGTCTCGCCCGTCAGCGCCAGCCACTCGCCCACGCGGCCCGGGCAGCGGCTGAGAAAGTACCCCCCGCCCACGTCGGGGAACAGGCCGATGGCCGTCTCGGGCATGGCCATCTTCGTGCGCTCGGTCACCACGCGCAGCGTGCCGCCCTGGCTGATGCCCATGCCGCCGCCCATGACGATGCCGTCCATGAATGCGATGTAGGGCTTGCCGAAGGTGTGGATCAGGTGGTTGAGCGCGTATTCCTCGGTGAAGAAGTCCTCGACCTGCGGGTTGCCCGCGCTGCCCGCCTGGTGCAGAAAGCGGATGTCGCCGCCCGCGCAGAAGGCGCCGAATGCGCCCTCTTTGCTGCTGCCGCGAATCGCCACGGCCAGCACCGCGTCGTCCTTCTGCCACGCGAGCAGAATGCCCATGAGGTCGCGCACCATGCCCAGCGACAGGGCGTTGAGCGCCTTGGGGCGGTTGAGCGTGATGAAGCCCACCTGGCCACGTACTTCGCTCAGGACTTCGGCTGCCACTGCTGCGCTTGTCTCCGTCATGGCTCTTTTCCTTTCGCGTCAGGTCAGGCGCGGGCCGCGCGCTTGCGTTCGTTTTCCGTCAAATGGCGCTTGCGCAGGCGGATGCTCTTGGGCGTGATCTCGACCAGCTCGTCGTCCTCGATGAACTCCACGCCGTATTCCAGCGTCAGGTCGATGGGGGGCGTGATCTTGATCGCGTCTTCCTTGCCGCTGACGCGGAAGTTGGTGAGCTGCTTGGTGCGCGTGGCGTTCACCACCAGGTCGTTGTCGCGGCTGTGGATGCCGACGATCATGCCTTCATACACGGGGTCGTTGGCCTTGACGAACATGCGGCCACGGTCGTCGAGCTTGCCCAGGGCGTAGGTGAAGATTTCGCCGTCGTCCATGCTGATGAGCACGCCGTTCTTGCGCCCGCCGATGTCGCCCTTGTGCGGCTCGTAGCCGTCGAAGATGTTGCTGATGAGGCCCGAGCCGCGCGTGAGGTTCAGGAACTCATTCGTAAAGCCGATCAGCCCGCGCGCGGGGATGCGGTATTCCAGGCGCACGCGGCCACGGCCATCGGGCTCCATGTTGACCAGCTCGCCCTTGCGCTCGCCCAGCGCCTGCATCACGCCGCCCTGGTGGCCTTCTTCGATGTCGGCGGTGACCAGCTCGATCGGCTCGTGGCGCACGCCGTCGATGTCCTTGAACACCACGCGGGGCTTGGACACGGCCAGCTCGTAGCCTTCGCGGCGCATGTTTTCGAGCAGGATGGTCAGGTGCAGTTCGCCCCGGCCCGAGACTTCAAAAATGCCGTCCTCGTCCGTCTCCTTCACGCGCAGGGCCACGTTGTGTTGCAGCTCTTTTTGCAGGCGGTCCCAGATCTGGCGGCTGGTGACGAACTTGCCTTCGCGGCCCGCCAGCGGCGAGGTGTTGACGCAGAAGTTCATGGTCAGCGTGGGCTCGTCCACCTTCAGCATGGGCAGCGGCGCGGGGTTGGCGGGGTCGGTCACCGTGACGCCGATGCCGATGTCCTCGATGCCGTTGATGAGCACGATGTCGCCGGGGCCTGCCTGCGGCGTCTGCATGCGGTCCAGCCCCTGGAAGGTGAGCACCTGGTTCACGCGGCCCTTGACGGACTTGCCGTCCGGGCCTTCCATCACCAGCACGTCCTGCGCGGGCTTGAGCGTGCCCTGGCTGATGCGGCCCACGCCAATGCGGCCCACGAAGGTGGAGAAGTCCAGCGCCGAGATTTGCAGTTGCAGGGGCGCGGTCGGGTCGCCGGTGTTGGGCGGCACGTGCTTGAGGATGGTGTTGAACAGGGCCGACATGTCGGGGCCCCACTGCTCGCCGGGCGCGCCTTCTTCGAGCGAAGTCCAGCCGTTGATGCCCGAGGCATAGACGACCGGGAAGTCGAGCTGCTCGTCCGTCGCGCCCAGCTTGTCGAACAGGTCGAACGCGGCGTTGATGACCTTGTCGGGCGCTGCGCCGGGCTTGTCCACCTTGTTCACCACCAGGATGGGCCGCAGGCCCAGGGCCAGGGCCTTCTTGGTGACGAAGCGCGTTTGCGGCATGGGGCCTTCCTGCGCGTCGATGAGCAGCACCACGCCGTCCACCATCGACAGGGCACGTTCCACCTCGCCGCCGAAGTCCGCGTGGCCGGGGGTGTCCACGATGTTGATGTGCGTGCCTTCCCAGCTCACGGCGCAGTTCTTGGCCAGGATGGTGATGCCGCGCTCGCGCTCGATGGCGTTGTTGTCCATCACCGTGTCCACCACTTTCTCGTGGTCGGCAAAGGTGCCGGACTGGCGCAGGAGCTGGTCCACCATGGTGGTCTTGCCATGGTCCACGTGGGCGATGATGGCGATGTTGCGGATTTGCTTGGTCATGATGGGTCTTTCCGATCTTTGCTTATTTCCAGAATCTGTTGAATCTCCAGGGGGCTGAGGAGCCGGTCTGGAATCAGCTCCCCCCCCGTGATGTGTGCGACGCCCAGCAGGGCGTGCGGCTTGTCGCCGAAGACGGCCACGGCGTCGGCGTCGGGCCAGGGGCCCCGGCGGCGCATGCCCGAGAGGAACCTGGCGGCATTGTCGCCATCCAGCGCGACAGGCAGGTGCCGTGCCAGCAGCGACTCGGGCGGGTGTACGCAGGCCAGCCGCTCGTCCTCGGCCATGGCTTCGAGCGCGGGCAGGGTCACGCAGCGGTCCACGCCGAGGCCCCCCGTGTCGATGCGGCGCAGAAAGCTGAGGTGCGCGCCGCAGCCCAGGGCCGCGCCGATGTCCTCGCCCAGCGTGCGGATGTAGGTGCCCTTGCTGCAGGTCACTACCATTTTGATAGCTGGTTGCGCTTGTCCATCAAGCGCTGGAGCCAGTTTTAATGCATGAATCACCACATCGCGCGCTGCGCGCTCCACGGCGATGCCTGCACGCGCGTACTCGTACAGCGCCTTGCCGTCCTTCTTGAGCGCGCTGTGCATGGGCGGCACCTGGCGGATGGGGCCCGTGAACTGCGCCTGCACTTCGGCCAGCCGCTCGGGGGTGATGGGCGGCACCTCGCGCCGCTCCAACACCTCGCCCTCGGCGTCGCCGGTGGATGTGGTCACGCCCAGCCGTGCGATGGCTTCGTAGGTCTTGGGCGCATCGAGCTGCAAGGCGCTGAACTTGGTGGCCGCGCCGAAGCACAGGGGCAGCACGCCGGTCGCCAACGGGTCCAGCGTGCCCGTGTGGCCCGCCTTTTCGGCGCGCAGCAGCCATTTCGCCTTCTGCAAGGCGTCGTTGCTGGACAGGCCCAGCGGCTTGTCGAGCAGCAACACCCCATGCACAGGGCGCCGCTGCACCCGTGTGCGTGGCGCGTTCATCTTCAATCTTCTTTGGCGCGAGAAGAAACCGCCTTGGCGATCAAGGCGTTCATGTCCGCAGCGCGCTCGGTGGTGCGGTCGAACACGAAGTGCAGCGTGGGCACGGTGTGGATGTGCAGGCGCTTGAACAGGCCGTTGCGCAAGAACCCCGCCGCCTGGTTCAGCGCCTCCTGCGTGGCCTCGGTGTCGCCCACCAGCACGCTGAAGAACACCTTGGCGTGCGCGTAGTCGGGCGTGACCTCCACGGCCTGCAGCGTGACCATGCCGATGCGCGGGTCCTTCAACTCGCGGATCAGCTCGGTCAGGTCGCGCTGGATCTGGTCCGCGACCTTGAAGCTGCGGTTGGGCGTGGAGGTTTTCTTGCCAGCCATGGTTGCTTACAGCGTCCGCGCGATTTCCTTGATCTCGAAGAGCTCCAACTGATCACCTTCCTTGATGTCGTTGTAGTTCTTGAGCTTGATACCGCACTCGAAGCCTTCCTTGACTTCCTTCACGTCATCCTTCAGGCGGCGCACCGACTCGACCTCGCCCGTGTAGATGACCACGTTGTCGCGCAGCAGGCGGAACTTGCAGCCGCGCGTGACCTGGCCGGACGTGATGTACGAACCCGCCACCGTGCCGATCTTGGAGGCCACGAACACGGTGCGGATCTCGGCCGTGCCGATGGCTTCCTCGCGCTGCTCGGGGGCCAGCATGCCGGACATCGCCGCCTTCAATTCATCGACTGCGTCGTAGATGATGTTGTAGTAGTGGATGTCCACGTCGTTCGTCTCGGCCGCCTTGCGCGCACCGGCGTCGGCGCGCACGTTGAAGCCGATCACGATGGCCTTGGAGGCGATCGCCAGGTTGATGTCGGACTCGCTGATACCGCCCACGCCCGCATACACGAGTTGCACGCGGATCTCGTCGGTGGAGAGCTTGAGCAGCGAGGCGGCCAGCGCTTCCTGCGAGCCCTGCACGTCGGCCTTGATGATGATGGGCAGGTTCTGCACCTCGCCCGCCGTCATCTCGGAGAACACGTTCTCCAGCTTCGCGGCCTGCTGCTTTGCCAGCTTGGTGTTGCGGAACTTGCCCGCGCGGTAGGTGGCGATTTCGCGCGCACGGCGCTCGTCGGACAGCACCATGAACTCGTCGCCCGCCTGCGGCACGTCCGACAAACCTTGGATTTCGACCGGAATCGACGGTCCTGCCGACTTGGCAGCCTTGCCGTTCTCGTCCAGCATGGCGCGCACGCGGCCCGAGGTCTGGCCTGCCAGCACCACGTCGCCCACCTTCAGCGTGCCGGACTGCACCAGCACGGTGGCGACCGGGCCACGGCCCTTGTCGAGCTGCGCTTCGATGACCAGGCCCTTGGCGAGCGATTCGACCGGGGCCTTCAGCTCCAGCACTTCGGCCTGCAGCAGCACCTGCTCCAGCAGGTCGTCGATGCCCATGCCGGTCTTGCTGGAGACGGGCACGAAGGGCGAGTCGCCGCCGTATTCCTCGGGCACGACCTCCTCGACCACCAGCTCCTGCTTGACGCGATCCGGGTTGGCATCGGGCTTGTCGGCCTTGGTGATGGCGACCACGATGGGAACGCCTGCCGCCTTGGCGTGCTTGATGGCTTCGCGGGTCTGCGGCATCACGCCGTCGTCGGCCGCCACCACCAGGATGACGATGTCGGTGGCCTGCGCGCCCCGGGCACGCATGGCAGTGAACGCCTCGTGGCCAGGGGTGTCGAGGAAGGTGACCATGCCGCGCGGCGTGTCCACGTGGTAGGCGCCGATGTGCTGCGTGATGCCGCCCGCCTCGCCCGCCGCCACCTTGGCGCGGCGGATGTAGTCCAGCAGCGAGGTCTTGCCGTGGTCCACGTGGCCCATGACGGTGACGACCGGGGCGCGGGGCAGGACTTCGGCGTTCTGCTGCGCGGTCTCGTCGTCGGTGAATGCCTCGGGGTCGTCCAGCGCGGCCACCACGGCCTTGTGGCCCATTTCCTCCACCACGATCATGGCAGTGTCCTGGTCCAGCGGCTGGTTGATGGTGACCATCTGGCCCATCTTCATCAGGGCCTTGATGACTTCGCTGGCCTTGATGGACATCTTGTGCGCCAGCTCGGCCACGGTGATCGTCTCGGGCACGTGGACCTCGATGACGCGCGCCTCTGCCGGCGCGGACTGGTGCTGGCGGTCGTCTTCGCGGTCGTTGCCGCGGCGACCGCGCGGGCCTCCGCGCCAGTTGTTGCGGCCCACGCCGCCGCTGCTGTCGCCGCGGGTCTTGATTTCCTTCTTCTTGGCCGTGTCACCCGCCCAGCTCGACGAGAGCTTGGCGGACTTGACTTCCTTGTTGCCACCGCCGGGCGCGCCGCCCGTACCGCCAGAAGGCGCCGACGTGCGGGCGCCCGTGCCCACGGCGGGCTTGTGCAGCGTGCCCTTCTTGGCATCGCCTGCAGCCGGTGCCTTGGCCACGGGCTTGGGCTCCTCGGGCTTCTTGGCGACCATGACGGTCTTCTTGGGCGCGGCCATCATCGCGCGGATGGCCTCGGCCTCGGCCAGGGCCTTGCGACGGCGCTCTTCCAGGTCGCGGGCGCGGGCGGTTTCCTCTTCCGCACGGGCCTTGGCTTCGGCCAGGGCCTTCTCGCGGGCCTCGGCCTGGGCGGCGGCGCGCGCTGCGGCCTCGGCCGCCTGCTCGCGCGTGGCTTCCTGCTTCTCGGCCGATGCCTGCGCCTTCTTCTCGGCCTCTTGCGCGGCGTAGGCGGCAGCGCGCTCTTCGGCTTCGCGCTCGCGCTGTTCGCGGGCTTCGCGCTCGGCGCGCTTCTCGGCCAGTTCGGCCTCCTGGCGGCGGATCAGCTCGGCCTGGCGGCGCGCTTCTTCCTCGCGGCGGGCCAGTTCGAGGTCTTCGCTGGACACGGCGGGCTCTTGCGCCGCAGGCGCGGCGGCCTCGGCGCCTTCGTCGCGCTGGATGAAGGTGCGCTTCTTGCGCACTTCCACCTGGATGGTGCGGGCCTTGCCCGTGGCGTCGGCCTGCTTGATTTCGCTGGTGGACTTCTTGGTCAGCGTGATCTTCTTGCGGTCGCCCGTGGCGGTGCCGTGGCTGGCCTGCAGGTAGGCGAGCAGCTTTTGCTTGTCGGACTCGGTCAGCGCGTCGGTGGGCGCGGCCTTGCCCACCCCTGCGGCGTTGAGCTGGTCGAGCAGGGTTTCGGGCGATTTCTTGAGTTCGGTGGCGAACTCGGCGACAGTGTTGCTGGACATATGTGGTTCGTGCCTCCCTGACCCTTACTCTTGCTGCCCCGCGAACCAGTGCTCGCGCGCCTTCATGATCAAGGCCTTGGCTTCATCTTCGGACTGCCCGGTCAGGTCGGTCAGCTCATCCAGGCCCAAGTCGGCCAGGTCGTCGCGGGTGTGTACGCCGCCGTCTGCCAGCTTGGCGATCAGCTCGGGGGTCAGGCCCTCCAGGTCGCGCAGGTCTTGCGACACCTCGTCCACGCTTTCCTCGCGGGCGATTTCCATCGTCAGCAGGGCATCCTTGGCGCGGGCGCGCAGCTCGTTGACCGTGTCTTCGTCGAAGGCTTCGATCTCCAGCATCTCCTGCAGCGGCACGTAGGCCACTTCTTCCAGGCTGGTGAAGCCTTCCTGGATCAGGATGTCGGCGATTTCCTCGTCCACGTCGAGCTTTTCCATGAACAGCTTGCGGGCCGCGTCGGTCTCGTTGGCCTGCTTTTGCGCGCTTTCGGCGGCGTCCATGATGTTGATCTTCCAGCCCGTGAGGTCGGACGCCAGGCGCACGTTCTGGCCGCCGCGACCGATGGCGATGGCGAGGTTTTCCTCGTCCACCACCACGTCCATGGCGTGCTTTTCTTCATCGACCACGATGGAGGACACGTTGGCCGGGGCCAGCGCGCCGATGACGAACTGGGCCGGGTCCTCGGACCACAGCACGATGTCCACGCGCTCGCCAGCCAGCTCGTTGGTGACGGCGTTGACGCGCGTGCCGCGCACGCCCACGCAGGTGCCGATGGGGTCCACGCGCTTGTCGTGGCTCAGTACGGCGATTTTGGCGCGGCTGCCGGGGTCGCGGGCGCAGGACTTGATCTCCAGCAGGCCCTGCTCGATCTCGGGCACCTCGTTGCGAAAGAGTTCGATCATGAACTCGGGCGCGGAGCGCGACAGGATGATGGGCGCGCCGCGCAGCGTCAGATCCACCTCCATGATCATGGCGCGCACGCGGTCGCCGCTGCGCAGGTTTTCCTTGGGGATCATCTCGGAGCGGCGCAGGCGGCCTTCCACGCGACCGGACTCGACGATGATGTCGCCCTTGTCCATGCGCTTGACGGTGCCGGTGAAGATCTTCTCGCCGCGCGACATGAAGTCGTTGAGCAGCATCTCGCGCTCGGCGTCGCGGATCTTCTGCAGGATGACCTGCTTGGCGGCCATGGCGCCGATGCGGCCGATGGGCACGGACTCCACCGCTTCCTCGATGTACTCGCCGACCTCGATGTCGGGGATGCGGTCTTGCGCATCCATGAGCAGTTCCTCGGCGTCGGGGTTCTGCAGGCCCGCGTCGTCGGGCACGACCAGCCAGCGGCGGAAGGTCTCGTAGTTACCGCTGTCGCGGTCCACGGCGACGCGGATGTCCACTTCGCCCTGGTACAGCTTCTTGGTGGCCTGGGCCAGGGCCGATTCGACGGCACCCAGCACCACGTCGCGCTCGACGTTCTTCTCGCGCGAAATGGCCTCAACCAACATCAACAATTCGCGGTTCATGCGACGGCTCTCCTGTAATTCATTCGGTATCTGCGGCAGCGGCCTGGTTGGCGGCGCGGCCCTTGAAGTTGACGATGGGCGCAAGGCGCGCATCCCTGATCTCATCGAGCGCAAAGCCCAGCGCCTGCAAGGGCGCGGGTACGCGCTTCTTGCTGACGCGCTGGCCGGGCTTGACCGGCGGCTCGTCGCTCCAGACGATCTGCCAGCCGCCCGACTCGGCACGCTCCAACGTGCCGCGAAACTTCTTGCGCGTGGCGTTGACCTGCCCGCCCGCTGCGGCGCCGATGGGCGCTTTCAAGGTAATGTCGATGACCGAGCCCGCGAAGCGCACGAAGTCCTGCTCGTGGCGCAGAGGGCGGTCGATGCCGGGGGACGACACTTCGAGGCGCTTGTATTCGACACCATCCACCTCCAGCGCGAATTGCAGCTGGCGCGTGACTTTCTCGCAGTCCTCCACGGTGACGAACTGCTCTGCCGCGGATTCCGTCCAGGGCAAGTCGATGGTGATGCGCAGCAGGCCACCGGCGGAGCGCTCGATCTCCACCAGGTCATAGCCCAGGCCGGTCACGGTTTGTTCAACGACTTGTTGCAGTGCCACGTATGTGTTTCAGAAAGACAAAAAACCCGACAACCCCCAAAAGACCTTCTTCAAAAGACATCTTTCAGCAGCTTCGAGCTTCATTCAAAAAGCTTTCGACCAAAAAAAACGGGCGGTTGGTACCCGCCCGTTTGGTCGTGAAGCGCAGATTGTACCCCGTAACGTCTTGTTTTGCCAAGGTGATACGCGCCATGGGGCGGCCAGCGGCCAGCCCCCCGCCTCCTCAGCAACTGAATGGGTATGTCATGTGCTCGCTCAAGCCGCCATCGGGCGTGATCTGCCACCACTGCGCACCCTCCCGCAGCCGCACATGGCCGCAGCCTTGGTTCACGATTTCCTCGAAGCGCCGCTCTCCGTGCAGATCCTTGCCGTCGCGGCCCACCACGCGGTAGCGCGGCGGCGTGCCCTCCTCCCGCAGCACGAGGACTCCCGACGAGGGCAACTGCACCTGGACCGCGCCGTCCAACGGCTTGAAAAGCTTGCGCATCCTGCCAGCCACATAGCCATATCCGTGGGTGCGGCCCAGGGAATCGGTAAACACCAAGGCCGGACCATTGCCGCCGAAACCCGGACAGTTCCCCTGAACCAACGGCACGGCCGCGTCGATCAGCAGCTTGCCTCGCGCGTTCGCCAAGTGGCACACCTGCCGCCCCTGGTCGATCAACTCCAGGTAGGACAGGGCCACCCCGTAGGCGATCTTGACCCGGTCGAAATCCGGCAGTTCCAGCAACCGCCCCTGTGGGTCGAACAGGTGTATGCGGCCAGGGCGATCCGCAAACAACAACCCCTGCTCGAACGTGCCAGGCAGCCACATAATGCCCACGCCTTGGTAGCGCAGCGGCACGATCTCGCGCAGATCACGCAGGCGCAAAATGCCCCGTTGGCCGTCCAGCGCCGTACTCACCGCCTCCAGATGCCCGCGCAGGTTTTCGCGCAGCGGTTTCTGGGACTCCATGTCGCTGATGTAGTAGGTGCCCACGTACTCGCGCGGTGCCTGCGCCGTCAGCCGCCCCCGGGTGAAGCGCACGAAGGTATAGGGACCGCGATCCCCCGCCGCCGCCCCCTGGCCGGTGATCTTCAGCAAGACTGACGCCGCCATGCGCTGGCGGCCCGGGACACCCACGTCCGCCATGCTGATTTCCTCCACCCAACCCTGGGGCAGCAGCGAACGTCCCGCCGCGTCCACCAACTGCTTGCAACCGCCGTGAACCGCCACGAAGCCGAATCGACCGCCCCCCAGCGCCATCGGCTGGACCGAGGCATACGTCAGGCGCTGGGCCATCGGCACCCGGCGCAGGGCATAGCCCACCAGCCGCCCCTCGCGGCGCACCGAACGCACTGCGGCAGACCACTCCCTGTCGGGCACCAGTTCGCCCCGATGGTCCGCAGGCTCATACCCTGCATAGCCTTCGCGGGCCGCGTCCTCCATCTCCTGCACCGTGGCGGGCGGCTGTGGCACGCACCCCAAAGCCCACGCCAGGCCCGTCCAGCCCCAGGCCAGGCACGCGAATGCCAACCACGCTCTATGTGTCATGCCGTAACTCCTTCAAGATGCGCAAAGGCTTCAAAAAAAAATAATGGTCAAATCAGCCTCTAGCGCACGTCCATAAAGCAGCATTAGCTATTATTACAGTAGCATCAACCACGCGCGGCGCGCACGCGCTCGAACACCGTTTGCGCCAGCGGCCCCGCACTCGCGCCGCCGTCCGCAGCGCGCAGGCTGGCCAGCAGCCGCGCCAGCACGCCCGCCTGCGGCAGCAGCGGCCCCAAAAAGAGCGCGCGGGTGCCGTCGGCAATCAGCAGGGTGGGGAAGGTCTCTACCTCCAAATCACCCGCCAATTCGGACTCGTCCTCGATGTCCACCCAGGCGAAACGCGCCTCGGGGTGCTCTTGCGCCAGGGCATCGAACACATCGCGGTAATCGCGGCAGGTGCCGCACCACTGCGCGCACAGGCACACCACCCACCAGGGCGTGCTGCTGCTCTCATCCATCAGCCAGACTCCTTCACGACCCGCGCCGCTCGCGGGCACGGCAGGCATCCATCGTACCCACGACAGGCGCCCGGTGGCCCCAACTGTTGCGAACGAAGTTGGCGGGCAGGTACCCGCGCTTGCCGCGCGCGGCCTGACGCAAGCCTACCGCGACCGGCCCGCCTGCCAGAAAAACGACTACATCGGCTGGATCACCCGCGACAAGCGCCTGGCGCAGATGCTGGACGAGCTGGCCGCAGGCGGCGTGTACATGAAGATGAAGCACGCGGCATCGGCCAAGTCCTGAAACACAGGCTCAGCCAGGATTTAGCTCCTGAATTTGTAGCATACTACGCTTTCTGCATAAGCACTGGCGGCATTTTTCATTCAAAATCTGCCGAGATCGCCGCCCGCAGCAGCATGCTGGCGGGCGCCACCAGCTCCTGCAATTGCGCGGCGCGCCCCTGCTCGATGGACTGCAGCACCATCTCGTTGATGCCGCCCACCACGGCCATCGCCATCGTGGGCTGCAAGGGCGCCTTGCGCTTGCGCTGGCCGGGGCGGTTGTTCACCACGTCCAGCATCAAGTCGGCCAGTTGCTGGTTGGCGCGGCGGCGCGCGGCCAGGCCCTGCGCGCCCAGGCCCAGGATGTCGATGAACAGCGTGCGCAGCAGCACCGGGTTGCGCGCCAGCACACCCAGGTAGGCGCCCATGGCCTGCTCCACCTGCGCCTCCCAGTCGCTCGCCGGGTCGATGGCGGCGCGCAGCACGGCAATGGCGTTGCCGCTGGCGGCCTCGTACAGCGCCACCAGGCACTCGGCCTTGTCAGCAAAGTGCTCGTAGAAGGTGCGGCGCGACACGCTGGCCTCGCGCACGATGTCGGCGATGGTGGTGTCGGCATAGCCCTTGGCGGCCACGGCGCGGGCCATGCCTTCGAGCAGGCGGGCGCGGTGTTCGGTGATCTCGGCGGCGGTTTCGGTCATGTTGGCGCTGGATATTTTTTGGATTGGTACTTGACAGTACCATTCTGGAGCTGCATCATACGCCCAATGGTACTTCACAGTACCAAACCAGAAAACCCCACGGAAGCCCCACCATGACAGAGCTTGTCGTCCGCCGCCTGCTGATCGACCTGGAGACGCCCTTCGCGCGCCGCTGGTGCGGGGGCGACGCCTTTCGCACGGCGCTGTTCAATGCGCTGTCCATGAGCTTTCCGGCGGGCGAGCAGTTCTTCATCGACGCCGTGAAGGGCGGCCACCAGGCCCTGCCGCCCGATCAGCAGTCGCGGTTCGCCGCCGAGGTGCGCGGCTTCGTCGGCCAGGAGGCCACGCACCGCCGCATCCACGCGCTGTTCAACGGCCACTTGCAAAAACAGGGCTTCGTCAACGCCTGGGAGGCGCGCGTGAAGGAGCGACTGCCGCTCTTTGCCGGCGCCGACCCGCGCCACCCGCTGGCGGTGACCGCCGCCAGCGAGCACTTCACCGCCCTGCTGGCCGAATGGCTGCTGGCCCGCCCCGAAATCCTGCAAGGCGCCGAGCCGCGCCTGGCCACCCTGTGGCAGTGGCACTGCGCCGAGGAGGCCGAGCACAAGAGCACGGCCTTCGACCTCTATCAAGCGCTGGGCGGCAGCCATGAGTGGCGCATCACCTGGTTCCGCCGCATCACGGTCATCTTCCTGGGCGACCTGCTGCGCCAGACGGTCAGCAACCTGCGCCGCGACGGCGCGCTGTGGCGCCCCGGCACCTGGGCCAGCGCCGCGCGCACGCTGTTCGGCCGCGGCGGCCTGGTGCGCGAGACCTGGCGGCCCTGGCGCGCATACCTGCGCCGCGACTTCCACCCCAGCCAGCACGGCAGCGACCGCTCCGAGCGCTGGCTGGCCGAACACAGCAACTCCTACACGCCCGTCGGCGCACCCTGATACCACCATGACCCACACCACCACGCCGCGCACGGCGGCCGCCCTGCTGTTCCTTCTCGCCGCCGCCGCACACGCGGCGCCCATGGATTTCAACGCCGCGCAGCAGCAGTTCACGCAGCGCTCGGACCAGCTCGCCGCATCGCGCAGCGCCGTCGAAAGCGCGCAACTGCGCCGCGACGCCATGCAGCGCCTGGGCGGCCCCGTGGTCAGCCTGACCGGCGCGGCCTACGCCTACAACGCCAACCTGGGCCTGGACCTGGACCCGCTGAACCGCACGATGGCAGGCGTGCTGTCGCAACTGCCCGCCCAGCTCGCCGCGCCGCTGGCACAGTTGCCGCAGCTGCCGCAGAGCTACACGCTCAACCGCCACAAGAGCGACACCACCGCGTCCGTCTCCGCCGTCTGGCCGATCTACATGGGCGGCGCCAGCCAGGCCGCGCGCGGCCTGCTCGACGCGCACACGCACGAGGCCGAGGCCGACGCCGCCAAGACCGGCCACGAGGCCACCACGGTGCTGGTGCAGCGCTACTTTGGCGCGCAACTGGCCGAGCGCGCCGCCGTACTGCGCGAGGCCGCCCTGGCCACCATCGAGCAGCACGACGCCGCCGCACAGAAGATGCTGGACGCCGGGGTCATCGCCCGCGTGGAGCGCCTGCAGGCCCGCTCCGCACTCGAAGACGCCCGCCGCAACGCCCGCAAGGCGCGCGACGACGCCGACCTGGCCGCCACCGCCCTCACCCGCACGCTGCGCGCCGACGAGCGCGTGACGCCCACCAGCCCGCTGTTCGTGCTGAACCAGCCCCTCCCGCCCCTGCCCCACTTCATCGACGCCGCGCTGGCCCGCCACCCGGGCCTGTCCAAGGTGGCCGCCAAGAAGGAGCAGGCCACGCAGCTGCACGCCGCGCAAGAGGCGCTGCGCCGCCCCCAGGTCTTCGCCTTCGGCCAGCGCCAGCTCAAGACCGGGCGCGACGCCGACTGGGTGGCCGGCGTGGGCGTGCGCTGGACGCTGTGGGACTCCATCGACCGCAATGCGCTGGCCGAGTCGTCCAACCGCCAGATCGAGCAGGCCGAGCGCACCGGCGCGCAAGCGCGCAGCGACATCGCCCTGCTGGTGGAACACCGCTGGCTGGCCGTGGAGCAGGCCCGCCGCCAGTTCATGGCCCTCGCGCCCGGCCTGGAGCTGGCCGATGAGGTGCTGCGCCTGCGCACTGCGGGCCTGAAGGCGGGCACCAGCACCATGCTGGACCTGATCGACGCGCAGACCAACCAGGCCAAGGCCCAGACCGAACGCGCCCAGGCCGCGCACGACTACGTGAAGGCGCTGGCCGAGCTGCTGGAAAGCTGCGGCCTGTCCGACGAATTCAGCAGCTACATGGCCCGTGCCGATGTGATGAAAGTGGAGTGAACCCGACATGAACAGCAAGACAAAAACCGCCGTCGCCGCAGCCGCCTTCGTGGCCGTGGCGGGCTTCGTGGGCTTTGGCCTGTGGAAAGCCTCGCAGCCCGCGCCCGAGGTCTTCCAGGGCCAGATGGAAGCGCAAGAGGCCGACATAGCGCCCAAGGTCACCGCGCGCATCGCGCAGATTCTGGTGAAGGAAGGCGACCAGATCGCCGTGGGCGCGCCGCTGATCCGCATGGACAGCCCCGAGGTGCAGGCCAAGCTGGCCCAGGCCACCGCCGCGCAAGAGGCCGCCCAGGCCGTGGCCGCCAAGGCCGAGCACGGCGCCCGCCCGCAAGAGGTGGAGATGGCCCGCCTGAACTGGCAGCGCGCCGTGGCCGCCGCCGACCTGGCCGAATCGTCGTTCCAGCGTGTGGACGGCCTGGCCCGCGAGGGCCTGGTGGCCGCGCAAAAGCGCGACGAGGCCGAGGCCAACTTCAAGGCATCGCGCGACCAGGCCCTGGCCGCCAAGGCGCAGTACGAGCTGGCCCGCTCCGGCGCGCGCAGCGAAGACCGCTCCGCCGCCAGCGCCCAGGCGCGCCAGGTGGCGGGCGTGGTGGCCGAGGTGCAGGCCGCCCAGGCCGAAACGGAACTCAAGAGCCCCGTGGCGGGGGAGGTCGCCAAGGTGCTGGCCCGCACGGGCGAGCTGTCGCCCCAGGGCGTGGCCGTGGTCACGGTGGTGAACCTGCAAGACCAGTGGGTGGTGCTGAACGTGCGCGAAGACCGCCTGCAGCGCTTTGCCGTCGGCAATGAATTCGATGCCACGCTGCCCGCGCTGGGCAACAAAGCCGTCAAGTTCAAGGTCTATCACACCGCCGCCCTGCCCGACTTCGCCACCTGGCGCGCCACGCGCGCGGGCCAGGGCTTTGACGCCCGCACGTTCGAGGTGCGCGCCCGGCCCGCAGCACCGATTGAAGGCGCACGCCCCGGCATGACGGTTCTTGTCCAGTAAAAAACTTCAAGCCAAATATGCCTCTAGCGCTTATGTAGCAAGCGCGAGCAGCTATGAATTCAATAGTAACAAGCTTGCGCCGCGAAGCCCGCCGCCTGTGGGCCAGCCCCTGGGACCTGGCCATGGTCACCTGGGTGCCGCTGCTGGCGGTGGCGCTGATGTGGTGGATCTTCTCGGCGGGCCTGCCGCGCCACCTGCCCGTGGGCGTGGTGGACGACGACCACAGCAGCCTGTCGCGCCAACTGGTGCGCATGCTGGACGCCACGCCCGGCATGCAGGTCACCCACCACTACGCCAACGCGGCCGAGGCCGAGCGCGCGCTGCGCGGCATCGAGGTCTATGCCGTGGTCACCATCCCGCGCGACTTCGCCCGCACTGCCCGCCAAGGCCGCGCCGCCCAGGTCACGCTGCTGCACAACGCGCAGATGGCCACGCACTCGGGCCTGCTGCAACGCGACGTGCGCACCGTGGTGGGCACGCTGTCGGCGGGCATCGAGATGGCGGCGCGCAACAAGCGCGGCGAAAGCGCCCAGGCCGTGCGCGTGAGCATGGAGCCCATCCACACGCAGATGGTGGCGCTGTTCAACGTCGCCACCAACTACGAGCAGTTCCTGGGCGCGGCGCTGATCCCCGCGCTGCTGCACATCCTCGCCATGACGGCGGGCGCCTGGGCCGTGGGGCGCGAGCTGCGCGACCGCACTGTGGGCGAATGGCTGGGCGCGGGCGGGTTCCTGCACACCGCTGGCGCATTGCTGGGCAAGCTGGCGCTGCCCTGGGCCACGCTGACGCTGACAGGCCTGCTGGCGCTGGCGGGCATCACCTGGGGCCGGGGCTGGCACCCGCCGGGCAACCTGGCCTGGGTGGCGGCAGCGCTGGCGCTGCTGATGGCCGTATCGCTCGCCGCAGGCGCGGCGCTGGCGGCCGTCACCCGGTCGCTGCGCACCGCCCTGTCGGGCGCGGGCTTCTTCGCGGCGCCTGCGTTCGCGTTCAGCGGCGTGGGGTTTCCGCTGTCGGGCATGCCCGCCAGCGCCCGCGCCTGGGCCGAGGCCATGCCGTTCACGCACTACATCCGGCTGCAGATCGAGCAGCTGCAAATGGGCGCGCCGCTGGCCGCCAGCGTGGGCACCCTGGCAGGCCTGATCGTCGCCACGGCGGTGCTGTGGCTTATCGCATCCATCGGTCTGCGGCTGGCCGTGCGGCGTCCGGACACTTGGGGAGGCCGCTGATGCCGCAAACCAGAATCACCCTTTGGCGCGCCTGGCTGCAAGCCCTGGCCGCGCTGGGCCGCGACACGGGCGTGCTGCTGCTCCTGGTGGGCGCGCCCGTGCTGTACGGCTTTTTCTACCCCTGGTTCTACGCCGACGAGGTGCTGACCCGCGTGCCCGTGGCCGTGGTGGACATGGATCACAGCAGCCTGTCGCGCCAGATCACGCGCTTTGCGGCGGCAGACCCGCGCATCGACGTGCGCCTGGTGACAGCCAGCGAGCGCGAGGCGCAGCAAGCCCTGTGGCGCGGCGAGATCGAGGGCTATGCGCTCATCCCCGCCGACCTCAAGCGCAACGTGGTGCGCGGGCAGAACGCCGTCGTCAGCATCGAGGCCAACGGCGCTTATGCGCTGCTCAACAAGGCCGTGCAGTACGGCTTTGCCGAGGCGGTGGGCACGGTGTCGGCGGGGGTGGAAATCCGCAAGCTGCAAGCCGCAGGCCAGAGCGCGCAGCAGGCCCGGGACAGCCGCGCGCCCGTGCAGTTGCAGATGGTGGCGCTGTTCAACCCCACCGAGGGCTATGGCAGCTTTGTCGTGCCTGCCGTGGCGCTGCTGATCTTGCAGCAGACGCTGCTGATGGGCGCTGCGCTGATGGCGGGCACCTGGGTGGAAGCAGGCCAGCACCGTCCCGGCGCCACCGCCTGGCTGGGCCGCCTGCTGGCGCTGTGTACGCTGGGCTGGGCCAGCGGCTTGTTCTACTTCGGCTGGATCTTTGTGCTGCACGACTACCCGCGCGGCGGCAACCCGCTGGGTGCCCTGGCGCTGCTGGCCTGCTACGTGCCCGCCATCGCGGCGCTGGGGTCGCTGCTGGGGCTGTGGTTCGGCAACCGGGAACGGGCGCTGCAGGTGCTGCTGTGGACCACGCTGCCGATCGCCTTCGTCGCGGGCTTTTCGTGGCCGGTGGAAGCGCTGCCCGCGCCCTTGCAGTGGCTGCGGTGGCTGCTGCCCAGCACCTCGGGGGTGCAGGCGTCGCTGCGGCTCAACCAACTGGGCGCGCCGCTGGAATCGGCCCTGCCCTGCCTGTGCGCACTGGTGGCGCTGGGTGCCGCGTGTACGGCGGCGCTGCTGTGGAAGGCGCGCCCGCGCAGTGTGGCGTGACGGGGCGGCAGCGCCGAGTGCAATAAAAAACCCGCCCTCTCGCTTTTCAGTCAAGCGGTTGAGGGCGGGCAGGTAAAAGGCATGCGGCACGCGGCCTGCCTTTTTCCGTCGGCATCCCCGGTGACCAGGGATGCCCGCAGACAGATCAGTGGAACTGCTCTTCTTCGGTCGAACCCGTCAGCGCCTTCACGCTGGACGAACCGCCCTGGATCACCGTGGTCACGTCGTCGAAGTAACCTGCGCCCACTTCCTGCTGGTGCGACACGAAGGTGTAGCCCTTGTCGCGCGCTGCGAACTCGGGCTCTTGCACCATGTTCACGTAGTGCTTCATGCCTTCGCCGCGTGCATAGGCGTGGGCGAACTGGAAGGTGTTGAACCAGTTGATGTGGATGCCTGCCAGCGTGATGAACTGGTACTTGTAGCCCAGCGCGGACAGTTCTTCCTGGAAGGAAGCGATCTGGCTGTCGTTGAGGTTCTTCTTCCAGTTGAAGGAAGGCGAGCAGTTGTACGACAGCAGCTTGCCGGGGTTGGCGGCCAGCACGGCCTGGGCGAATTCGCGGGCGAAGCCGATGTCGGGCACGCCGGTTTCGCACCACACCAGGTCGGCGTAGGGGGCATAGGCCACGCCGCGGCTGATGGCTTGCTCCAGGCCGTTCTTGACGCGGTAGAAGCCTTCCTGCGTGCGCTCGCCGGTCAGGAAGGGCTTGTCGTTGGCGTCGTGGTCGCTGGTGATCAGGTTGGCGGCCTCGGCGTCGGTGCGGGCCAGGATGATGGTGGGCACGCCCATGGTGTCGGCGGCGAAGCGGGCGGAGATCAGCTTCTCGATGGCCTCCTGCGTGGGCACCAGCACCTTGCCGCCCATGTGGCCGCACTTCTTCACGGCGGCCAGCTGGTCTTCGAAGTGAACGCCAGCGGCACCGGCGGCGATCATGTTCTTCATCAGCTCGAAGGCGTTCAGCACGCCGCCGAAACCGGCTTCGGCATCGGCCACGATGGGCAGGAAGTAATCGACAAAACCTTCGTCGCCGGGGTTCACGCCGCGGCTCCACTGGATTTCGTCTGCGCGCTTGAAGGTGTTGTTGATGCGGCGGACCATGGTGGGCACCGAGTCGTAGGCGTACAGCGACTGGTCGGGGTACATGGTTTCGGACGTGTTGCCGTCGGCCGCGACTTGCCAGCCCGACAGATAGACGGCTTCGAGGCCCGCCTTGGCCTGCTGCATGGCCTGGCCGGCGGAGATGGCACCGAAGGCGTTCACGTAGCCTTTCTTGGCGCCGCCGTTGACCTTGGCCCACAGCTTTTCGGCGCCGCGCTTGGCCAGCGTGTACTCGGGCTGCAGGCTGCCGCGCAGGCGCACCACGTCGGCGGCGGTGTAGCCGCGCTTGACGCCCTTCCAGCGGGGGTTCTGGGCCCAGTCTTTTTCCAGGGCGGCAATTTGCTGTTCGCGGCTCAGTTGTTCATTGAGAGATTGGGGCATGAGGACACTCCAGGGGTTGGTTGAAAACGCCGGGCTGATGGTGCAGCCCTTGGGGATGACTTTAAGTCTTCTATAAGACTTAAGCAAGCTCTTATGTCTTATACAAGAGATAAATTTTATCGTTCCAAAACAACCACTTAAGCGTCATATTTCTCAATACGGGAATTTCTTTCTCGTATCGAGAAAAATTGTGGCAACGCAGCAATCACCCAATACCGCATTGTAAAAACATGCTTGCACATACCGAGAAGCCGCAGGCGGCCCTCAACCCGCGGCCATCCAGTCCCCCTGCGCGATGCGCGGGGCTGCCGCCACGCAGCGCGGGTTGATCTCGTACACCAGGCAGGCGTGTACCCGCCCTTGCACCTCGACCGCCACCTCGCGCTTGGCGTATTCGTCCACCGGGTCGGCGCCCAGCCCCTCGATCTCGTCCAGTTGCGCTTCCAGCGCGGGCTCGATGGCATAGACCTCGCCGCGCACCCAGGCATCGCCGCCCAGCGTCATGCCCGGATAGGCGCCCAGGTGGTACAGCACGCCTGCCACGCGGGCCTCGCCGAGATAGCGCGGGGCGGGCCGCAGGCGGGTGATGTCGTTGCTGCCGCCTCGGCGCAGGGTGCCATAGACGAAGACACAGCGGGGCGGCGTGGCGGGGGCGGGCTGCTCGGGCATGATGCGCACTCTTTTTTTCAGCAAACGGAACGCCAGTCTAGTGAAAGCCCCGAGCCGCCCCTTCGCCTACCTGTGCCTGGCCCTCAGCATGTCGCTGGTGGGCTGCTACGTAGCGCTGTCCAAGCCCCTGGCGACCGCGCTGCCCGTCTTGCTGCTGGCGTGGATGCGCTTTGGCATCGGCGGCGTCGCCATGCTGCACTGGCTGCGCAAGCCTGCGGGTGAGCCGCCGCTCACGCGCCAGACGCGGCGCCTGCTGTTCCTGGAGTCGTTTCTGGGCAATTTCCTGTTCACCCTCTGCATGATCTACGGCGTGAGCCTGACCAACGCGGTGACGGCGGGCGTGACCATGGCCGCGATCCCCGCCGCCATGGCGCTGGCGGGCTGGGCCTTCTTGCGCGAGCGGGTCGCGCCCCGCACCTGGGCGGCAGTGGTGCTGGCCGTGCTGGGCATCGCGCTCTTCGCGCTATCAAAACCAGAGCTGCCTGCGCAGTCTGCACAAGCGCTGGGGGCCAAAAACACCTCAAATCTGGCCTGGCTGGGGCAGTGGCTGCTGGTGGGCGCCGTGGTCTGCGAGGCGGCCTACACGGTGATCGGCAAGAAGCTCACGGGCAGCCTGGGCCCCAAGCGCATCAGCGCACTCATCAACCTGTGGGGCTTCGCGCTCACCACACCGTTCGGCCTGTACCTGGCGCGGGGCTTCGACTTCGCGGCGGTGGGCTGGGGCACCTGGGCGCTGCTGCTGTTCTACGCGCTGGCGGCCTGCATGTGGACGGTGTGGCTGTGGATGACCGGGCTCCAGGCCGTGCCCGCGGCCCAGGGGGGCGTGTTCTCGGTGCTGCTGCCGGTCAGCGCGGCGCTGGTGGGCGTGCTGGTGCTGGGCGAGTCGCTCACGGGGGTGCAGTTGCTGGCCTTCGGCATTGCGCTGGCCAGCGTGCTGCTGGCCACCCTGCCCTCTCGCGCCGCGCTGCGGGTCAGGCCGCCAGAGGCCCCGCGCTGACGACGATGCCGTCGGCGTCGGCGTACAGCCAGTCGCCGGGCCGCACCCACACGCCCTGGATCTGCACGGCCACATCGCGCTGGCCCTCGCCGCGCCGCTCGGTGGGCAGCGGGATCAGCGCCAGCGCGCGGATGCCGACGGCCGCCGCGTTCAGCTCGGCCACGTCGCGCACGCAGCCGTCCACCACCACGCCCGCCCAGCCGTTCCTGGCCGCCGCCGCCGCGATGTTGCCGCCCACCAGGGCGCGGCGCAGCGAGCCGCCGCCGTCCACCACCAGCACGCGGCCCTCGCCGGGCGACTCCAGCGCGGCCTTGACCTGCGTGTTGTCCTCGTGGCACTTGACGGTGACCACCGGCCCGGCGAACGCCGCCACGACGCCGAAATGCCGGAACACGGGGGGCAGCACGCGAAACGCGCCACTGGTGTCGCCCTTGTGTGCGTCGCAGAAATCGCAGGTGCTGAAGGCGGGGGGGCAAGCTGCGGCCATTTTTTGGAATCCTTTCAGTCCAAGGGGAAGTCAATCGTGGCCGCATTGTCACCCCGCTACAAATCGAGGCAAAAAAAGCCGTTTCACCCTTGGAAACGCGAATCTTTGCCAGTAGCATCGGCCTTTCTTCACGTCCAACAAGGAAAATCCAACATGGCAACTGCAAAGAAAGCTCCGGCCAAGGCGGCCCCCGCCGCCAAGAAGCGCACCCCCAACGCCGCCTTCATGAAGGCGCTCACGCCCAGCCCCGCGCTGGCTGCCGTGGTGGGCTCGGCGCCGCTGCCGCGCACGGAGATCATCAGCAAGCTGTGGGTCTATATCAAGGCCAACAACCTGCAGGACGCCGCCAACAAGCGCAACATCAACGCCGACGCCAAGCTCAAGGAGCTGTTCGGCAAGCCCCAGGTGTCGATGTTCGAGCTGGCCGGCCTGATCGGCAAGCACGTCAAGTAAAAAGCCCCAGGGCCTGCGCCCCAGTGCAAGAAAAAGCCGACCGCGTGTCGGCTTTTTTGTTTTTCACGGCGTTTTCGTTGCAAATGCGATGAATTCTTATTTATAATCCGCCCACCTTCTCAACAGCCAGCCACACTGCCTGCCGTCATGATCGTCTGCGTTTGCCGCCGGATTTCCGACCGTGAGATCGCCCGCCATGCGCGCGCGGGCATGAGCTTCGACGAAATCCAGTTCGAACTGGGCGTAGCCACCCAATGCGGCTGCTGCGAAAGCTGCGCCCGCGACGTGGTGGCGCAGTGCAGTGCATCGAACCCCGTGGCCGCCCTGCACAACGGCGCGGCCCCGCAAACGATCCAGCTTGCCAACTCCATCCTGGAAAGCAAGTCATGGAACTCCTCTCAACTCTCGCTGGCAGCCTGATCCTCGTCGCAGGCTCGGCCTGGTGGATCTTTCGCAAGTAAAGTAATCTGGGTCTTTTTGGCCTCTGGCGCTTGTGCAGCAAGCACTGGCAGCTATCATTTTTATGTCTCACACCGATCGTTTCGCCACCCAGGGAGGCATCAGCCGCAACACCGTGATCGTGGGCTCGGTGGTCGCGCTGCACGTTGCGGGCATCTGGGCCCTGCAGTCGGGCCTGCTGCGGCGCGCGGCCGAGGTCATCGTGCCGGCGGAAGTGTTGAGCGAGTTCATCGCGCCCCCCGCCCCGCCCAAGGTCACGCCGCCGCCCCCCGCCCCGCCGCCACCGCCCCGGCCCGCGCCCAAGATAGCGCCGCGCCCGGCGCCCATGCCCGTGGCGATTCCCGACCCGACGCCCGCACCCAACGCGCCCGTGGGCATTACCACGCCGCAGCCGCCCGCGCCGCCCATCGAGGCCCCCGTGGCGCCCCCGGCTCCGCCCGTGCCGCCAG
>NZ_JASGDA010000053.1:0-62709 GCF_047607405.1 Acidovorax sp. | reverse complement strand
GCGCGCTCGCGGCGTGTGCGCTTGGGCGCGGCGCTGGCCGTGGCCTCGCGCAGGCGCACCGGCACCTCGCCGCGCAGCACGGGGCGCGAGCCTTCGGTCAGGGTCAGGGTGTCGAAGCTGTGGCCACTCTCCAGCATCACCTTGTGCAGCCCCACGGCGCCCGTGGCGAGCAACTGGCGCAGCACGCCGCGCAATTGCGCCTCGCTGTAGTCCTTGCCCAGGCCGAAGGTGGAGAGCTTGTCGTGGCCGAACTGCTGGATCTTTTCCGTGTCCTTGCCGCGCACGATGTCCATGATGTGGCCGGTGCCAAAGTGGATGCCGCTGGCTGCGTGGACGCGGTAGATGGTGGACAGCAGCTTGCGCGCGGCGTCCGTGCCGTCCCACACCGCTGGCGGGTTCATGCAGTTGTCGCAGTTGCCGCAGGGTTGCGATGCCTCGCCAAAGTACGCGAGCAGCCGCACGCGGCGGCAGTCCGTGGCTTCGGCCAGGGCCAGCAGCGCGTCGAGCTTGCCGCGCATCACGGCCTTGAAGGTTTCCTCCGCCGGGCTCTCGTCGATCATGCGGCGCTGGTTCACCACGTCCTGCAGGCCGTAGGCCATCCAGGCGTCGGCGGGCAGGCCGTCGCGGCCCGCGCGGCCCGTCTCCTGGTAGTAGCCCTCGATGTTCTTGGGCATGTCCACGTGGGCGACGAAGCGCACGTCGGGCTTGTCGATGCCCATGCCGAAGGCGATGGTCGCCGCCATGACGATGCCTTCCTCGCGCAGAAAGCGGTCCTGGTTGCGCTGGCGCACCTCGGGCGGCAGGCCCGCGTGGTACGGCAGGGCGGTGATGCCCGCGTCGCACAGGGCCTGGGCCATTTCTTCCACGCGCTTTCTGGACTGGCAATAGACCACGCCCGCCTCGCCCACGTGCTCGCGCTCGATGAAGCGCAGCAGTTGCGCCAGCGGCTCCTTCTTCTCCTCGATGCGGTAACGGATGTTGGGCCGGTCGAAGCTGCTGACGAAGTGCTGTGCGCCTTCGAGCTGCAGCCGCTCCACGATGTCGGCGCGGGTCAGCGCATCCGCCGTGGCCGTCAATGCGATGCGCGGCACGCTGGCATAGCGCTGGTGCAGCACCGTCAGCGCGCGGTACTCGGGGCGGAAGTCGTGGCCCCACTGGCTCACGCAGTGCGCCTCGTCGATGGCGAACAGCGAGAGCTGCCCCTGTGCGTGCAGGTCGTCCAGCAGGTTCAGAAAGCGCTCGGTGGTCACGCGCTCGGGCGCGGCGTACAGCAGCGTGATCTCGCCGCGCGAGAGGCGCCGCTCCACATCCAGCGCCTGCGGCCAGTCCAGCGTGGAGTTCAAAAACGCCGCCGCCACCCCCGCCTCGTGCAGCGCGCCTACCTGGTCGTGCATGAGCGCGATCAGCGGCGACACCACGATGGCCACGCCCCGGCCCGCGCGGTGCCGCACGATGGCGGGCACCTGGTAGCACAGCGACTTGCCGCCGCCCGTGGGCATGAGCACCAGCGCGTCGCCGCCGCCGATCACGTGCTCGACGATGGCCTCTTGCGGGCCACGGAACTGTTCGTAGCCAAAGATGTCGTGCAGGACGGAATGCGCAGGGGACACTGGGTTACTCTTGTTTTGATAGCTACAGGCGCTTGCTGCATAAGCGCTAGAGGCCGATTTGAATCATAAATTGCCGACCGCCGGAGGTGGTGCCGGGAGACCCGCTATTGTGGCCCCGCACCGCCGCTCGCATGGCCGATGGCGCCGTCGCCTAGGCGATTTGACGCGCCGCCACGCCCTCGTACCATGGCTGTTCCATCCACAGGAGACAGACATGCGATACACCCCCACGGCGACCGCCCTGGCCGCTGCCCTGCTCGCCAGCGCCTGCACCACCGCCCCCAAGCCGCCCACCACCCTGGCCGAGGTGGGCGAGGTGCGCGCCGGTACCGGCTATGCCAAGGGCTACCTGGCGCGCGACGACATGGCCGACAGCCTGGCCCTGGTGCCGCCGCCGCCGGCGGAGGGCTCGGCCGAACTGGCTGCCGACGTTGCCGCCTACCGGGCGCTCACGGCGCTGCGCAGCGGCCCGCGCGGCGCACAGGCCAGCAAGGACGCCGAACTCAGGTTCCCGGCTGCGGCCTCGCACTTCTCCTGCGCGCTGGGCGTGCAGATCTCCGAGCAGACCACGCCGCACCTGACCATGCTGCTGCGCCGCACCCTGGTGGACGCAGGCGGCGCCACCTACAAGGCCAAGGACAAATACCAGCGCGCCCGCCCCTTCATGGTGTTCAACGAACCCACCTGCACCCCCGGCGATGAGCCCGCGCTGCGCAAGGACGGCTCCTACCCCTCGGGCCACTCCGCCGCAGGCTGGGCCTGGGCGCTGGTGCTCACCCAGCTGGCACCCGAGCGCACCGACGCGCTGCTGCAGCGCGGCCGCGCCTACGCGCAAAGCCGGGGCGTGTGCGGCGTTCACTGGAAGAGCGACATCGAGGCCGGGCGCCTCGTCGGCTCCGGCGCCGTGGCGCGTCTGCAAAGCAACCCCGTCTTCACCGCCCAGATGGCCGAGGCCCGGCAGGAGATCGCCAGGGCCCGCGCCGCAGGCCAGGTGCCGCCCGCCGCAGCCTGCGCCGCCGAGGCTGCGGCCCTGGACCTGTCCACCCGGCTGGCGCCCTGAGCCTTCTATCTTTTTGATAGCTGCTCGTGCTTGATGGGCGGGCGCTATGGGCCGATTTGATGGATATTCCCGCAGCGGGCGCATCCACCAGTGAGGGGACTTATTGCGCGCCCGGCACCGTCTCCCACGGATTGACCAGCACCACCGGCGCACTGGCGAAGTCGCGCACGTTGCGCGTGGCCACGGCCAGGCCGTGCTCCAGCGCCGTGGCGGCAATCAGCGAGTCGAACGCGGCCATCGGCTTGCCCGCTGCCTCGGCCTGCGCGCACAGGCGCGCCCAGTACCCCGCCGTGTCGCGCGTGAAAGGCAGGGCGCGCTGGCCAAACCCCGCCTGTACGCTTGCCAGCCAAGCGGCCAGCTCGCTTTGACGGCGGGAAGGCGGCAGGCGCACGATGCCGCGCTCCAGTTCGGCCAGGGTCAGCGCCGATACGAACAGGTCGCCCGATGCGCGTGCGCTCATCCAGCCCAGCACGGCGGGGGCGGGCGCGGGCCGCACCAGTTCAGACAGCAGGCAGGTGTCCAGCAGGAATTTCACGCCAGCTCACTCCAGGGTCACTGTGCGGATGGGTTCCGGCGAGCGCGTCGTGTCCAATGGCTCGCCCCTCGGTGCCTGCAGCAGCAGCGAAATCAGCGCGTCCTCGCCCGCCAGCCGCCGGTACTCGGGTGCCGCCATCAGCACCACGGCGTCGTTGCCGCGCCGGGTGACCAGCTGGGGGCCTTCGTTCAGCGCGCATTCCACCAGTTCGCTAAAGCGGCTTTTTGCGTCTTGCAGTTGCCATGCGTGCATGCGGGCTCCATGATTCTGACTGGGCTGACTAGTTTGATCGCACGGGGTGACGCTGTCAAATGGAGCGTGGGCCGGTTTTTACAATACGCCCCATGCAGCCCCTTACCTACACCCGCGCCCAGCAACTGCCTGCCATCCTGGGCGAGCGCATCGCCATCCTCGACGGCGCCATGGGCACGATGATCCAGCGCTTCAAGCTGACCGAAGAACAGTACCGGGGCGAGCGCTTCAAGGACTTCCCGCGCGACGTGAAGGGCAACAACGAGTTGCTGTCCCTCACCCGTCCCGACGTGATCCGCGACATCCACGAGGGGTATCTCGCCGCCGGCGCCGACCTCATTGAGACCAACACCTTCGGCGCCACCACCGTGGCGCAAGAGGACTACGGCATGGCCGACCTCGCCTACGAGATGAACCTGGAGAGCGCCCGCATCGCCCGCGCCGCCTGCGACAAATTCAGCACGCCCGGCAAGCCCCGCTTCGTCGCGGGCGCGCTCGGCCCCACGCCCAAGACGGCCAGCATCAGCCCCGACGTGAACGACCCCGGCGCGCGCAACATCGACTTCGAGCAACTGCGCGCCGCCTACTACGCGCAGACCGAGGCGCTGGTGCAGGGCGGGGCCGACGTGCTGCTGGTCGAGACCATCTTCGACACCCTCAACGCCAAGGCCGCGCTGTTCGCCATCGACGAATTTTTTGAAGCCAGCGGCGAGCGCCTGCCCATCATCATCAGCGGCACCGTCACCGACGCCTCGGGCCGCATCCTGTCGGGCCAGACGGTCACGGCCTTCTGGCACAGCGTGCGCCATGCGCGGCCCCTGGCCATCGGCCTGAACTGCGCCTTGGGCGCGACGCTGATGCGCCCCTACATCCAGGAGCTGAACCGCGTGGCCGAGGACACCTTCATCAGCTGCTACCCCAACGCGGGCCTGCCCAATCCGATGAGCGACACGGGTTTTGACGAAACGCCCGAAGTCACCTCGCGCCTGGTGCATGAGTTCGTCGCCGAGGGGCTGGTCAACATCGTGGGCGGCTGCTGCGGCACCACGCCCGACCACATCGGCGCCATCGCCCGGGCCGTGGCGCAGGTGCCTGCGCGCAAGATGAATTTCTACCCCGCCCATGCTTGACGAAGCCGCGCGGCTGGAGAAAAAGCTGGTGCGCCAGGTCGCCCAGGCGATCAGCGACTTTGGCCTGATCGCCGAAGGCGACAAGGTGATGGTCTGCGTCTCCGGCGGCAAGGACAGCTACGGCCTGCTGGACGTGCTGCGCAAGCTGCAACAGCAGGGCGGCAAGAACCGCTTCGAGATCGTTGCCGTCAACCTGGACCAGAAGCAGCCCGGCTTTCCCGCCCACGTGCTGCCGGACTACCTGGCGCGGCAGGGCGTGCCCTTTCACATCGAGACGCAGGACACCTACAGCGTCGTCAAGCAGCACATCCCCGAGGGCAAGACGATGTGCAGCCTGTGCTCGCGCCTGCGCCGGGGCATCCTGTACCGCGTGGCCGACGAACTGGGTGCCACCAAGATCGCGCTGGGCCACCACCGCGACGACGTGCTGCAAACCTTCTTCCTCAACATGTTCTTCGGCGGCACGTTGAAGGGCATGCCGCCCAAGGTGCAGAGCGACCGGGGCGACCACCTCATCATCCGCCCGCTCGCCTACGTGGCCGAAAGCGACCTGGCGCGCTGGGCCGACATCCGCCAGTTCCCCATCATTCCCTGCACGCTGTGCGGCAGCCAGGAGAACCTGCAACGCAAGCAGATCGGCCACATGCTGCGCGACTGGCAGCAGCAACACCCCGGCCGCATCGAGAACATGGCGGCGGCGCTGCGCAACGTGCAGCTGTCGCATTTCATGGATGCGCGCCATTTCGACTTTGCGGGCCTGGCGGCCAACGGCGTGCCGGATGCCGATGGCGACAAAGCCTTTGACCCTGATTCGCCCCCTCTCCCTCTGGGAGAGGGCTGGGGTGAGGGCCAGCAGCGCCCGCAGAACATCCCCCTCACCCCCGCCCTCTCCCGCACGCGGGCGAGGGAGAAAGACAGGGCACCGACATGAAAGCCCCCGAACTCCTCCTGCCCGCAGGCTCGCTGGCCAAGATGCGGGCCGCCTACGACTTTGGCGCCGACGCCGTCTATGCGGGCCAGCCGCGCTACTCCCTGCGCGCCCGCAACAACGAGTTCAAGCTGGAGCAGATCAGGCAGGGCATCGACGAGGCCCACGCGCGCGGCAAGAAGTTCTTCGTGACCAGCAACCTCATCGCGCACAACGACAAGATCCGCACCTACCTGCGCGACATCGAGCCCGTAATCGACTGCCGCCCGGACGCGCTCATCATGGCCGACGCGGGCCTGATCATGATGGTCAAGGACAAGTGGCCCGAGGTGCCGGTACACCTCTCGGTGCAGGCCAACACCACCAACTGGGCGGCGGTGAAGTTCTGGCAGAAGATGGGCGTGGAGCGCATCATCCTCTCGCGCGAACTGAGCCTCGACGAGATCGAGAAAATCCGCCAGGAATGCCCCGACATGGAGCTGGAAGTTTTCGTGCATGGCGCCCTGTGCATCGCCTATTCGGGCCGCTGCCTGCTGTCGGGCTACTTCAACCACCGCGACCCCAACCAGGGCACCTGCACCAACGCCTGCCGCTGGAGCTACGCCACGCACGATGCGGACATCGACCCCACCACGGGCGAAGCCATCGCACAGAAGATGGACGGCGGCTTTGACTTCCACGCCGCGCAGCAGCAGGCCGAACAAGCCTTCTCCACCACCGGCAGCGGCCAGCGCCACCCCAAGGCCGACAAGGTCTATCTGATCGAAGAAGCGGGCCGCCCCGGCGAGCTGATGCCCATCATGGAAGACGAGCACGGCACCTACATCATGAACAGCAAGGACTTGCGCGCCGTGGAGCACGTGGCGCGGCTGGCGCAAATCGGCGTGGACTCTCTCAAGATCGAGGGCCGCACCAAGAGCCTGTACTACGTGGCCCGCACCGCGCAGGTCTATCGCCGCGCCATCGACGACGCGGTGGCCGGGCGCCCCTTCAACCCCGAGCTGCTGCTGGAGCTGGAAGGGCTGTCCAACCGCGGCTACACCGGCGGCCTGCTGGAGCGCCGCCCGAGCAACGAATACCAGAACTACGTCACCGGCCACTCCACCACCCAGCGCAGCCAGTTCGTGGGCGAGGTGCTGAATGGCGAGGGCGATTGGGCGCAGGTGGAAACCAAGAACCGCTTCGCCGTGGGCGACCTGATCGAGGTGGTACACCCCAGCGGCAACGTCCGCCTGCGGCTCGCGCAGATGCGCGACGCCGAGGGCCAGAGCGTGGCCGTGGCGCAGGGCAACCCCGTGCGCGTGTGGATTCCGCTGCCCGCGCGCTATGCGGGCGCGCTGCTGGCCCGCGTGATCGAGGAACCCGTAGCCGCGTGAGTTGAATCGCGCCAGAATCCGCCATGGATTCGCTTCGCAGCCCCCTGTCGCTCCAACTGCCCGTCGCGCAGTTCCTGGCGCAAGCGGCCCTGCAGCGGCAGTCCAACCTGCTGGCGACGGCGGAGCAGGCATCTCCGCCCGCTGCGGTACCAGAGGCGCAGGCGCAGCCCCTTGCCGCAGACAAGGCCAGCATCTCGCCCCAGGCGCGCGAGCAGTTGGGCGCAGGCCCCGATCCCCGGGGCGCTGCCTCGGCGGCTGCCGCACCCATGGCCGCACCGGCTGCCGCGGCATGGCCCAGCAAGGGCGTTCCGGCGCCGCTGCTTCACATGGTGAGCGCCCTGGTCCAGCAGGTCACGGCAGGGGCCGCGCCCCAGCGCGTGGTCGCAGCGCAGCCCTGGCCGCTGGCGCTCGCGCAGGCGCTGGAAGGCGGCACGGCGGACGAGAACACGCCGCCCCTGCAGACCTGGCTGGTGCGCCAGGGCACGGCGCAAACGCCCGAGGGGCCGCGCGGCTTCGCGCTCACGCTGCGCGTGCCGGTGCCCTGGCTGGCCGCGCAGGCGCCTGCGGCGCCGTCAGCACCACAGGCCCAGGCCGCGCTGCGGCTGCCCTTCAGCGGCGCGGCGCAGTCCTTGCAATCGGGCGTGCTGGCGCTGGTGCTGCAGGGCGCGGACGGTACGCGCACCAGCGCGCTGCTGGTGCTGGACTTTCAGCCGCACCTGGCCGCCGCCGTGTATGGCCGCGAGATGCTGCAGCAGGCGCGCATGGACCCCTGGACGCAGATGGCCGTGCTGCAGGCCAGCGGCCAGGTGCCGCGCGACGAAGAAAAAGACCGGGCGCGCAACGGCGCGTCCGGTCTGTGTGAAACGCTGGGCTGCCCCTACGAGCGGCGCGCGGCGTGTGCGCAGCCGTTCTGCGCGGCGCTGCGCTGGGTGGAGCCGCTGGGGCCCACCGCGCCCCTGGCGTGAATCAGGGGTACAGCCCGCGCATTTCGCGGGCGTGCAGGATGCGCTGGCATGCCACGATGAACGTTGCGGTGCGCAAGGAAACCTTGTGCTCCTGCGCCACCTGCCACACGCCCGCAAACGCCTCTTGCATGATGCGCACCAGGCGGGCGTTGATCTCGTCCTCGCTCCAGAAGAAGCTGGAGAAGTCCTGCACCCACTCGAAGTAGCTCACCGTCACGCCGCCCGCGTTGGCGATCACGTCGGGCAGCACCAGCACGCCCTTGTCGTGCAGGATGTCGTCGGCCTCGGGCGTGGTCGGGCCGTTAGCGCCCTCGATCACCATCTTGGCCTTGATCTGGCCCGCGTTGGCCTGGGTGATCTGGCCTTCGAGCGCGGCGGGGATCAGGATCTCGCAGTCCACGCCCCAGAACTCGCCGGGGTTCATGGTGTCGGCGCCCGCGAAGCCGCCCACGCCGCCGTGCTGCTTGACGTGCGCCAGCAGCGCGGGCACATCCAGGCCCTTGGCGTTGTAGATGGTGCCGGTGTGGTCCTGCACCGCCACCACCTTGGCGCCTGCCTCGGCGAACAGCTTGCCCGCCGTGCCGCCCACGTTGCCAAAGCCCTGCACGGCCACGCGCGCGCCCTCGATGGCCAGGCCGGTCAGCCTGGCGGCCTCCACGCCCACGGTGAACACGCCGCGCCCCGTGGCTTCCACGCGGCCCAGCGAGCCGCCCAGGTCCACCGGCTTGCCGGTGACCACGCCGGTGGCGGTGGAGCCCACGTTCATCGAGTACGTGTCCATCATCCAGGCCATGATCTGGCCGTTGGTGTTCACGTCCGGCGCGGGGATGTCCTTGCTCGGGCCGATGATGATGCCGATCTCGCTGGTGTAGCGGCGCGTCAGGCGCTCCAGCTCGCCCGTCGAGAGCGTCTTGGGGTCCACGCGGATGCCGCCCTTGGCGCCGCCGTAGGGCACGTTCACGGCTGCGTTCTTGATGCTCATCCAGGCCGACAGGGCCATCACCTCGGACAGCGTCACGTCCTGGTGAAAGCGCACGCCGCCCTTGCCCGGGCCGCGCGAGGTGTTGTGCTGCACGCGGTAGCCCTCGAAGTGGGCGATGGTGCCGTTGTCCAGCTCGATGGGCACGTCCACGATCAGCGCGCGCTTGGGGCGCTTGAGCGTCTCCACCCAGCGGGCCAGGTGGCCCAGGTAGGGCGTGACGCGGTCCACCTGCTGCAGGTAGATGCCCCAGGGGCCGAGGTTGTCGGCCTGCAGGTACGAGGGCAGGGGGTGCGCCGTGCTGACGGCGGCGGAAACGGGCGAGGAGCTCATGCAGGATTCCTTGTGGGATCGGACAAGCTGCGAACTGTATGCCCGCGCCCCCGGGCTGTCCAAGGCCGGAGTGTTCAGGGGTTATGCGCGAAACGCATAATCCGAAAAATATCAAAAAAGATAGCTGCCTGTGCTTGCTGGATAAGCGCTGGAGGCCGATCTGGCTTAAACCACGGAGAAGTGCTTGAGCGCCGGGTCGCCCGGGGGGTAGCGCAGGTCCAGGCTCTGCAGCACCCCGCGCAGCACGGTGGCGATCATCAGGTTGCGGTGCGTTTTGGAGTCGGCGGGCACGATGGTCCACGGCGCCCAGGGCGTGTGCGTGGCGTTCAGCAGCGCGTCGTAGGCGCGGCGGTAGTCGGCCCACTGCTGGCGCACCTCGATGTCGCCCATGCTGAACTTCCAGTGCTTGGTCGGGTCGTCCAGGCGCTCCTGCAGGCGCTGGCGCTGCTCGTCGGCGCTGATGTGCAGCAAAAACTTCAGCACGATGGTCCCCGTCTCGGCCAGCATGCGCTCGAAGTCGTTGATGTGTACCAGGCGCTGGCGGTGCTGCCCGGGCGTGATCCAGCCGTTGACCACGGGCACCAGCACGTCCTCGTAGTGGCTGCGGTTGAAGACGGTGATGTCGCCGTCCTGCGGCACCTGCTGGTGGATGCGCCACAGGTAGTCGTGCGCGCGCTCGGCCTCGGTGGGCGCCTTCCAGCCCACGGCGTGTACGCCCAGGGCGCTCATGCGGCCGAACACGCCGCGGATGGTGCCGTCCTTGCCCGAGGTGTCGGTGCCCTGCAGCACCACCAGCAGCCTGTGGCGCCTGTCGGCGTAGAACAGGTTCTGCAGCGCGTCCAGCTCCTCGGCCAGCGCCTCGACGGCGGCCTTGTCCGCCGCCTTGCCCTTGCCCAGCGAAAAGGGCTTGGCGCCGGGGTCGATGGCGTCCAGCGTGAAGGGCTTCTTGCCCTGCGTGGCAGGCTGCCATTTCGCCCAGCGCCGGGCCAGGGCCTTGTCGCGGGGCGGGAAGCACGGTGTTCGGATGGCGTCGGGCATGGCTGCTCCTACTATGATTTTGGTAGCTGCTGGTGCTTGATGGACAAGCGCTGCAGGCCATTTTGACTCAATTTTCGTGTGGCAACCACCCCAGTCGGCACGGGGCTTCGCGCTTGCATACACTGGCCTTCCCATGACCGCACCCACTCCCGCCACCGGCCTGCAGGGCGCCAAGCGCCGCGTGCTCTTCGTCAGCCTGTACGAACTGATCGCCATCATCGTCTCCAGCCTGCTGTTCATGGCCGTGGGCCAGGGCGCGGGCGCGTCGGGTGCGATGGCCGTCGTCGCGTCGGCCATCGCCATCGTCTGGAACGTCACCTTCAACCACCTGTTCGAGCAGTGGGAGGCGCGCCAGAGCGTCAAGGGCCGCTCCATGCTGCGCCGCCTGGCGCACGCGGTGGGCTTCGAGGCCGGCATCGCCCTCACGCTGATCCCGCTCATGGCCTGGTGGTTCGGCGTGAGCCTGTGGCAAGCCACGGTGATGGAGGCGGGGCTGATGGTGTTCTTCTTTTTCTACACCTACCTGTTCAACTGGGGGTTCGACCGCGTGTTCGGGCTGCCCGCGTCGGCGCAACCTGCTTGAGATTTGATAGCTGCTGGCGCTTGCCTGGCAAGCGCTAGCGGCCAGTTTGTGCCGTATCGTCTTCGCCTTCCAGATCGGCAAACAGGTCGGCGGCGGGCAGCGTCAGCTCCACGCTCGCCAAGCCCACCGCCTGCCCGTCGCTGAACGGGTGCAGCACCCACAGGCCGTCCGCACCCTTGCGGTACACGTCGGCGCTGCGGCGGTCGATGTCCACCAGCACGTATTCGCGCAGGCTGGCAATCTGGCGGTAGTGGGCAAACTTGGCCCCCACGTCATAACTGGCCGTGCTGGGCGAAAGCACCTCGGCCACCAGCACGGGGGCGGACTTGGACAGGCGGCTGGCACGGTCGCCGCTGTCGCACGTGACCATCACGTCGGGGTAGAAGTAGGCGTTGGATGCCGCCACGTGCAGGCGCACGTCGCTCATGTAGGTGCTGCACGGGGTGCCGCGCAGATGCTGGCGCAGGGCGATGTACAGGTTGCCCGCAGTGGTCGTATGCCGGTCTTCCCCGCCCGCCATGGCAAACACTTCGCCGTCGATGTACTCGTGGCGGTCGGCCTGGGCCTGTTCCCATGCCAGGTAGTCAGCGGCAGTCAGGTAGGGCTGGGGCTGTGCGCGTGCCATGGCGGTTCTCCGGGTGCGATGTGCGCCCATTATCCGCGCCGCAGTCTTCTGCCACGAAGCCGCTCAAGTTTTTGTAGCTGCTTGTGCTTGCTGGATGGGCGCTGGAGATCAACTTGACCCGTAATGCACAATCACCCCATGTCCAGTGTCCGCGCCCGCAAAACCCCGCTGCAACCCCGTCCTGAGCCCGCCCCCGCCGTCGATGCGGTGGACACGCGCTACCTGCGCACGCTGGTGGGCTACAACACGCGCCGCGCCGCGTTGGCCATCATCGAGGTGTTCATGGAGCGCATGGCCGTCTATGGCCTGAAGGTGGTGGAGTTCTCGGTGCTGTCGCTGGTGGCGCACAACCCCGGCATCACCTCGCGCCAGCTCTGCGCCACGCTGGGCGTGCTGCCGCCCAACCTGGTGGGCCTGATCGCGCTGCTGGAGCGGCGCGGGCTGATCGAGCGCCGCCCCCACCCCAGCGATGGCCGCGCCATGGGCGTGCATCTGACAGCCCAGGGGGTGGAGCTGGCCGCGCAGGCCGAGCAGACTGCGGCGCAGCTGGAAGAGGACGCCACGGCGCGCCTGACGCCCGCCGAGCGCAAGACGCTGATCCGCCTCTTGCAGAAGATCTACTGAAGCCCCGCGCGCGCGCCGGTGCGCGGCAACACCAGCGTGGCGCACAGCCCGCCGCCCTCGGCGTTGCTCAGCCGCAGGCTGCCGCCGTGGCGCTCGGCGATGTCGCGGGCGATGGACAGCCCCAGGCCCACACCGCCGTGCGTGCGGTTGCGCGAGTTCTCGGCGCGGTAGAAGGGCTCGAACACCCGGTTCAGCTCGTCCTCGGGCAACCCCGGGCCGTGGTCGCGCACGGCGATGCACACGCGCGCGCCGTCGTCGGCCAGCGTGACTTCGGCGCTTCCGCCGTAGCGGAGGGCGTTGCCGACCAGGTTGGTTATGCAGCGGCGCAGCGCGCCCGCCTGCGCGGGCAGCGGTCGGGCCTGGCCCGCCACCTGCACGGCATGGCCGCAGTCGGCCTCGTCGTCGGCCAGGCTCTGCACCAGGGCCTGCACGTCCAGCGGCGCCATGGGCTCCCCGGCGGCGATGCCGCGCAAGTGGTCCAGGGTGGCGCCGATCATGGCGTCCATCTCCGCGATGTCGCGCGCGAAGCGGGCGCGTTCGGCGCCATCGGGCAGGGCTTCGGCGCGCAGGCGCAGGCGGGTCAGCGGCGTGCGCAGGTCGTGCGAGACGGCGGCCACGAAACGGTCGCGGTCCTGCAACTGGCGGCGGATGCGCGCCTGCATCTGGTTGAAGACCTGGCTGGCCTCGCGGCATTCGCGCGTGCCGTCCTCCGCCAGCGGCGGGTGGTCGATGTCGCTGCCCAGTTCGCGCGCCGCGGCAGCCAGGCGGTCCATGGGGCGGGCCAGCCAGCGCGCGGCCACCCAGGCCGCCAGCAGCAGCACCCCCACGCGCACGCCGATGTCCAGCAGCAGGCCCGCATGCAGCCCCGGTGGCGGTGCGGGGTGAGGCCCGCGCGCCGGGCGCAGCTCGAACAGCAGCGTCAGCGCCAGCACGTGGCTCACCAGCACGGCGGCGGCCAGCAGCAGCGCCAGACGCCCGAACAGCGTGTCCGGCAGGCAGCGCGCCAGGGCGCCGCGCAGGCATGCGGCCATCACGCCGGGCCTCCGGCGTAGCCCTGCACGCTCTGCGCGTTGAAGACGTAGCCCGCGCCGCGCACCGTCTTGATGAGAGCGGGCTCGCGCGGGTCGTCGCAGAGCTTGTGGCGCAGGCGCGAGACCAGCAGGTCGATGCTGCGCTCGAAGGCATCCATGGACCGGCCGCGCGCCTGTTCCATGAGCTGGTCGCGGCTGCACACGCGCCGGGGCATGCCCAGGAAGGTCCAGAGCAGGCGGAATTCGGCGTTCGACAGCGGCACCACCACGCCGCGCGGCGACACCAGGTGGCGCTCCAGGCGGTGCAGCGCCCAACCGTCGAAGTTCACCACCCCGGGCGGTGGCTCGACGCGCGCACCCAGGCGGCGCAGCACGCTCTGGATGCGTGCCACCAGCTCGCGCGGCTCGAACGGCTTGGCCATGTAGTCGTCGGCCCCCATCTCCAGGCCCAGCACGCAGTCGTAGGGGTTGGCGCGCGCGGTGAGCATGATGATGGGCATCTGGGTGTGCTGGCGCAGCTCGCGCGCGAGCGTGAGGCCGTCCGTGCCCGGAAGCATGATGTCCAGCACGATGAGGTCGATGGGGTGCGCCGCCAACTGCGCGCGCAGCGCCGGGCCATCGCCCGCTGCATGGGCTGTGAAGCCGAAGCGCGCAAGGTACTGGGTCAGCAGCGTGGTAATGTCTTCGTCGTCATCGACGACCAAGATGTGGGACATGCGCAGGTGGACAGGCCGCAAAGGTGCCAGTGTAGAAAGCACGCCTGCCGGGCCATGGCACGATTTGCGCTGGATTCGCCCGCCATTTCAGGGCCTTGGGCGGGCTTTTGTACCCGTTACGGTACAAACATGACAACACCGGTTTACGCGCGCCCCCAAGAATGGATTCCAGGCCGGGGCCGCAGGTTCTGGCCCTGGAACGAAAGGAAACCACCATGACGAGCATCGGCAGTATCGGCAGCGCCTGGTCCAGTGCCAGCCTGCAGCGCAGCACGCCGCAGCAGAGGCTGCTTTCCAAGCTGGACACCGACCAGAGCGGCGGCGTGGATGGCACGGAACTGCAGTCCATGATCGACGACGTGGCGCAAAAGACCGGCCAGAGCCTCGACGCGAGCGCCGAGGACCTGCTGGCGCAGTACGACGCCGACGGCGACGGCAGCCTGAGCGGCGACGAGCTGGACACCGCAGTCAAAGACCTGCTGCCGCCCCCGCCCACCACGATGGAGTTCGCCCAGTCGCGCGGCATGGCGGGCGACGACCTGTTCGGCAAGGTGGACAGCGACGGCGACGGCAGCGTCAGCCAGGACGAATTGCAGGCCCTGCTGGAAAAAATGTCCGACGGCACGGCGAGCGAGACGGGCACCAGCAGCGACGAGCTGTTCGCCCAGCTCGACACGGACGGCGACGGCCTGCTCTCGCAGGCCGAGTTCGATGCGGGGCGCCCGTCGCAGCAGCAGGGCCCGGACATGGCGGGCGGCATGCCGCCGCCCCCGCCCGAGGGTCCCGGCGGCGCGCAGCAGTCCAGCAGCGCGGCCACCTACGACCCGCTCGACACCAACGAGGACGGCACCGTCTCGCTGGCCGAGCGCCTGGCTGGCAGCACCAGCGCCGAGGAGGCGGCGCAGGCCCTGTTCTCGGCCATCGACACCGACGGCGACCGGCAACTGAGCAGCGCCGAGGCGCAGGTCTTCATCGACCAACTGACCGAAGCGGCCGCCCAGGCAGGCGTCGGCACAGAGGAGCAGGGCTCGGCGCTGAGCCTGGTGCAACTGGCCGAGCAGGCCCGGCGCGCGTACGAGGCGATTGCCGCCTCGGGCAGCGCGGCCAGCGCCAGCAGCGTGAGCGCGCTGGCCTGACCGGGTCCAGGGCTACTTCAGCCCGAGCAGCCGCACGGCATTGCCCTTGAGGATGCCGGGCATCACCTCGGGCTTGAAGCCCGCCTCCTGGAAGTCCTTCATCCAGCGTTCGGGCGTGATCAGCGGGTAGTCGCTGCCGAACAGGATGCGGTCCTTCAGCAGCGTGTTGGCGTACTGCACGAGCTGCTTCGGAAAGTACTTGGGGCTCCAGCCCGACAGGTCGATCCACACGTTGGGCTTGTGCGTGGCCACGGACAGCGCCTCGTCCTGCCACGGGAAGCTCGGGTGGGCCATCACGATCTGCATGTCCGGGAAGTCGATCGCCACGTCGTCCAGGTGCATGGGGTTGGAGTATTCGAGCCGCAGCCCGCCGCCACAGCGCATGCCGCTGCCGATGCCGCTGTGCCCGGTGTGGAAGATGGCCGGCAGCCCGTGCGCGTTGATCACCTCGTAGATCGGCCAGGCCATCTTGTCGTAGGGGTGGCAGCCCTGCACCGTGGGGTGGAACTTGAAACCCTTGACGCCTTCCTCCTGGATGAGCCGCTCGGCCTCGCGCGCGCCCATCTTGCCCTTGTGCGGGTCGATGCTGGCAAAGGCAATCATCATGTCGCTGTTCTCGCGCGCGGCCTGGGCGATCTCCTCGTTGGGGATGCGGCGGCGACCGAGCTTGGATTCGCTGTCCACGGTGAACATCACCAGGCCGATCTTCTGTTCGCGGTAGTAGGCCACCGTCTCCGCGATGGTGGGGCGGCGGCCGTTCTTGAAGTACTTGTCCGCCGCGCGGTCGTACTCCTCGCCGTAGTTGTCGAACGGGTTCCAGCAGCTCACCTCGGCGTGGGTGTGGATGTCGATGGCGATCAGGTTCTCGTGGTTCATGGCGTGTCTCCAGGTGCTCCAGGGTAATCCCTGATGATTTGGTTATTAACTATAACCACAATTCGGGCAACCAGGAAGCACCATGACCCATCCAGACATCCATTTCGAGCTGCGCGGCGACGCGCAGGAAGTCGCCGTGATCCGCCTCGTGCGCGGTGCCAAGCGCAACGCGCTGAACGACAGCCTCATCCTCGGGCTGCGCGATGTTTTCGAGAACCTGCCCAGCGGCGTGCGCGCCGCCGTGATCGACGGCGAGGGGCCGCACTTCTGCGCGGGCCTGGATCTGTCGGAGCTGAAGGAACGCGACGCGGGCCAGGGCCTGCACCACTCGCGCATGTGGCACGCCGCGCTGGAGCGCGTGCAGTTCGGCCCCGTGCCCGTCATCGCCGCACTGCACGGCGCCGTCGTGGGCGGCGGGCTGGAGCTGGCCGCTGCCTGCCACATCCGCGTGGCCGACGCATCGACCTTCTACGCGCTGCCCGAAGGCTCGCGCGGCATCTTCGTGGGCGGCGGCGGTGCGGTGCGCATCCCCCGGCTGATCGGCGCGGCGCGCATGACGGACATGATGCTCACGGGCCGCGTCTATAACGCGCAGGACGGCGAGCGCGCGGGCTTCGCGCAGTACCTCGTGCCCGAGGGCCAGGCGTTCGACAAGGCCCTGGAGCTGGCCGTGCGCGTGGCGCAGAACGCGCCGCTGACCAACTACGCGCTCATGCACGCGCTGCCGCGCATCGCGGAGCAGCCTGCGGACCAGGGCTTCTTCACCGAGGCCATGATGGCCGCCATCGCCCAGAGCGCACCCGAGGCGAAAACCCGCTTGCGCGACTTTCTCGAAGGCCGGGCTGCCAAGGTGCGCAAGGAGGACTGAGCCATGAACGCCCCCCGCTACCGCCCGATGACTTTCGGCGTTACCCGCGTCAAGCTGCGCGAGGGCGCGCCCGGCGTGCGCTACCTGGAGGCCGAGCGGCCCCTGGGCGCCTACGCCCGCCGCGTGACGGACTACCTCACGCACTGGGCCGAGGCCGCGCCCGAGCGCAGCTTTCTCGCCCGCCGCGCGCAGCTGCCCGGCGGCCAGACGGGGGACTGGCAGCACGTCAGCTACGGCCAGGCGCTGTCTGCCGCGCGTGCCATCGGCCAGGCGCTGCTGGAGCGGGGCCTGTCCGCCGAGCGGCCCGTGGCCATCCTCAGCGAGAACACGCTGGAACACGCGCTGCTGGCCCTGGGCTGCCTCTACGCAGGCGTGCCCTACTGCCCCATCTCACCCGCCTACGCCACGGTCAGCCAGGACTTCGACAAGCTGCGCCACGTGATGGACACCCTCACGCCCGGCCTCGTCTTCGCGGCCGACGGCGCGCGCTACGGCAAGGCCATCGCCGCCACCGTGGCGAAGGATGTGGAAGTCGTGCTGGCCCTGGGCGCGCTTGAAGACCGCGCCGCCACGCCCTTCCAGGCCCTGCGCGACACGCAGCCCACGCCCGCCATCGACGCCGCCATGCACGCCACCGGCCCTGGCACCATCGTCAAGTTCCTGTTCACCAGCGGCTCCACCAAGATGCCCAAGCCGGTGATCAACACGCAGCGCATGTGGTGCGCCAACCTGCAGCAGATCACGCTGTCGCTGCCCGCGCTGGCCGAGGCCCCGCCCGTGCTGGTGGACTGGCTGCCGTGGAACCACACCTTCGGCAGCAACCACAACTTCGGCCTGGTGCTGATGCACGGCGGCACGCTGTACATCGACGACGGCAAGCCCACGGCGGCGCTCATCGGCGAGACGCTGCGCAACCTGCGCGAGATCGCGCCCACCGTCTATTTCAACGTGCCCACGGGCTTCGAGATGATCGCCGAGGCGATGAAGACCGACGCCGCCCTGCGCGACAAGCTGCTCTCGCGCGTGCGGCTGTTCTTCTACTCCGGCGCTGGCCTGGCCCAGCCCGTGTGGGACAGCCTGCACGCCACGCAAGAGGCGGCGATTGGCGAGCGCATCGTCATGGCGACGGGCCTGGGCATGACGGAGTCCGCCCCCTCGGCCATGTTCGTCAACAGCGCCGACGTGCGCTCGGGCCACATCGGCGCGCCGGTGCCGGGCATGGTGCTCAAGCTCGTCGAGGTGGACGGCAAGACCGAAGTGCGCTACCGCGGCCCCAACGTCACGCCCGGCTACTGGCGCAGCGAGGCCGCCACGCGCGATGCGTTCGACGACGAGGGTTACCTGTGTACCGGCGACGCGGTGAAGTGGATCGACGAGAACGACATCCACCGGGGCCTGGCGTTCGACGGCCGCATTGCCGAGGACTTCAAGCTCGCCACCGGCACCTTCGTCAGCGTGGGGCCCATGCGCGCCAGGATCATCGTGGCGGGCGCGCCCTACATCCAGGACGTGGTGCTCACCGGCCTGAACCAGAAGGAAGTGGGCGCGCTGCTGTTCCCCGCGCCCGCCTGCCGCGAGGTGGCGGGCCTGGGGCCCGACGCACCGCTGGCCGACGTGGTGGCCCACCCGGCGGTGCGCCAGCGCATCGAGGCCGTGCTGAACGAACTGGCCCGCTCGGCCACCGGCAGCGCCAACCGCGTGGCGCGCGCGCTGCTGATGAGCGAGCCGCCCTCCATCGACAAGGGCGAGATCACCGACAAGGGCTCGGTCAACCAGCGCGCCGTGCTCAAGCACCGCGAGGCGTTGGTGGCGGCCCTGCACGACGGCACGGCGCCCGGCATTCTTCAACCCAGCTAATACCGGAGACACGCACATGCAAATCCAAGGACAAGCCGCCCTCGTCACCGGCGGCGCATCGGGCCTGGGCGAGGCCACGGCGCGCGCGCTGGCGCGCCTGGGCGCAAAAGTGGCCGTGCTCGACCGCAACGCCGAGCAGGCCGCGAAGGTGGCCGCCGACATTGGCGGCGTCGCCTGCGCCTGCGACATCACCGACCCGGCCAGCGTCACCGCCGCCCTCGCCCAGGCCGCCGCGGCGCACGGCCCGGCGCGCATCCTCATGAACGTGGCGGGCATCGGCAGTGCCCGCCGCATCGTGCAGCGCGACGGCAGCGCCGCGCCGCTGGAGGACTTCGTGCGCGTGGTCAACGTCAACCTGATCGGCGCCTACAACGTCAGCCGCCTGTTCGCGGCAGCGTGCAGCCAGTTGCCCGTGCTCGACAACGGCGAGCGCGGCGTGATGCTGTTCACGGCCTCGGTGGCCGCGTTCGACGGGCAGGTGGGCCAGCAGGCGTACAGCGCGTCCAAGGCGGGTCTGGCGGGCATGACGCTGCCCATGGCGCGCGACCTGGCGCAGCACGCCATCCGCGTCTGCACCATCGCGCCGGGCCTGTTCGCCACGCCGCTCCTGAAGGAGCTGCCCGAGCCCGTGCAGCAGTCGCTGGCCGCCAGCATCCCGTTCCCTCCGCGCCTGGGGCACCCCGACGAATTCGCCGATCTGGCCTGCCACATCGTCACCAACGGTCATCTCAATGGCGAGGTGATCCGTTTGGATGGTGCTCTGCGCATGGCACCGAGATAACCGCTTTCCCCCGTCCACAACCACCTGGAGACAACACCATGACCACCACCCGCCGCCACTTCATCCACACCCTGGGCAGCGCCGCCGCCCTGGGCGCGCTCTACCCCCTGTCCGCATCGGCCCAGCCGGTGGACCAGGTCAAGATCTACTTCGGCTTCCCTGCGGGCAGCTCCGGCGACACGGTGGCCCGCCGCGTGGGCGAGCGGCTCGGCGGCACGGCCTACACCAAGAACGCGGGCGTGGTCGAGAACAAGCCCGGCGCGGGCGGGCGCATTGCGCTGGAGACGCTCAAGGCGTCGCCCGCCGACGGCTCGGTGCTGGCGCTGGCGCAGGTGTCCGCGCTGGCGAACTACCCGCACATCTACAGCAAGATGAACTACACCGACAAGGACTTCGCGCCCGTGTCGATCGGGGCCATCATGCACCACGGCCTGGCCGTGGGCCCCATGGTGCCCGCCAGCGTGAAGACGGTGAAGGACTTCCTGGCCTGGGCCAAGGCCAACCCCAAGGATGCGAGCTACGGCTCGCCCGGCGCGGGCTCCACGCCACACTTCCTGGGCGCGCTGCTGGGCATCAACAGCGGCGTGGAGCTGCGCCACGTGCCCTACCGCGGCTCCATCCCCGGCGTGACGGACGTGGTGGGCGGGCAGGTGGCCGCCATGGTCACGCCGCACGGCGACTTCATCGCCAACTACAAGGCGGGCAAGCTGCGCATCCTGGCCACGTCCGGCCCCAAGCGCTCCATCTACGTGCCCGACGTGCCCACCTTCGCCGAACAGGGCTTCCCCGAGCTGACCACCGAAGAATGGTTCGGCTTCTACGCACCCGCCGCCACGCCCAAGCCGGTGATCGCGGCGGCCAACGCGGCCATCAACGCCGCGCTGAAGGAGAAGTCCGTGATCGACAGCCTGGCCATCGTGGGCCTGATGCCGCACGGCTCCACGCCCGAGGAGATGGCGCGCTGGCAAAAGGCCGAGTACGACGCCTGGGGGCCGCTCATCAAGAAGATCGGCTTTACCGCAGAGTCTTGAGCCAAATTGGCCGCTAGCGCTTATCCAGCAAGCGCTAGCAGCTATATAAATAATAGCAAAACAGGAGACAACACCATGAAAGACAGAAAACACACCGCGCTGGCGATGGCCCTGCCCGCCGCGCTGCTGATCGGCTGCGGCGGCAGTTCCGAACCCGCCCTGCCGCAACTGGCGGCGGCCACGCCGGGCACGCTGAAATCGTGCAGCGAGCTGGCGGCGCAGATCAGCTTTCCCAACACCACCATCACGGCGGCCACGCCCATTGCGGCGGGCACGCTGACGGTGGCGGGCGCGCCCGTGCGCGCGCACTGCCAGGTGACGGGCGAGATGTACGCGCGCACCAGCGCGGTGGACGGCCAGCGCTACGCCATCGGCTTCGAGATGCGGCTGCCCAACGACTGGAATGGCCGCTTCTTCTACCAGGCCAACGGCGGCATCGACGGCAATGTGCTGCCCGCCGTGGGCAGCGTGAGTGCGGGCGCGGGGCTGGACAACGCGCTGAACATGGGCTTTGCCGTCATCAGCTCGGACGCCGGGCACACGGCCAGCGTGGGTCCCTACTTCGGCATCGACCCGCAGGCGCGGCTGGACTACGGCTACCAGGCCGTGGCCAAGCTCACGCCCATGGCCAAGAGCGCCATCCAGACCGCCTACGGCAAGGCGCCGGACCGCTCGTACTTCGGCGGCTGCTCCAACGGCGGGCGCCACACCATGGTGGCCGCCGCGCGCTATGCGGACCAGTACGACGGCTTCCTGGTGGGCAACCCCGGCTTCAACCTGCCCAAGGCGGCCATCGCCAGCATCGCGGGCGGGCAGATCTATGCCTCCCTGGCCAGCACGGCGGGCGACCTGTCCACCGGCTTCACCCTGGCCGAGCGCCAGCTCGTCTCCAGCGCCGTGCTCGCCAAGTGCGACGCGCTCGACGGCGCCGCCGACGGGCTGATCCAGGACACGGCCGCCTGCCAGGCCGCCTTCAGCCTGGACCGCGACGTGCCCACCTGCAGCGGCGAGCGCGACGGCACCTGCCTGTCGGCCGCGCAGAAGACCGGCATCGCCAAGATCTTCAGCGGCCCCACTACCAGCAGCGGCAGCAAGATTTACGCGAGCTTCCCCTACGACGCGGGCCTGGCCGGCGGTGGCAGCAACGCCTACGGCTACGGCTTCTGGGAGTTCACCGCGCCGCTGGTGATGGACTCGGGCGGCGTGGGCCTGATCTGGTCGGCCCCGCCCGAGGACCCCGCCACCTTCAACGGCCCTGTGTTCGCGCTCACCGGCAACGTGGACACCATGCTCGCCAAGGTCAACGCCACCACGGCGCTGTACACCGAAAGCGGCATGCAGCTCATGACCCCGCCCGACCCGAGCAACCTGTCCACGCTGAAGGGCCGGGGCGCGAAGATGATGGTCTTCCACGGCACCAGCGACCCCATCTTCTCCAGCGACGACACCACCGCCTGGTACGACGCGCTGCGCAAGGCCAATGGCGGCGACGCGGCCAACTTCGCGCGCTTCTACCGCGTGCCCGGCATGAACCACTGCTCCGGCGGCCCCGCCACCGACCAGTTCGACATGCTGACCCCGCTGGTGAACTGGGTGGAAAAGGGCCAGGCCCCCGACACCGTGACCGCCAGCGTGCGCGGCACGGGCAATGCGGCGGGCGTCAACGCCGACCTGCCCGCCACCTGGTCCGCCACGCGCAGCCGCCCGCTGTGCCCCTACCCGCAGGTGGCGCGCTACAACGGCACGGGCAGCCTGGAGAGCGCCAGCAGCTTCAGTTGCAAGTAAAGACGCTCCGGTTTTGATAGCTGCTGGCGCTTGCTACATAAGCGCTGGCGGCCATTTTGGCTTGTATTTTCAGCCCACGCCCAGATGGGTGCGCCGCACGTCCTCGTCGGCTGCCAGCGCGGCCATCGCGCCCTGGTAGCGGATCTGGCCCTGCTCCAGCACGTAGGCGCGGTCGGACACCAGTTCGGCAAAGCGCAGGTTCTGCTCGGACAGCAGAATGCTCACGCCCTGCGCCTTCAGCTCTGCGATGGTCTGCGCCATCTGCTCCACGATGACGGGCGCCACGCCCTCGGACGGCTCGTCCAGCAGCACCAGGTATGGGTTGCCCATGAGCGTGCGCGCCACGGTCAGCATCTGCTGCTCGCCGCCGCTCATGCGCCCGCCGGGGCGCTGCGGCATCTCGCCCAGGTTGGGGAACAGCGTGAACAAACGCTCGGGCGTCCACACCGGCGCGGGCGCGCCGCCGGGCCAGTGGCGCGGGGGCTGGCGGCCCACGTCCAGGTTCTCCAGCACCGTCAGATCAGTGAACACGCGCCGGTCCTCGGGCACGTAGCCCAGGCCCAGGCGGGCGATGGCGTGCGGGTCGGTGCGGGCGATGTCGCGGCCCATGAAGTCGATGCGGCCCCGGCGGCGCGGCACCAGGCCCATCAGCGCCTTGAGCGTGGTGGACTTGCCCGCGCCGTTGCGCCCCATCAGCGCCACGACCTCGCCGCGCCGCACTTCCAGGTCGATGCCGTGCAGGATCTGCGCGGCGCCGTACCAGGCTTGCAGTCCTTCGGCGCGCAGCAGCACGTCGGCGTTCGTCGTCATGGCGCGGCCTCGAAGGTCTTGCCGGTGCCGAAATAGACGGCCTGCACCTGCGGGTCGTCGCGCAGCGCCTGCGGCGGGCCTTCGGCAATCAGCTTGCCGCGCGCCAGCACGATCATGCGGTCGGCGTGGGCGAACACCACGTCCATGCTGTGCTCGGTGAACAGCGCGGCCATGCGGCGCTCGGCCACCAGGCGGCGGGCCAGCGCCATCAGCTCGTTGCGCTCGCGCGGGGCCATGCCCGCGGTGGGCTCGTCCATCAGCAGCAGCCGGGGGGCGTGGGCCAGGGCGATGGCCAGCTCCACGCGCTTCACGTCGCCATAGGCCAGCACGCCGCAGGGGCGGTCGGCCTGCGCCTGCATGCCCACTTGCGCCAGCAGTTCCAGGGCCTCGCCGCGCCGGTGGTGCGCGGCCCGGCGCCACAGCGCAAACACGCGGCGGTCGCGGGCGATGAGCGCCATCTGCACGTTCTCCGCCACGGTCAGCGAGGCAAAGGTCTCGGCGATCTGGAAGGTGCGGCCCACGCCCAGGCGCCAGATGGCGCGCGGCGTGCGGCCTGCCAGCTCCTGGCCGCCCAACTGGATGGAGCCCGCGTCGGGCTTCAGTTGCCCGCCCACCATGTTGAACACCGTCGTCTTGCCCGCGCCGTTGGGGCCGATGAGCGCCAGCATCTCGCCCGCCGCGAGCGTGAAGCCCACGCCATCGACGGCCTTCACGCCGCCGAAGGATTTGGACAGGTCAGTCACTTGCAAAAGGCTCATGCCCGCGCCCCCCGCCAGCGGGCCACCAGCTGCCCCACGCCGCCCGCGATGCCCTGCGGGAACAGCAGCACCAGCAGCAGGATGATGCCGCCCAGCAGCGCGCGCCAGTAGTCCGTGCCGCGCGCCACGGTGTCGTGCAGCCAGGTGAACACCGCCGCGCCCACCACCGGCCCGGCCAGGGTCTGCACACCGCCCAGCAGCACCATCACCAGGCCGTCCACCGACTTGCCCACGGCCAGCGCCTCGGGCGAGATGCTGCCCTTGGAGAACGCGAACAGCGCGCCCGCCAGCCCCGCGAACGTGCCCGCGATGGCGAAGGCGGCCCACTGCACGCGCCGCGCGTCGATGCCGATGGCGTCGGCGCGCAGGGCCGAGTCGCGCACCGCGCGCAGCGCGTAGCCGAAGGGCGAAAACAGCATGCGGCGCAGCAGCAGCACACCCGCCGCCGCCAGCGCCAGCGTCAACCAGTAGTACGCGCGCTTGTCCGCCAGCCACTCGGCGGGCCACACGCCGGTCAGGCCGTTGCTGCCGCCCGTGAAGCCGTCCCACTGGTAGCAGATGGCCCAGGTAATCTGCGCGAAGGCGAGGGTAAGCATCGCCAGATAGACGCCCGACAGCCGCACGCAGAACCAGCCGTACAGCAGCGCGCCCGCGCCCGCCGCCAGCGGCGCGAGCAGCAGGGCCAGCTCCATCGGCACATCCGCCGCGCGCGCCAGCAGCGCCGCCGCATACGCCCCCAGGCCGAAGTACGCCGCATGGCCGAACGAGTGCATGCCCCCCGGCCCCATGATGAAGTGCAGGCTGGCCGCGAACAGCACGGCCACCAGCAGGTCGATCATCAGCACCGTGAGGTAGGGCGCGCCTGCCGCCAGCCAGGGCAGCACCGCCAGCGCGGCCAGCAGCACGGCGGCGCCCGCCTTGTACGCGGGCGGCGCGGCGCGCAATGGCGCCTCGGCCATGCCGGTGCCGCGCGCCACGGCCTGCGGCTTGCCCAGCAGCCCCCAGGGCCGCGCCACCAGCACCACGGCCATCACCAAAAATTCGACCACCAGCGTGAGCTGCGAGAAGGACACGTCGTGCCCGAACACCTGCACCACGCCCAGCCAGATGCACACGGCCTTGACCTGCGCGATCAGCAGCGCGGCCAGGTACGCGCCCGGGATGGAGCCCATGCCGCCCACCACGACCACCACGAAGGCGGCGCCGATGGTGTTCAGGTCCATCTCCAGCGTGGCGGGCTCGCGCGGCAGCTGTAGCGCGCCGCCCAGGCCCGCCAGCAGCGCGCCCAGCGCGAACACCGCCGTGAACAGCCACGCCTGGTTCACCCCCAGGGCGGCGGCCATCTCGCGGTCTTGCGTGGCGGCGCGCACCAGCGTGCCCCAGCGCGTGCGCGTGAGCAGCAGCCACACCAGGCCCAGCACCACCGGCCCCACGGCGATGAGGAACAGGTCATAGGTCGGGAACTGGCGGCCCAGGATGGCGACCGAGCCCGACAGGCCCGGCGCGCGCGGACCCAGCAGCTCCTCGGGGCCCCAGAGCCACAGGGCCGCGTCCTTGATGACGAGCACCAGCGCGAAGGTGGCGAGCAGCTGGAACAGCTCGGGCGCCTTGTAGATGCGGCGCAGCAGCAGCACCTCGACCACGGCGCCCAGCACGCCCACCGCCAGCGCGGCGAGCAGCAGGGCGGGCCAGAAGCTCCATTCGCCCCAGTCGCCCAGCCGCTCGGCCAGCGAGTAGGCGGCGTAGATGCCCACCATGAAGAACGAGCCGTGCGCAAAGTTGACGATGCGCGTGACGCCGAAGATCAGCGACAGCCCCGCGCCGACGAGGAACAGCGACGAGGCGCCCGCCAGCCCGTTGAGCAGCTGGACGATGAAGCCCGAGGCATCCATTGCATTAGTCAGCAGGGCGCAGCTTCTTCACTTCCTCGGCGGACGGCAGCACCGCCGCGCCGTCCACGTAGCGGTAGTCCACCATCACGCCCTTGCCGCCCTGGTTCCTGGTGCGGCCCACGTAGCCGCCCATGGTGGACTGGTGGTCCTCGGCGCGGTAGGTGATGGTGCCGAAGGGCGTGGGTACCTGCAGGCCCTGGAAGGCGGCCACGAGCGCTTCCGCATCGGTGGAGCCGGCCTTCTTCAGCCCCTCGGCCAGCGAGCGGATGGTGCTGTAGCCCACCACCGAGCCCAGGCGCGGGTTTTCCTTGAACTTGCGCTGGTACGCGGTCTGGAAGGCTTTGTGCTCCGGCGTGCGGATGCCGTACCAGGGGTAGCCGGTGACGATCCAGCCATTGGGCGCCTCGTTTTTCAGCGGGTCCAGGTATTCGGGCTCGCCCGTCAGCAGGCTCACCACCTCGCGGCCCTTGAACAGGCCGCGCGTGTTGCCCTCGCGCACCAGGCGCGACAGGTCGGCGGCGAACAGCACGTTGAAGATGGCGTCGGGCTGGGCATCGGCCAGCGCCTGCACCACGCTGCCCGCGTCCACCTTGCCCAGCGGCGGCGCTTGTTCGGCAACGAACTCCACGTCCGGCTGCGCGGCCTTGAGCTGCTGCTTGAACGTGGCGGCGGCGGACTGGCCGTATTCGTAGTTGGGATAGACCAGCGCCCAGCGCTTCTTTTTCAGCGCGGCGGCCTCGGGCACCAGCATGGACACCTGCATGTAGGTGGAAGGCCGCAGGCGGTAGGTGTAGCGGTTGCCGTTCTGCCAGACGATCTTGTCGGTCAGCGGCTCGCCCGCCAGAAAGAAGAACTTGCGCTGCTTGGCGAAGTCCGCCAGCGCCAGCCCGACGTGCGACAGGTAGGCGCCCGCGAGCACGTCCACCTTCTCGCGCGAGACCAGTTCTTCCGCCGCGCGCACCGCGTCGCCAGGGTTGCCGTTGTCGTCGCGGATGACGAGCTGGAGCTTCTTGCCCAGCACGCCGCCTGCGGCGTTGACCTCGTCCACCGCCAGGGTCATGCCCTTCTTGTAGGGCTCCAGGAAGGCGGGCTGCGCCTTGTAGCTGTTGATCTCGCCGATCTTGATGGCGGCGCTCTGGGCGTGCGCCGAAACGCCCCAGCACAGGGCCAATGCGGCGGCGACAACGGTGGTACGAGATGAAGTCATGGAGGGCATTCCTTGTCCGATATCAGTTCAGGGCGACAGCACTGTACCCGCAACGCGCGTTTATCCGACAATTGGCGGCAAAAGTCTCCGGGGCGCCGCTTTTTCAGCTTATGCCCATGGCGAATAAAAAAACGATGAAACTTCGCTTCATCCATCAATCCACCCTGGCCAACCATCCATGAGCGCATTTCTCGAAGAGCGAGTTCTCTCGGTACACCACTGGACCGACCGTCTTTTTTCCTTCACCACCACGCGCGACCCGGCGCTGCGCTTCTCCAACGGCCACTTCACCATGATCGGCCTGAAGGTGGACGGCAAGCCCCTGCTGCGCGCCTACTCGATCGCCAGCCCGAACTGGGAGGAGCACCTGGAGTTCCTGTCCATCAAGGTGCCGGACGGCCCGCTGACCTCGCGCCTGCAGAACATCCAGGTGGGCGACACCATCGTCGTCGGCAAGAAGCCCACGGGCACGCTGCTCATCGACTACCTGCTGCCCGGCAAGAACCTGTACCTGATCGGCACCGGCACGGGCCTGGCGCCGTGGCTGTCCATCGTGCGCGACCCCGAGACCTACGAGCGCTTCGAGAAGGTCATCGTGGTCCACGGCGTGCGCGAGGTGAAGGAGCTGGCCTACCAGGCGCTGTTCGAGAAGGACTTGCCCCAACACGAGCTGCTGGGCGAGATCGTGCAGGGCAAGCTCATCTACTACCCCACGGTGACGCGCGAGCCCTTCCGCAACCAGGGCCGCATCACCGACCTGATCAACGACGGCACCTTCCCTGCCAACATCGGCCTGCCGCCGCTCGATCCGCTCACCGACCGCGTGATGCTCTGCGGCAGCCCGGCGATGCTGGCCGACCTCAAGCACATGCTGGAAAAGCGCGACTTCGAGGAAGGCAACACCAGCACGCCCGGCGACTTCGTGGTCGAGCGCGCCTTCGTCGAGAAGTAAGCAAGTCAGAAGGGACGAATTACCCGGCCACGCGCACCGCGCCTGGCTGTGGCGCCCCGGCGGGCATGCCCTCGTCCACGCGGAAGCCCTTGCCCTGCAGCACCACGGGCGTGCCCACCGCCGTGGGCTGCGCGCGCGTGAAGTGGCGCACCGAGCCGTCGTCCATGCGCACCGCGATCTGATAGACCGTGTGCGTGCGCGTGCGCTCCTCCACCTTGTGGCCCACGTAGCCGCCGCCCACGGCGCCCAGCACCGTGGCAGCGGCCCGGCCAGAGCCCTTGCCCACCTGGTTGCCCACCACGGCACCCAGCACCCCGCCAGCCACCGCACCCACGCCCGTGGCAGGCGCGGCTTGCTGAATGGCCTGCACCGACTCCACGCGGCCGCAGGTGGCGCACACGGGCGCTGGCGCGGCGGTGCGCAGCGCGGGCGGGGCCTCTGCCGGGTATTGCGGGTGTTGCGCGGGCGCCTGGTTTGCTATCCTGTTGATAGCTGCTGGTGCTTGATGGGAAAGCGCTGGAGCCTTGTTTGACTGTGAATTCTTGACATCCTCGGGTGCCGGTGTTGCCACCGCCGCCGTTGTGGTTTCGGTTGCGGAACTGCCCTTGTTCTGCACCACCAGGGTCGTTCCCAGCGCCACCACGCACACACCCAAGGCGCCCACCGTCACCCACAGCCACTTGAGCGGCGGGACCGATGCGGCAGGCGCGGAGGGCAGGGCGGGGTTGCTGGAAGGTGAAACTGCGGTGTTGTTCATGGTCTTTCTCCGAAAAGGCCCGGGCGGTTCCGGGCGGCGGTGACAGCGTACCCGCCAGCGCCAGCCACCCGCGCTGAGGGCCTGTAAAGGACGTAAGAGCGTGTTTACCAAGTGTCCTGGGACTGGAACGCGCGGGCGCAGCTCGCCGAGAACAGCAGCACGGCCGACGAGAAGTAGATCCACATCAGCAGCACCACCAACGACCCCGCCGCGCCATAGGCCGACACCACGGCGGCGGTGGACAGGTACCAGGCCAGCAGTTGCTTGCCCACGGTGAACAGCGCCGCCCCCACCACGGCCCCGGCCACGAGGCAGCGCGCGGGCGGCTTGGGCCCCACGCCGATGCGCATCAGCCCCACGAACAGCGCCACGGCAAAGCCGTAGGCCACGGCCTCGTTGACGAGCTGCATGGCGGGCGCCAGCGGCGCAAACGGCAGGTGCGCGCCCGCCCAGTGGGCCAGCAGGTTGATCAGCGTGGACATCGCCAGCGACACCAGCAGCAAAAAGCCCAGCGCCAGCACGTAGGCCAGCCCGCGCAGGCGCAGCGACGCCATGCGCCACCAGGCGGCGCGCAGCGGCGCGGGGCCGTCGCCGCGCCACAGGCGCTCCAGGGCCGACTGCAGCTCCACGAACACCCCCGTGGCGCCCGACACCAGCACCACGAAGCCCACCAGCGACGCCAGCCGCCCCTGGGCAGGCGCCCGCGCGCTGGCCAGGGCCTGCCGCACCACGTCGGCCACCTGCTGCCCCATGACGGCCTGCACCTGGGTGATGAGGTTGGTTTCGAGGTAGCCCCGGTCCAGCCACCAGCCCAGCACGCCCACGAGCAGCAACAGCAGGGGCGCCAGGCTCAACATGCCGTAGAACGACATGGCCGCGCTCATGCGCAGGCCCTCGGCGTCCAGCCACAGCTGGGTGGCATGCCAGAAGGGCTGGGCAACGCGCAGGGCGCGGTGTACCAGGGAGGGCGCAGCGGCGTCATCGGTCATGCGGCAAGCCTACGGGCGCGGCGGCGGCGCGTCCACCCGCAAAGCGCGCCTGCGGGGGTAGGCCGACGCCGACACCGCGCCTTGCGACACTGCGCCTTACACTCGGCAGCCCTGACCCCATACAACCCCCATCCACCCATGCAGATTCGCTGCGCACTGGTCGGCATGCCCGGCTCGGGCAAATCCACCGTCGGCCGGCAACTGGCCCACCGCGTCGGCGTGCCCTTCGTCGATCTGGACCACCGGCTGGAGCGCATCATCGGCACCAGCATCCGCAGCTTCTTCGAGACCGAGGGCGAGGCGCGCTTTCGCGACCTGGAGTCGCAGGTGCTGGCCGAGTCGGCCAGCGAGAGCGGCGGCATGGTGCTGTCCACCGGCGGCGGCGCCGTGTTGCGCCCCGAGAACCGCGCGGCCCTGCGCGCGTTCGGCACCGTGCTCTACCTGCGCGCCGCGCCCGAGGAGATCTACCGGCGCGTGCGCCACGACAAGTCGCGCCCGCTGCTGCAGGGCGGCAACCCCATGGACAAGCTGCGCGACCTGTACGCCCAGCGCGACGGCCTGTACCGCGAAACTGCCCACTACGTGATCGAGACCGGTCGCCCCACGGTACACACGCTGGTCAACATGGTCATGATGCAGTTGGAGATGGCGGGCCAGGACGCGTAGCAACTGCGCGGTGAACACCGGGTGGTGTCCAGTGCCTCGCCAAGATCACAGGCTGCCCCTGCCGCAATGCCCATGCCCTCCGCTTCCCCCTTGCACGTCGCCCTGGCGGGCATGGCCGCGCTGGCAGCGGCCATGGGCATAGGCCGCTTCGCCTTCACGCCCCTGCTGCCCATGATGCTGCGCGACGGCGTGGTGGACATCGCCACCGGCAGCTGGCTCGCCACCGCCAACTACGCAGGCTACCTGGCGGGTGCGCTGCTCTACATGGGCCTGCCCTGGCTGGGCCGCCGCTGGGCGGGCACGCCGGGCAACGCCGCCCTGGTGCGCGGCGGGCTGGTCGCCACCGCCTTGCTGACCGTGGCGCTGGCCCTGCCCTGGCCCGCGCTGTGGCCGCTGATGCGGTTCCTCGCGGGCGTGGCCAGCGCCACGGTGTTCCTGGGCATGGTCAACTGGTGCATGGCGCGGTTGGCGCGCCTGGGCAAACCGGCCATGGGCGGGCTGATCTTCTGCGGCCCGGGGCTGGGCATCTTCGCCACGGGCCTGCTGACCAGCGCCATGGTGGCTGCGGGCTGGAGCGCGGCCATGGGCTGGGCCATGTTCGCGTTGCTGGCCGCCGTGCTGTGTGCGCTGGTGTGGCCCACCGTGCGGGGCGGCGAACCGCTGGCGGGCCCGGCGGCAGGCGCGGTGACTGCTCCGCCGCCGCACCCCGCCGCAGAGCGCGCCCTGCTCGCCATCGCCTACGGCCTGGCGGGCCTGGGCTACATCGTCACCGCCACCTTCCTGCCCGTGATCGCGCGTGCCGCTTTGCCCGCGGGCTCGGTCTGGCCCGACCTGTTCTGGCCCCTGTTCGGCGCGGGCGTGGCGCTGGGCGCGCTGCTGTCCACGCGCATCGATCCCACGCGCGACCGGCGCGTGCTGCTGGCCGGGGCCTACCTGCTGCAAGCGGCGGCCATCGGCCTGGGGCTGCTGTGGCCGGGGCGCGCGGGCTTTGCGCTGGGCAGCCTGCTGCTGGGGCTGCCGTTCACGGCCATCACCTTCTTCGCGCTGCAGGAGGCGCGCCACCAGTGGCCGCAGGCCGGGGCGGGCTTCACCGGGCTGCTGACCGCGCTGTACGGCATCGGCCAGATCGCGGGGCCGCCCATGGCCGCGTGGCTGCTGGGGCAGGCGGGGTCGCAGGCGCAGGGCTTCGACTGGGCGCTGGCCGTGGCAGCAGCTGCGCTGGTGCTGGGGGCGGGGCTTTACGCCTTCATGGTGTGGCGATGGTGTCAAAAAGAATAGCTGCAAGCCCTTGCTGAATAAGGGCTAGAAGCTTGAAAGGCTTCAAACCAGGTGCCTGTCGAAGAACGCCAGCGTGCGGTCGCGCGCGGCCATGGCGGCGGCCTCGTCGTAGCTGCCGCGCTGGTCGCAGTTGAAGCCGTGGTCCGCGTCGTAGATGTGGACCTCGACCTCGGGGTGGGCGCGGGCAAAGGCCTGTACGCTGTCCAACGGAATCCAGTGGTCGCGCTGGCCGAAGTGCGCCAGCACCGGCACCTGCGGCTGGCGCGCCGTCTCGTCGGCCGATGTCATGCCGCCGCCGTAGTAGGGCACCGCCGCCGACAGCCCCTGCAGCGTGCAGGCCGCGCGCCAGGCCAGCAGCCCGCCCCAGCAGAAGCCCACGATGCCCACCTTGCGCCCGCTGACCCGCGCCGCGTGGTCGATGGCGGCCTGGATGTCGGGCATCACCCCCGCGCCAGGCAGCGCCTCGGCGGCGGCCTTGAGCGCGAGGCCCGTGGCCATGTCTTGCGGCCCATAGCCCAGGTCCACGCCGGGTTGCACGCGCGCGAAGGTGGCGGGCGCCACGGCCAGGTAGCCGCGCGCCGCGAAGCGGTCGGCCACGGCGCGGATGTGTACGTTCACGCCAAAGATTTCCTGCAGCACCACCACCGCGCCGCGCGGCGCCGCGTCAGGCTCGGCCACCCAGGCGGGCACCGTGAATCCGTCGCCAGACACCAGATCGACAAACTGTCCCATGCCGTTGCTCCTCATGAACATTTACGATGCGCCATTCTTGCAGGAGACGGCCATTCGTTTGGTGTCTTTTGCGTCGCCCTACACCACCATGTCACTCCTTGAAGTCTCCGGAAGCCGTTGATGGACCTCAAGCCCCTCATCACCCTGCTCGCCATCGTCAACCCGCTGGCCATCGTGCCGTTCTTCATCCACTACACGCAGGGCTTCTCCGGCGCGCAGCGGCGGCGCACCATCCAGGTGGCGGCGTTCAGCGCGTTCTGCGTGATCGCGGCCTGCGCGCTGCTGGGGCTGCAGATCCTGGACTTCTTCAACATCTCGCTGCAAAGCTTTCAGGTGGGCGGCGGCATGCTGCTGCTCATCAGCGCCATGAACATGCTCAACGCGCAGCCCGCAGAGGCCAAGCCCCACACGCACGACCTGGAAGAAGGCGCCGAGAAGGCGGCGGCGGGCAGCAGCATCGCCGTGGTGCCGCTCACCATTCCGCTGCTCACGGGGCCGGCCAGCATGTCCACCGTGGTGATTTATGCCGACCGCGCCCAGACCTTCTGGCAGCACGCCGCGCTGGTGGGCTACGGCGTGGTGATCGGGCTGGCCACGGCCGTGTGCTTTGCGCTGGCCGAGCCCATCGCGCGCGTGCTGGGCAAGACCGGCATCAACGTGATGACGCGGCTCATGGGCCTGATCCTGGCCGCGCTGGCGGTGGAGGTGATGGCCGAGGGGCTGGGCAAGCTGTTCCCCGTACTCGTCGGCAAGTGACCGCCGGGGCTGCGCGTCACGCTGACGTTTCAATAAACGGAGATCTCGCCCGCAGGCTCCCAGCGCCACGCACCCTGCAGCAGCGTGGGCCGCTCGCGCGCCGCCCGCCAGACCTGCTGGCGCATCAGCGTTTCCTCGGTGCCCGTGCGGTTCTTGCACCGCGCCTCGAAGCGGATGTGTCATGGCGCCCTTCAGGAGCCTCTGCACGAATCGAGCGGTAGTAATGGGCTACGCTCGGCGCCATGCCGTCTTCATCCGCATCGCCCGCACGCGCCACGCCCTGGGCCTGGCTGAGCCACCGCCCGGCGCTGCTGCTCATCGTCACCACCCTCATCTGGGGCAGCAATGCGGTCGCCGCGCGCCTGGCGGTGGGGCACGTCTCGCCCATGGTGCTGACCACCGCGCGCTGGTCGGTCGCCTGCATTGCGCTGTGGTTCGTGGCGCGGCGGGCGCTGGTGGCCGACTGGCCGCTGCTGCGCCCGCGCTGGCGCTACCTGTCGGTGATGGGCGTGGCGGGCTTTACCGGCTTCAATGCGCTGTACTACACCGCCGCCCACCATACGGGCGCCGTCAACCTGACCATCATCCAGGGCGTGGTGCCCGTGCTGGTGCTGCTGGGCGGCGCCGTGGTGCTGCGCCTGCGCGTGTCGGCCCTGCAGGCGCTGGGCGTGGCGCTGACGCTGGCGGGCGTGGCGGTGGTGGCGTCGCGCGGGCAGTGGTCGGTGCTGCGCGCGCTGGACCTGAACGCGGGCGACGTGGGCGTGCTGCTGGCCTCGCTGCTGTACGCGGGCTACACGCTGGGCCTGCGCGCCCGGCCTGCGGTGTCGCCGCTGGTGTTCTTTGCCGCTGCCGCCGCCGTGGCGGCGCTGGCCTCGCTGCCGCTGCTGGCCTGGGAGGTGGCGGCGGGCCAGTGCTTCTGGCCCACGCCGCAGGGCTGGCTGATCATTCTGTACGTGGGGCTGCTGCCCTCGTTCGTGTCGCAGATCACGTTCATCCGCGCGGTGGAGTTGATCGGCCCGGCGCGCGCCGGGGTGTTCTACAACCTCACCCCGGTGTTCGGGCCCGCCCTGGCCGTGCTGGTGCTGGGCGAGCCGCTGCGCCTGTACCACGTGGCGGCGCTGGCCATGGTGCTGGGCGGCATCTGGGTGGCTGAGCGGCTCAAGCCCTGAAGCCCCCACAGCCCTGCCAGTACCCCGGCGACATCGCCGCCCAGGGGTGTCAGTGCTTGCTGTACATCCACTTCATGTCGTCCACGCACTTGGACTTGGCGTCGCCCGACAGCGCGTCGCAGCGCTCCTTGGCGGCCTTGTAGCCGGCCTCGTTCTTCTCGGCGGCTGCTTCCTTGCGGACCTCGGCCACGTCGGCGGGGTTGACGTGGGGCTTGGCCTCGGCGGCGGCGACCTTGGCGTCTTCCTTGGCCCGGACGCGGGCGGCCTTGGCGTCCTTCACGCAGACATCCTTGTCATTGCCTTTGAGGTCGTCGCACTTTTCCTTGGCGACTTCGTAAGCGGCATCGGCGCGTGCGTCGGCCACCTTGTGGCTGGCCTCGGCGCCGGGCTTGTGCCGGGCTTGCAGCTCGGCCTTGGCAACGGCGCGCTTGCCCTTGGCCTCCTTGGCGCAGATGTCGCGGGCGTTGCCCTTGAGGCTGCCGCAGTGCTGCTTGTCTGCCTTGTATTCGGCGGCGATGTGACCCTTGGCGGCCTTGTATTCGGTGTCCGTCAGGGCCAGGGCCGAGGTGGCGAGCAGGCCCGCAGCCACGGCGGCGATCAGGGTGCGTGCGTGTGTCATGGCGCTTTCTCCCGGGTTCGTTGCGCGGGTCAGTCGTCGAAGCGGAAGTCGGGGTGGCGGCTCTGCCATTCCTTGAGCTGCTTCTCGGCCGCGTCGCGGGCGATGCCCAGGCGCTCCTGCAGCTTGCCCAGGAACTGCTCGCGCTTGCCGTCGATCACGTCCAGGTCGTCGTTGGTGAGCTTGCCCCACTGCTCGATCAGCTTGCCCTTGAACTGCTTCCAGTTGCCCTTGATGGTGTCTTCGTTCATGGTGTGTGTCCTTCTGAATTGATCGCCCTCGCCGTCCACCCGGAGTGCGTGGAAATCTTGCGTGCTGCGATGGTTTCCACTGTAGGAGCGGTGGCGCGCGGGCGCCGTAGGCCGGGCCACGCAACGCGCGTCGGTGCAGGACTACGGCGTGCCGGATGCGGCAAAGCGTGGCCGTGGCAGCTGCGTGGCGTTGCGCCTGGAAACATCTGTTTCCACATCGAACACGCTCCCGCGTAAGTTTGCGCGGCTATCTTGGGTCGTTGCACCGCCGTGCGCGGCAGCCAGGCCCCCACCCTTTCCACTCCCTTCCCCCCATGCCCCACGATAACGAACAGGCCGCCGTTGCCGCTGCCGCCGATCCTTCTGACAGCGCTTTCGCTCCCTCGGCGCGCGCGGCTGCCGCGCTGGCAGCGTCCAGCCTGGCGCTGGCGGCATGCGGGGGCGGGGGCGATGCGTCCTCCGCCGCAGCGGGCGCTGACGGCGGCTCCTATGCCTATCCGGTGGCGCTGACGGACGCGCAAGCCGCGCGCTTTCTGCTGCACGCGCAGTTTTCGGCCTCCACCGCCGAGATCGCCACCGTGCGGGCCGTCGGCTACGCCGCCTGGCTGGACCAGCAGTTCGCCACGCCGCCATCGCAGACCGGCTGGGACTGGCTGAACGAGCGCGGCTACGGCCAGGCCAATGCCGCCACCAGCTTCTACGACAACGAATACCCGGGCGACTTCATGATCTGGCAGCAGCTCATCGCCTCGCCCGACGGCCTGCGCAAGCGCGTGGCGCTGGCGCTGTCCGAGATCTGCGTGGTGTCCCTCACCGGCCTGGACCTGCCCTGGCGCAGCCACATGATTGCCGCCTACTGGGACGTGCTGGCCGCCAACGCCTTCGGCAACTACCGCCAGTTGCTGGAGGACATCACGCTCAACGCCGCCATGGGCTACTACCTGAACACGCGCGGCAACCAGAAGGAAAACGCCGCCACGGGCCGCCAGCCCGACCAGAACTACGCGCGCGAGATCATGCAGCTGATGACCATCGGCCTGGCGCAGCTCAACCCCGACGGCACGCCCCGCCGCGACGGCGCGGGCAAGACGCTGGACACCTACACGCAGGACGACGTGGCCAACCTCGCGCGGGTGTTCACCGGCTACGACTTCGACCTCTCGCAGCATGCGCCGTCCACCGTGCCGGGCACCTCGCGGCAGATCCCCACCACGGCCTATGCGCGGCTGCCGATGGTGCTGAACGCCGCGCTTCATTCCCCGCTGGCCGCCACCTTCCTGGGCACCACCATCGCGGCCAACACGCCGGGGGCGGCGGCACTCAAGACCGCGCTGGACACGCTGTTCAACCACCCCAACGTGGGCCCCTTCATCGGCCGACAGCTCATTCAGCGGCTGGTGACGAGCAACCCCAGCCCCGCCTACGTGGCGCGCGTGGGCGCCGCCTTCGCCAACAACGGCGCGGGCGTGCGCGGCGACCTGCGCGCCGTGGTGCGCGCCATCCTGCTGGACGACGAGGCGCGCGGCCCCGAGGGCCTGTCGCAGCCGGGCTTCGGCAAGCTGCGCGAGCCCATGCTGCGCTTCGTGCAGTGGGGCCGCACCTTCGGCCTGAGTTCCGCTGCGGGCACCTGGAAAATCTATCAATTGGGCAACCCCAACACACAGCTGGGCCAGAGCCCGCTGCGCCCGCCCTCGGTGTTCAACTTCTTCCGGCCCGGCTACGTGCCGCCCGCCACGGCGCTGGCCGCCGAAGGCGCCGTGGCGCCCGAGTTCCAGCTGGTCAACGAGACCAGCGTGAGCGGCTACCTCAACTACATGCAGGGCGTGATCCGCTACGGCATCTACGTCAATGCGCCCGACCTGCCGCAAAACGCCAGCAACGCGCTCAACGGCTTCGACATCCAGGCTGCCTACACGGAGGAGCTGGCCATGGTCGCGGACGCCGACGCGCTGGTGGCGCGCATCAACCTGCTGATGTGTGCGGGCCAGCTTTCCGCCGCCACCGCCCGGCTCATCGCCGATGCGCTCAAGGCCACCAACGTCACGCAGGCCAGCTCCGACAACGCCCGGCGCGACCGCGTGGCCGCCGCCGTCTTCCTGGTGATGGCTTCGCCCGAATACCTCGTCCAGAAATAACCCACACCGGCCCGCGCCCCATGCACCTGCTCCAACCCCAACTGCACACCCGCCGCGCCTTCCTGCGCCGCAGTACCCAACTGGGCCTGGCGGGCACTGCCCTGCCCTTTGCGCTCAACCTCGCCGCCGTGGGTGAGGCCGCAGCGCTCACCGCCAGCGACTACAAGGCCCTGGTCTGCGTCTTCCTGTACGGCGGCAACGACTACGCCAACACCGTGGTCACCTACGACGAGGCCAGCTACAACCGCTACAGCGCCATACGCGGCGGCGGCGCGGGCCAGACGGCGGGCGGCATCGCGCTGGCCCGGGCCGCCCTGGCGCCCACGCTGCTCACCCCCGACACACCGCTGCCTGGCGGGCGCCAGTACGCGCTGCACCCCGCCATGGGCGGCCTGGCGGGCCTGTTCAACACCGGCAAGGCGGCCGTGCAGCTCAACGTGGGGCCGCTGGTGGTGCCGCTCACGCGCGCGCAGTACACCGCCAAGACGCAGCCCATACCGCCGCGCCTGTTCTCGCACAACGACCAGCAGTCGGTGTGGCAGTCCTCCTCGCCCGAAGGCTCCACCGTGGGCTGGGGCGGCAGCATCGGCGACCTGGCGCTGTCGTCCAACGGCAACTCGCTGTTCACGTGCATATCGGTCACGGGCAACGCGGTGTTCCTGTCGGGCAGCTCGGCCATCCAGTACCAGGTGGGCACCAACGGGGCGGTGGCCGTCAACGGCGTCAAGAACAACGTCTATGGCTCCAGCGCGGTGCGCGGCGCGCTGTCCACACTGATCCAGCAGCCCCGCACGCACCTGATGGAGAACGAATACACGCGCGTCACCGCCCGCTCCGTCGCCTCGTCCGACCAGATCGGCAGCGCGCTCGCGGGCGTGACGCTGGGCACGGCGTTTCCCACCGGCAACACGCTGGCCGACCAGCTCAAGACCGTGGCGCGCCTGATCGCCGGGCGCAGCGCCCTGGGCAACCAGCGGCAGGTGTTCATGGTGTCGCTGGGCGGGTTCGACCTGCACGACAACCTGATCGCGCAGCAGCCCGTGCTGATGCAGCGCGTGAGCGAGGCCATGACCGCGTTCTACAACGCCACGGTAGAGCTGGGCGTGGCCGACAAGGTGACGGCGTTCACCGCGTCGGACTTCGGCCGCACACTCACCTCCAACGGCGACGGCTCGGACCACGGCTGGGGCGGCCACCACCTGGTGGTGGGCGGCGCCGTGAAGGGTCGCGCGTTCTACGGCATCGCCCCGCCGGTGACCAACACCAACACCGCCGCGCCCGAGGACCAGACCCACGTCGGCCAGGGCATCCTGCTGCCCACTACCTCGGTGGACCAGTACGCGGCCACGCTGGCCAAGTGGTTCGGCGTCTCCGCCAGCGAACTGCCTCTCGTGCTGCCCAACATCGGCAACTTTGGCGGCACGGACTACCCGGTGGACCTGGGGTTCCTGCAGGCGTCGTGAGTGCCGTGCCGGGCCGTGTTCAGTGGCTTAACTGCTCCACCCACTGCGCCAGCTCCTGCGCCAGCTGCGTGGACGCCTCGGCCAGTGCCGCCACGCCGCCTGCGGCGTCGGCGCTGCGGGCCGGTGTGCGGGCGATGAAGACGCGCTGCCCGCGCAGCGATTCACCCGCCGGGGTCAGGGCGACCACGGTGGCGCGCAGGCGCACCACGCCCGTGCTGTCGGCGGGGGTGGCGAAGATGTGGCTGAACTCCTCCAGCTCCGTGCGCAGCACCAGGGGCAGCGCGCCGCCCTGGGCCGCGTCGCGGGCCTGCGCGGCGCCGTCGTCGGGCTTGAGGATGGCGCGCCGCTGGCCGAGCTGTTCGCGCAGGCGCTGCTGCACCAGTTGCGCGGGTGGCTGGCTCCAGCGGGCCTGGCTGTAGGGGCGCAGTTGCTGGCTGTCGGAATAGGCCAGGCGGTACAGCACGGCGTTGCTGCCCTCGGGCAGGCCGGGCGCGTCCACGTCGGCCAGTGCCAGCGGGGGCAGCGGCGCTTGGCTGCTGGCGGGCGCGGGGGCCAGCGCGCCGGGGCCGAAGTCGTACAGCACGGGGCGCGAGGGCGGCGTGGGCAGGGCCGAGCAGCCTGCCAGGAATATCAAGCAAAAAAGGGCTGCAGCGCTTGCTGGACGGGCACCAGCAGCTATGTTTTTGATAGTTGTCATACTCACTCCTCAGGGCGCAAAGCCTGGCTCGCCCGGGCCGGGCGGTATGCGGCCCGAGCCGTAGATGAACAGTTGCGGGTTGTCGGAGACGCCGCCCGCCGTGCGGCCGAGCTGGCGCGCGGCGCGTGCGGTGTCGTCGGCGGCGCGGTTCAGGCGCGGCAGGGTGGAGATGGCGAACTGGTCTGCCGCGCGCGCCAGGGCCTGCGTGCCCTGGCCGATCTGGTCGATGGGGCCGCCCTGGGCGCTCAGGCGCTGCGTGGTCTGGCCGATGTCGGCCGCCAGCGCGGTCACGCCGTCGCCCGCCTGCCGCAGCGCCTGCAGGGTCTTGCGCGCGTCGCTGGCCAGGGGCGGCAGGGCGGCCAGGGCCGGGTCCAGGCGCTGGGTCACCGTGGCGTCGAGCCGCTCGGTGAGCGCGTTCGCGCCTGCGGCGGCCTGGGCGATGCTGCCCAGGGCGTCGCTGAGTTTCTGCTGGTTGTCGTCGGAGAGCAGCTGGTTGACGCGGCGCGTGGCTTCCTCGACCTGGACGAGGATGTTGGGCACCTGCTCGGCGATGCGGCCAAAGGGCGACGGCCTGATGGGCAGGCGCGGCAGGCCGCTGGGGCCGGGGGGCGGCGCGGGCTGGGGCTGGTCGGCGTCGTCCAGCAGCACGTGGGCGAGGCCCGTGACGCCCTGGTAGCCCAGCACGGCGAAGGTGGTGGGGCTGATGGGCGCCTGCTCGTTGACGGCAATGCGGATGAGCACGTTGCCGCTGATCTGCGGGTCGAACCCGATGCGCGTGACCTTGCCCACGGCCACGCCCTTGTAGCGCACCGCCGCCTGGGGTTGCAGGCCGCTCACGCCGTCCTTGGTGGACAGCTCGTATTGCTCGTAGTGGGTGTTGTCGCGCGTGAGCCAGAGGGTCAGGCCCGCCAGCATGGCGGCCACCACCAGCACGAAGATGCCCGCGGCGAGGGCGTGGGATTTGTTTTCCATCAGGGGGTTTCCTTGTCCGGGGCGGGGGCCATGGCGCGCTGGCCGCGTTCGCCCATGAAGAAGTGCTCGATGAAGGGGTGCTTGAAATGCGCCACATCGTGCGGCGGGCCGGTGACGATGACCTTTTTATCGGCCAGCACGGCCACGCGGGTGGACAGGGCGAACAGCGTGTCCAGGTCGTGCGTGACCATGATGACCGTCAGGCCCAGCGCCGCGCGCAGCTCGCGCAGCAGGGCGCAGAAGTCGTCGGAGCTGCTCGGGTCCAGCCCCGCCGTGGGTTCGTCGAGCAGCAGCAGGGGCGGGTCCATGATGAGGGCGCGCGCCAGCGCCACGCGCTTGACCATGCCGCCCGACAGGTCGGCGGGCATGCGCGTGGCGTGCTCGGGCTTGAGGCCCACCATTTGCAGCTTGACCAGAGCGGCGTCGCGCACGAGGTCGTCGGGCAGCGTGCCCTGCTCGCGCAGCGCGAAGGCGATGTTGTCGAGCACGCTGAAGGCCGAGAACAGCGCGCCGTGCTGGAACAGCATGCCCACGCGGCTGGCCGCGCCCTCGCGCCCCATTTCGCTGGCCGGGCGGCCCAGCACGGTGACGCTGCCGCGCGTGGGCTGGGCCAGGCCCAGTATCTGGCGCAGCAGCACCGTCTTGCCGGTGCCCGAGCCGCCCACGAGCGAGAGCATTTCGCCGCGCTGCACGGTGAATTCCAGGTCCTGGTGGACGGCGAAGGCGTCCCGGCCCTTGCCGAACACCGTCCACAGGCCGTGGACTTCAACCACGGGCGGCTCGTTCGCATCGACGGGGATGGGTTCGGGCGTGCTCATATGCCGATGTTTTTGAAGGCGATGGCGAACACCGCGTCCACGATGATGACGGTGGTGATGGACGTGACCACGGATGCCGTGGTGCCCTCGCCCAGGCTCTGCGTGTTGGGCTTGACGCGCAGGCCCCAGTGGCAGCCGATGAGCGCGATGGCCGCGCCGAACACCACCGCCTTGGCCACGGCCAGCCCCAGGCTGCCCACCTTCACGGCGGCGGGCAGCGCCTGCACGAAGTAGGAGGGCGAGATGTCCATGGCGATGTCCGCCGCCAGCATGCCCCCGGCCAGCGCGGCCAGCGTGGTCCATACGCTGATGAGCGGCATGGCCAGCGCCAGGGCCAGGGTGCGCGGCATCACCAGCCGAAAGCCGTGCGGGATGCCCATGACGCTCATGGCGTCCAGCTCCTCGGTCACGCGCATCACGCCGATCTGCGCGGTGATGGCCGAGCCCGAGCGCCCCGCCACCAGGATGGCCGCGAGCATGGGCCCCAGCTCGCGGATCAGCGAGATGCCCAGGATGTTGACGATGAACGACTCGGCGCCGAACTGGCGCAGTTGCAGGCTCATCAGGTAGGCCAGCACCACGCCGATCAGAAAGCCCACCAGCGCCGTGATGGGCAGCGCCGTGGCGCCCATGCGGTACAGGTGGCCCGACACGTCGCGCCACGGCGCCCGGCGCGGGTTGCGCGCCAGGCGCAGCAGGTCGAGCAGGAGCTGGCCCACCATTTCGAGCATGTGGCGCGCATGGTCCAGGCCGTGCAGCACCAGCACGCCCAGGTGGTCCACCTGCGCGGACAGGCGCCAGCGGTCGGGCGGCGGCGGCTCGGCCAGGGTGAAGCCCGCCACGCGCGTGAGGATGTCGCGCTGCTGGTCGGTGCAGTCGAACTGCGCGGGCCAGGCGCGCTGCCAGTGGTTCCACAGCAGTTGCGCGCCCACGTGGTCCAGCCACTGCAGCGGGCGCAGGTCCCAGCCCAGGGACGGCGCGGCGGGGTGCTCGCGCAGTTGCGCGGCCACCGCCTTCCACTGCGCCGGGCTGCCCAGCTCGGCCGCGCCCCAGCGCCCATGCAGCTGCGCACGGGGGCCGTCGGGCGTGTCGGCAAGGTGGATGCGCGGCGCGGAGTCGGTCATGTCGTGTTACAGAACGGAAAGCGCATGGTAGCGGAGGCACGCCGGGGTGCCGCGTAGGAATTGCGCCCGCGTCGATATTTTGAACCAAATTGGCCTCTAGCGCTTACCACATAAGCACAAGCAGCTATTGTTTCAATAGCAATCAGTACCCGCCCCATCGACATCCGCCGGGCGGCCCGCACAATCACCGCCCATGAGCGACACCACGTTTGACACCATCATCATCGGCGGCGGCACCGCCGGGGCCCTGCTGTGCAACCGCCTGAGCGCCGACCGCCGCCACCGCGTGCTGCTGATCGAGGCAGGCCGCAAGGACGACTACCACTGGATCCACATCCCCGTGGGCTACCTGTACTGCATCGGCAACCCGCGCACCGACTGGCTCTACCAGACCGAGCCCGACGCGGGCCTGAACGGCCGCACGCTGCGCTACCCGCGCGGCAAGACGCTGGGCGGCTGCAGCAGCATCAACGGCATGATCTACATGCGCGGCCAGGCGCGCGACTACGACCACTGGGCCGAGCTGACGGGCGACGCGCGCTGGCGCTGGGACAACGCCCTGCCGTACTTTCGCCGCCACGAGGACCACTGGCGCCTGGACAGGCCCGAGGGCGTGAGCGAGAGCTTCCAGCGCCTGCACGGCAACAAGGCCACGGGCAGCACTGGCGAATGGCGCGTGGAAAAGCAGCGCCTGCGCTGGGACGTGCTGGACGCCTTCGCCCAGGCCGCGCAGCAGGCGGGCATACCGGCCACTGAGGACTTCAACGGCGGCAGCAACGAGGGCGTGGGCTACTTCGAGGTGAACCAGAAGGCGGGCTGGCGCTGGAACACGGCCAAGGCCTTCCTGCGGCCCACCTGCTACGGGCGGCCCAACTTCGAGATGTGGACCAGCGCGCAGGCCGCCAGGCTCGTCATCGAGACCCAGCCCGACGGCACGCGCCGCTGCACCGGCGTGCAGGTGTGGGACGGGCGCGAGATGGTGACGGCCCACGCCACCGGCGAGGTGATCCTGAGCGCGGGGGCCATCAACTCGCCGCAGCTGCTGCAACTGTCGGGCATCGGCCCCGCCGCACTGCTGCGCCAGCACGGCATCGCCGTGGTGCAGGACCTGCCCGGCGTGGGCGCCAACCTGCAGGACCATCTACAGATCCGCGCCGTGTACAAGGTGCAGGGCGTGCCCACGCTCAACACCCTGGCGAACTCGCTGTGGGGCAAGGCCCGCATCGGCCTGGAATACGTGGCCAAGCGCAGCGGCCCGATGAGCATGGCGCCGTCGCAGCTCGGCGCCTTCACGCGCAGCAGCCCCGACATGGCGCACCCCAACATCCAGTACCACGTGCAGCCGCTGTCGCTCGACGCGTTTGGCGAGCCGCTGCACGGCTTTCCGGCGTTCACGGCCAGCGTGTGCAACCTCAACCCCACGAGCCGGGGCACGGTGCAGATCAAGAGCGCGGATTTCAAGGCCGCGCCCGCCATCGCCCCCCACTACCTCAGCACGCCCGAGGACCGCAAGGTGGCCGCCGACAGCCTGCGCGTGACGCGCCGCATCGCCGCCCAGCCCGCGCTCGCCAAGTACCAGCCGCAGGAGTGGAAGCCCGGCGTGCAGTTCGAGAGCGACGAAGACCTGGCCCGCCTGGCGGGCGACATCGCCACCACCATCTTCCACCCCGTGGGCACGACCCGGATGGGGCGCGACGATGACCCCATGGCCGTGCTCGACTCGCAACTGCGCGTGCGCGGCATCCAGGGCCTGCGCGTGGTGGACGCGGGCGCCATGCCCACCATCACCAGCGGCAACACCAACTCGCCCACGCTGATGATCGCGGAGAAGGCGGCAGAGTGGATCATTCAAGCCCGCAAGCAGCAGGGCTGATTCAGCGGATGCCGCCGATGTAGCGCGGCACCTCGGGCGGGGGCGACGCCATGCGCTGGCGCACCGCCTGCGCAGCCGTGTCCAGCAAGGGGCGGCGGGGTTCGGGCGGCGTTTCATGCACGGCCTGCTCCAGCCGCCCGGCCCACTCCGCCAGCTCGGGCGCGTTGTCTTGCACCGCGCGCTGGCGCGCAAAGCGCACGATCTCCAGCGCATAGTCGGCATTGGCGACCATCCACTCCGTGTCGGTCACGCGCCCGGCCTTGCGGCGCAGCAGCACGTGCAGGTGGGCGGCGATGGCGAGCCGGTCGGTTCCTGCCATGGCGTGCTCAACCCCCCAGACGCTCGCGGTGCTGGGCGATGTCCAGCCCGGTCAGTTCGCTCTGATCGTCCACCCGCAGGCCCATGGCGAAGTTGACGAGCCACAGCAGCGCAGCCGTCGCCACCAGGCTGTAGGCCAGGACGGCGCCCACCCCGATGGCCTGCACGGCCAGGCTGCCCGGCACGCCGCCCACCGTGCGGCTGGCCAGCACGCCCGTGAGCAGCGATCCCACAATGCCGCCGATGCCGTGTACGCCGAACACGTCCAGCGAGTCGTCGGCCCCCAGCAGGCGCTTGAGCCCCGTGGCGCCCCAGTAGCACGCGAGGCCCGCCACCAGGCCGATCACCAGCGCGGAGCGCAGCGTGACAAAGCCCGCCGCAGGCGTGATGGCGACCAGCCCCGCCACCAGGCCGGAGCACAGCCCCAGCAGCGAAGGCCGCCCGCGCACCACCCATTCACCCGCCATCCACGCCAGGGCGCCTGTTGCCGCCGCCACGTGCGTGACGGCCAGGGCCAGCCCGGCGCGCCCGTCCGCCGCCACGGCCGAGCCCGCGTTGAAGCCGAACCACCCCACCCACAGCAGGCCCGCGCCCGCCATGGTGAAGCCCAGGTTGTAGGGCTCGAACGCCTCGCGCCCGTAGCCCGTGCGGCGGCCCAGGAACCACGCGCACGCCAGCCCGGCCACGCCCGCGTTGACGTGTACCACGGAGCCGCCCGCAAAATCCAGAGCACCCATCTGCGCCAGCCAGCCGCCCGGCTCCCACACCCAATGGGCGATGGGCGCATAGACCACCAGCGTCCACAGGCCCACGAAGACCAGCATGGCCGAAAAGCGCATGCGCTCGACGAATGCGCCCACCAGCAGCGCCGCCGTGATGATGGCGAACGTGAGCTGGAACATGGCGTACACCGATTCGGGAATGCGCGGCGCCACGTGGCTCACGGAGAGCCGCCCCTGCTCCAGCTGGAACTCCAGCCCCGCGAAGCCAGCGCGGTCCAGCCCGCCCAGCCAGCCACTGCCCGGCGTGAAGGCCAGCGAGTACCCCGCCGCGAACCACAGCAGGCTGACCAGCGCGGCAATGGCGACCACGCAGGCCATGGTGTTGAGTACGTTCTTGCGGCGCACCATGCCCGCGTAGAACAGGGCCACGCCCGGCAGCGTCATCAGCAGCACCAGGGCGGTGGAGGTCATCATCCATGCGGTGTCCGCCGCATTGATCAGGTCGTGGCCCACCAGCGCGGGACGGGTGGGCGCGGGCGCGCTGCCCTGGGCCTGCGCGATGGCACACCACAGCCCCAGGCCCCACAACGACGCAACCGCAAAGACCCGGTGGTGGACTGCCCGCATGAAGCTTCCTTTTCGCAAGTGGTTACATGCTGCATTGCACAAGCCATGCCAGCGGCACGCTGCCCGCTCACGGAGCCGCGCCCGCCCCACAAGGGGGCGGGAAACTCCCAATGCACCAGCAGGGTGCGACCGTTACAGTGGCGGCACTCGAAAGCGCGCTTCGGTGTGCCAAGCGAGGGGCCGAGGAGACACTCTTTTTCTACCAAGAACCAAAACCAAGCACCCAACGAGGTGCAGCATTTACCAGGCGCTGGCGATCCCAGCGCCTTTTTCTTGTCCGTGCTCTCCTGAATTGATAGCTGCCAGGCTGCGACAATCCTGCGATGGAATGGATTTTCATCACCCTGGCCTCGCTGCTCGCGGGTTTTGTCGATGCGATCGTGGGCGGCGGCGGGCTGGTGTTGGTGCCTGCCCTGTTCGCAGCCTTTCCCGGCGCGCCGCCCGCCACGCTGCTGGGCACCAACAAGGCGGCGTCCGTCTGGGGCACGGCCATGGCGACCTGGCAGTACAGCCGCCGCGTGCAGGTGCGCTGGCGGGCCATGGTGCCAGCCGCCGCCGCCGGGTTTGCGGGCTCGTTCGCGGGGGCCTGGGCCGTCACGGTGCTGTCGGCGGACTTCCTGCGCAAGCTGCTGCCCCTGGTGCTGCTGGCCGTGCTGGCCTACACCCTGGCCAAGAAGGAGCTGGGCCGCCACCACACGCCGCGCTTCACGGGCGCGGCCGAAGCGGTGGCCGCCTGCCTGATCGGGCTGTCCATCGGCTTCTACGACGGCTTCTTCGGCCCGGGCACGGGCAGTTTTTTCGTCTTCCTGTTCGTGCGGCTGCTGGGCTACGACTTTCTCAACGCCTCGGCCTCGGCCAAGCTGCTCAACTGCGCCACTAACGTGGCGGCCATCATCCTGTTCGCAGCCAAGGGCCACGTGTGGTGGCACTTCGCGGTGACGCTGGCCGTCGCCAACGTGGTGGGCAGCCTGCTGGGCACGCACCTGGCGCTCAAGCACGGCACGGGCTTCGTGCGCGGCATCTTCATCCTGGTGGTGGGCGCGCTGATCCTCAAGACCGGGTACGACGCCTTCCTGCGCTGACGAAGCACCTTGTTGCAATTTGGCACAGAGCCGGATCAGCGGCGTGCCGAACTTTATAATCGTGCCCCTTTGATGGTGCCAGGCTTCGCGTTTTGCGATGACTGCATCGCCTCACACCGCGTCTCCGGCCTGCTATCCGCATGCCGGATTTTTTGTACCTGAAATACCCCGGACAGGACCCATTCCATGAAATTGTTCAAGGCCGTTGCCACCGCCATCGCGCTCTGCGCCGCATTCGCCGCCCAGGCCCGCACGCTGGACGAGGTCAAGAAGGACGGCAAGCTGCTCGTCGCCACCGAAGGCCAGTTCGCGCCGTTCAATTTCTTCAATGGCACGACCCTGACGGGCTTCGAGGTGGAAGTGGCCGAGCTGGTCGCCAAGAAGATGGGCCTCGCCATCCAGTGGAAGACGCTGGGCTTCGACGCCCTGCTGACCGGCCTGCGCCAGGACCGCTGGGACCTGGTGATTGCCTCGCATGGCATCACCGACGAGCGCGCCAAGGCCGTCACCTTCACCGACCCGCATTACTGCTCGGGCGGCATGATCATTTCGCTGGACCCGGCCATCAGGAGCGCCAAGGACCTGGCGGGCAAGGTGGTGGCCGTGCAGACGGGCACCAGCTACCTGGAGAACGTGCAGAAGGTCTCCACCATCAAGGAAATGAAGAACTACCCCACCGACGTGGACGCGCGCAGCGCGCTGGCCTCGCGCCGCGTGGACGCCTGGGTGACCGACCGCTTCGTCGCCAAGGCCGTGGCCGAGAAGAACCCCGGCGCGGGCCTGAAGCTGGGCGAGATGCTGTTCATCGAGCGCATCGCCGCCGCCGTCGCCAAGGGCAACAGCTCGCTGGCAGGCGCCTGGAACAAGGCCCTGGCCGAGGTGATGGCCGACGGCAGCTACGCCGCCGTGTCCAAGAAGTACTTCAACGAAGACGTGCGCTGCCACTGATTCAGCAGCAGCTCCGTTCCCCATGCTCACCGCCCTTTGGCCGCAGCGCTGGAGCCGCCAGCAGCGCAGCAACGCCACGCTCGTCGCCGCCGTCATCCTGATGGTGCTGGTGCTGGCGCTGCTCGGCCAGCTGCTGTCCTTCCTGCCCGACCCCATCGGCCCCAACGCCCAGGCGTTCTCTGACGGCGCGCGCACCACCCTGTGGCTCACGCTGGTGAGCGGCAGCGTGGGCCTGGTGCTGGGCACCGGCGCGGCCCTGGCCCGCACGGCGCGCTGGGAGGGGGTGTGCTGGGTGGCGAGCTTCTACGTCTGGGTGATCCGCGGCACGCCGCTGCTGGTGCAGATCCTGTTCGTCTATTTCGCGCTGCCCGTGCTGGTGCCGGGCCTGAACCTGCCCGACTTCGCCGCCGCCGTGGTGGCGCTGGGCCTGAACGTGGGCGCGTACAACGCCGAGGCCATCCGCGCCGGGCTGCTGGCCGTGCCGCGCGGCCAGACCGAGGCCGCCAAGGCGCTGGGCCTGGGGCGGCTGCACGTGTTCATGGACGTGGTGTTCCCGCAGGCGTTCAAGATCTCGCTGCCGCCGCTGGTGAGCAACTTCGTGGCGCTGCTGAAAGACTCGTCGCTGGCCTATGCCATCGGCGTGGTGGAGCTGACCAACGTGGGCAACCGCATCCAGTCGGCCACGTTCCAACCCATCGCCACGCTGTCCACCGTGGCCGTCACCTACCTGCTGCTGACCACGCTGGTCACGCAAATATCGAACGCCGTCGAGTACCGCTTCGACGTGGAAGGGCGCAGCAAATGACCACGCCTTTCATCGTGGTCGAGCACGTGTGCAAGTCGTTCGGCGCGCACCAGGTGCTCAAAGACGTATCGACCACCTTCAACACTGGCGAGGTGACGGTCATCATCGGCGCCTCGGGCTCGGGCAAGAGCACGCTGCTGCGCGCCATCAACCGCCTGGAGCCGCACGACACGGGCCGCATCACCATCGGCGGCGAGGAAGTCACCGACCACCTGCACACCCTGCAAAAGCAGCGCAGCGAGGTCGGCATGGTGTTCCAGCAGTTCAACCTGTTCGGCCACATGAGCGTGCTGGACAACGTGACGCTGGCCCCGCGCCGCATCCGCCGCACGCCGCGCGCCCAGGCCAACGAGCAGGCCCTGGCCCTGCTGCGCCGCGTGGGCATGCAGGAGCACGCGCACAAGTACCCCTGGCAGCTCTCGGGCGGGCAGCAGCAGCGCGTGGCGATTGCGCGCGCGCTGGCCATGCAGCCCAAGGTGATGCTGTTCGACGAACCCACCAGCGCGCTCGACCCCGAGATGGTGCAAGAGGTGCTGGACGTGATGCGCGAGCTGGCGCGCGGCGGCATGACCATGATCGTGGTGACGCACGAAATGGGCTTCGCCCGCGAGGTGGCCGACCGCGTCATGTTCTTCGACCAGGGCCGCATCGCGCACGACGCGCCGCCCCAAGCGTTTTTCAGCAACCCCGCGAATGACCGCATCCGCGCTTTCATCGGCCGCATGACCGCCTGAGATCCAGGCGCTGCGGCAACAACCCCAGCCCCTACCGGAGTGACCCCCCCATGAAACTGAACCACACGTTCTTCGCCCTGCTGGCCGCCGGCCTGTGCAGCCTGCCGCCCGCCGCGCTCGCCCAGACCGCCAAGGACTTCGAAGACCTGCGCAACGAGCTGAAGGCCCTGCGCGCCGAGCTGAACCAGCTCAAGGCCCAGCAGGCCGCGCAGCCCGCACCGGCAGCGTCCGCATCGGCCTGGAACGACCGCATCGACGCCGTGGAGCTCAAGCAGAAAGACGCCGTGGTGCTGGGCGACATCCCCGGCAGCTTCCGCCTGCCCGGCAGCGAAACGTCCATCCGCGTCTATGGCCACGCCGAAGCCAACCTGGTCAAGGACTTCAAGGGCACGGCCCCCGGCGACACCTTCACCAACCTGATGGAGCAGCCCCTGGGCGACGTGCGCGGCGGCAAGTCCAGCCTGACGGCGCAAACCTCGCGCTTCGGCTTTGAAACGTCCACGCCCACCGGCGTCGGCACCTTCAACACCAAGCTCGAAGCCGACTTCTATGCCTACTGCGGCAGCGAGTGCAACCGGGGCCGCCTGCGCCTGCGCCACGCCTACGGCGAATACGCGGGCTGGCTGATCGGCCAGACCTGGTCCACCTTCATGGACGTGGACAACCTGCCCGAGACGGTGGACTTCAACGGCCCGCCCGGCGCCACCTTCCGCCGCCCGGCCCAGATCCGCTACACCTACAACAACCCCAACCTCGCCAAGTTCCAGTTCGCGCTGGAAGAGCCCACCGACGGCGCCAAGGGCCTGAACTTCGTCGCCCGTGTTGACAAGGCGTTCGACTGGGGCAACGTGAACGCCCGCCTGCTGTCGCACGAGCAGCGCGTGGACGGCGTCAGCAAGCGCGGCACCGGCTTCGGCCTGGGCGCGGGCTACAAGCTCACCAGCACCGCCACGCTGATGGCGCAGTACACGCGCCTCGACGGCGACGGCGACGGCGCCTACCTGGTCGGCGCCAACTACCCCGTGCTGGACAACGGCACCCTGCGCCTGGACCGCGCGCACGGCGTGGTGCTGGGCCTGACCAACGCCTTCAGTGAACAACTGCGCGGCACCGTGTCGCTGGGCATGGTGCGCTCGCGCCACAAGCTGGGCGACGCCTACGTGGACGCCTACGGCGCCGAAGGCAACAGCAAGCTGGTCCAGTGGCACGCAGGCATGTACTACCTGCCCATCAAGAGCGTGGAACTGGGCGGCGAGCTGATCGGCGGCCGCCGCACCACCTTCGACGGACAGCAGGGCGACATGCTGCGCCTGAACCTGCAGGCCCGTTATCTGTTCAACTGATCTATCTCACAGGCAAGAGCGGCTGGCCGGGCAACCGGCCAGCCCTTTTTTGTTGATGCGCCCAGAACGACTCGGCCTGATGGCCCTGCTGGCGGTGACCGTGGTGTGGGGCACCACCTTCCCCGCCATGAAACTGCTCTCCGCCCGGCTCGACGCCCTGCAGATCATCTGGCTGCGCTTCGCCATCGCGCTGGCCGTGCTGGCCCCCCTGTGGCGCGGCATGCAGCGCCACGAGCGGCGCTGGGGCTGCGCCCTGGGCGCGCTGCTGTTCCTGGCGTTCTGGCTGCAGATCGAGGGCCTCGCGCACACCAGCAGCAACCGCAACGCCTTCGTCACCGGCCTGAACGTGCTGGTGGTGCCGCTCATCGCCATGGCCGCCCTGGGCCGCCGCTACGGCTGGCAGCTCTGGGCCGCCTGCGCCATGGCCTGCGCGGGCATGGCGCTGATGTTCCACGAGAACGAGCCCTGGAACCTGGGCGATTCGCTGACGCTGGCGAGCACGGTCTTCTACGCCATCTACATCCTGGCGCTGGAAGAATGCGCCCGTCGCAACGCCGCCCAACCCCCGCGCGCCACGCGCATGGCCGCCGCCCAGGCCACGGTGATGGCGCTGGCGTCCACCCTGATGCTGCTGCTCACGCGCGAGAACGGCCCGGGCAGCCTGCTGCAATCCGCCGCGCAACTGCCTTTCGACGCCTGGGCGGCGTTGGTGTACCTGGCCCTGCTGGCCAGCGTGGTCGTCGTCACCCTGCAAGCCTGGGGCCAGCAGCGCGTGGACGCCCTGCGCAGCGCCATCGTCTTCGGGCTGGAGCCCGTGTTCGCGGCCCTCACCGCCTGGGCCCTGCTGGGCGAGCGCCTGGGCTGGCCGGGCCTGGCAGGCGCGGCGCTGATCGTGGCGGCGCTGGTGTTCAGCCAGGTGCAGCCTGCGCCGCAGAAATCTTAGTCAAAATGGCCTCTAGCGCTTGCTGGATAAGCGCTGGCAGCTATCAAAATCATAGATTCGGCCCCAGCAGCCGCCGCAGCTCGGCCTCGTCCATGCCGCGCCGCTGTGCCAAATCGGCCAACTGATCCTCGCCGATGCGGCCCACGTTGAAGTACGTGCTCTCGGGGTGGCCGATGTAGAAGCCGCTCACGCTGGCGGCGGGCATCATCGCCAGGCTTTCGGTGAGCTGCATGCCGATCTCCTGGGCCTGCAGGACGCGGAACAGGTCGATCTTGGCGCTGTGGTCCGGGCAGGCGGGGTAGCCGGGGGCGGGGCGGATGCCCTGGTACTTCTCGGCGATCATGTCGTCGTTGCTCAGGGCCTCGCCCGCCGCGTAGCCCCACAGGTCGGTGCGCACGCGCTGGTGCAGGCATTCGGCGAAGGCTTCGGCCAGGCGGTCGGCCAGGGCCTTGAGCATGATGGCGCTGTAGTCGTCCAGCGCGTCGAGGAAGGCTTTCTCTTTCTTCTCCACGCCCAGGCCCGCCGTCACGGCGAACAGGCCCGCATAGTCGGCAATGCCGCTGCTCTTGGGCGCGACGAAGTCGGCCAGGCACCGGCTGGGGCGCATCACGCCGTCGATCTCCTGCTTTTCGGTCTGCTGGCGCAGGCCGTACCAGGTCATCGCTACCCGCTCGCGCGATTCGTCGGTGTAGAACTCGATGTCGTCGCCCACGCTGTTGGCGGGGTACAGGGCCAGCACGCCGCTGGCGCTCAACCAGCGGCCTTCGATGAGCTTCTTCAGCATCTCTTTGCCCTCGGCGAACACGCGCGTGGCCTGCTCGCCCACGATCTCGTCGGTGAGGATGGCGGGGTACGGCCCGGCGAGATCCCAAGTCTGGAAGAACGGGCCCCAGTCGATGTACTGCTCCAGCTCGTTCAAATCGAAGTTCTTGAACACGCGGCGGCCCAGCAGGCGCGGCTGCGGCGGCGTGTAGGTATGGAAGTTGACGGGCGTGCGGTTGGCGCGCGCCTGGGCCAGCGGCCACAGCGGCGTCTGCTTCTTGTTGGCGTGCTGGTGGCGCACTTTCTCGTAGTCGGCCTGCACTTCGGCCAGGTAGTCGGCCTTGCCGTCGCCCAGCAGGTTCTGCGCCACGCCCACGCTGCGCGAGGCGTCGGGCACATAGACGACGGGGCCTTCGTAGTGCGGCGCGATCTTGACGGCGGTGTGTACGCGCGAGCAGGTGGCGCCGCCGATGAGCAGCGGGATTTTCTTGATGCGGAAGTACTCGTCCTTCTGCATCTCGCCCGCCACGTACTGCATCTCCTCCAGGCTGGGCGTGATGAGGCCCGACAGGCCCACGATGTCCACGCCCTCGGCCTTGGCGCGCGCCAATATCTCGTGGCAGGGCACCATCACGCCCATGTTGATGACCTCGAAGTTGTTGCACTGCAGGACGACGGTGACGATGTTCTTGCCGATGTCGTGTACGTCGCCCTTGACGGTGGCGATGACGATCTTGCCCTTGCTGCGCACGTCGCGCCCGGCCAGCTCGTCCTGGCGCTTTTCTTCCTCGATGTAGGGGATGAGGTGCGCCACGGCGGACTTCATCACGCGGGCGCTTTTCACCACCTGGGGCAGGAACATCTTGCCCGCGCCGAACAGGTCGCCCACGATGTTCATGCCGTCCATCAGCGGGCCTTCGATGACGTGCAGCGGGCGTCCCCCTTTGGCGAGGATGGCGCGGTAGGCTTCTTCGGTGTCCTCGACCACGAAGTCGGTGATGCCATGCACCAGCGCGTGGCTCAGGCGCTGCTCCACGGTGCCGCTGCGCCACTCCAGCTTCTTGCTGTCGTCCTTGGCCGCGCCCTTGGCGGACTCGGCGATCTCCAGCAGGCGTTCGGCCGCGTCGGGGCGGCGGTTGAGCACCACGTCTTCCACGCGCTCGCGCAACTCGGGGTCGAGGTCGTCATACACGCCCACCATGCCCGCGTTGACGATGCCCATGTCCATGCCGGCCTTGATGGCGTGGTACAGGAACACGGTGTGGATGGCCTCGCGCACGGGGTCGTTGCCGCGGAAGCTGAAGGACACGTTCGACACGCCACCCGACACCTTCGCGCCCGGCAGGTGCTGCTTGATCCAGCGCGTGGCCTCGATGAATTCGACGGCGTAGTTGTTGTGCTCCTCGATGCCGGTGGCCACGGCGAAGATGTTGGGGTCGAAGATGATGTCCTCGGGCGCGAAGCCCACCTCGTCCACCAGCACGCGGTAGGCGCGCTCGCAAATTTCGATCTTGCGCTGGTAGGTATCGGCCTGGCCCACCTCGTCGAAGGCCATCACCACGGCAGCGGCGCCGTAGCGCTTGACGAGCCTGGCCTCGTGCTTGAACTTGTCCACCCCCTCTTTCATGCTGATGGAGTTGACGATGCCCTTGCCCTGGATGCAGCGCAGCCCGGCCTCGATCACCTCCCACTTGGACGAGTCCACCATGATGGGCACGCGGGCGATGTCGGGCTCGCTGGCGATGAGGTTCAGAAAGCGCACCATGGCGGCCTTGCTGTCGAGCATGGCCTCGTCCATGTTGATGTCGATGACCTGCGCGCCGTTTTCCACCTGCTGGCGGGCGACGGCCAGGGCGTCCTCGTACTGGCCGTTCAGGATCATGCGCGCGAACGCCTTGGAGCCGGTGACGTTGGTGCGCTCGCCGATGTTGACGAACAGCGTGCCCTCGCCGATGGAGACGGGCTCCAGGCCGGACAGCTTCATGGGGGGGACGCGGGGAAGGACGGCAGACATGGGGCTCACCTGTGCGGTCGTGTTCTGGAAGACAGGCGAGCGTCGTTGCAAAAAAAGCGGCCCCAAGCCTGACGGGCCATCACGGCCCGCTGCAACGCTCCTTGGGGAAAGGCGGGATTTTAGTCGGCCCACACGGCCCGGTCGCGCCCTATGGCCTTGGCGGCATACATGGCGCGATCGGCATGGATGCATGCGGTGCGCGTGTCGTCCTGCGGGCGCAGCATGTACATGCCCGCCGAGCAGCTGTAGCCGAAGTCCGGCGCCTCGGCCAGCGGGCGGCGCAGGCTGACCTGCTGCAGCAGACGCTCCACCACCGCCTGCACCACCGGCGCGGGCGCGCCCGGCAGCAGCAGCATGAACTCCTCGCCGCCCAGGCGGCCAAAGCCGTCGCCCCGGCGCAGGCCGCGCTGCACCGTGCCCGCGAAGTCGTGCAGCACCGCATCGCCCGCGGCGTGGCCGAAGCGGTCGTTGACGGCCTTGAAGTTGTCCAGGTCCAGCAGCACCAGCCCGCAGCACTGGCCCCTGGCGCGCAACACGGCCAGGTGCTCGTCGAGCTGCTGCAGGATGTGGGCGCGGTTGCTGATGCCGGTGAGTGCATCGGTCTGCGCGGCGCGCAGGGCGCGGTCGCGCTGCTGGCGCAGGCTGCGCTCGCCCGAGCGCAGCGGCGTGATGTCCATCGCCACCAGCAGCAGCCAGCCGTCGGGGCGCACGGTTTCGCTGATCCACAGCCAGCGGCCATCGCGCAGGTCCACCTCGAAGGCGCGAAAGGGCTGCTTGCCCCGCCGCGTGCTGGCCGATGCGATCCAGGCCTCGATGTCGTCCGTCTCGATCAGCGCGCCCGTGCCGTTGGCGTGGCAGCGGCGCATGATTTCAGCCCAGGTCAGGGATTCATCCGCGCCCAGCCCGTAGGCGCTGCGAAAGGCCGGGTTGGCGTAGCAGAGCCGGTCCGCATCGTCGTGCAGGGCGATGAGCACGGGCGCGCCGTGCTGCATGGCCAGCAGTTGCGACAGGACAGGATCGGGCGTGAACGGCAAGGGGGAACGCGGGCTGGTTTGCACGGGGTTGGGCCCAACGGGTGTAGCACAAAGACGTGTGCGGCTCTAGTGCAAGACACAATAGTTATCAATCAAATGGGGCTGCAGCGCTTGTGCAGCAAGCACGAGCAGCTATGGTTTTTTTCAATCACCGGTCGCCTGCAAAGCAACGGCGTTCGACCAGGAAGCCATCACGCGCTTGCCTGCGGCGTGGCACGCACGGACAATCAGGCCCCATCTTTGGCGGTTTTCACACACAAGGCACACGGCATGGCAAGCATTTCCTCGATCGGCAGTTCCGGCCTGCAGGCCGCGCAGCTGCGGCTGAATGCGTCGGCCAACAATGTGGCCAACATGAACACGCCCGGCTACCGCCGCGAGGTGGTGGCCCAGGAGGCTGCGCCTGGCAGCGCGGGCGTGCGCGCCACGGTGCAGCGCCAGCCGCAGGCCGACGGTGTGGCGCTGGAAGAAGAGGCGGTGGAGCAGATGTCGGCCACCTACGCCTTCAAGGCCAACCTGCAGACCCTCAAGGTGCAGGACCAGACCCTCGGGGCGCTGCTGGACATCCGGGCCTGACACGGCCCCGGGGCGGTCAGCCCGCCGCTGCCAGCGCGGCCAGGCGCCGCACCAGCCAGCGCTGGAATGCCAGGCCCGTGGCCGAGCGGCTGCGCAAGGGAATGGCGTACATCGCGGGGCTCCTTTCTTGATTCGCCTTCAGGCGGCTTGCGCAACGACCGCCGTGCGGTTGCGGCGCATGGCGCGGTCCCAGGCTTTCTCGTGGAAGAAGAACGCCACGGCCTGCACCGTGGGCTCCAGCAGGCTCAGTGTGAGCGAGGCCCACAGGTCGCCGGTGACGGCATAGGCCACCATCGCGGCCACGCCGATGTGGATGAGGTAGTAGCTGCCCGTCTTCATCAGCGCAGTCTTGTTCTGGCGGGCGGTGCGGCGGATGCGGGACATGGCGGGCTCCTTCGTCTGTTTTTTCTACGGAATGGGGAAATGGTAGTTATTCTCAATAGAAATTACCAATTGATGATTCCTAAGCGTAAGATAGACGCTATCGAAGCCATGCCCCGTGCGCCGGGCGCGGTGCGGGCCCTCTTTAAACTACCCGCCAGCGACTCCCAAGACCCCCATGCAACGCTTCACCATCTCCCTGGACGACGCCCTGGCGCAGCAGTTCGACGCTCTGATTACCGGCCAGGGCTACGAGAACCGGTCGGAGGCCGTGCGCGACCTCATCCGCTCCCGGCTGGGCAGTGAATCGCTGCAGGGGCCGAGCGCCGGTGCGCCGCGCCAGAAAAGTGCAGCGCCACATGGCGCCGCCGCCGCGTGGTGCGTGGCCAACGTGAGCTACGTGTACGACCACCACGAACAGACGGTGGCCGCGCGCGTGCTGGGCCTGCAGCACGACCACCACGACCTCGTGGTCACCAGCCTGCACACCCACCTGGACCACGACCACTGCCTGGAGACCCTGGTGCTGCGCGGCCCCACCGAGGCCGTGCGCACGCTGGCCGGGCAACTGGTGGCCCTGCGGGGTGTGCGCCACGGCAGTGTCCACCTGGTCCCGCTCGAAGCGGGCGGCGAAGGGCGCCACGCGCACGGCGGCGCCGCGCACACGCATTTCAAGCCCATCAACTGACCCGGCCTGCGCCAAATGGCGTATGGCGCTGCGGGCCTGTCGTATGAACAATCTTGAATTGTTCATACCACCTTCGATGGCGGCCCCATGCAATTTGCGCTCTTCTACCGTCCCTTCGCCTTCGGCCTGCTCGCCGCAGGCGTCCCCGCCTGGGCACAGCCCGCGACCCACCTGCCCGAAGTGCAGGTCCACGGCCCCCGCGACGCGGCCCTGGGCGAAGCCGACAGCGCCAGCGAGGGCGCGGCCGAGCGCGCCTCGTTCCAGGCCCGGCCCAAGCTGCGGCCCGGCGACATCGTGGAAGCCGTGCCCGGCGTGGTCGCCACCCAGCACTCGGGCGACGGCAAGGCCAACCAGTACTTTCTGCGCGGCTTCAACCTGGACCACGGCACGGACTTCGCCGTCACCGTGGACGGCATGCCCGTCAACATGCCCACGCACGGCCATGGGCAGGGGTTTGCCGACCTCAATTTTTTGATCCCCGAACTCGTCTCCGGCGTGCGCTACCGCAAGGGGCCGTACTTCGCCGACAGCGGAGACTTCTCGCTCGCGGGCTCGGCCTCGATGGACTACGTGAGCGCCCTGCCCGCGCCGTTCGCCGAAGCGACGGTGGGCGCGAACGGCTTCCGACGGCTGCTGGCCGCAGGCTCGCGCACCGTCAACGACGACAGCACCTGGCTCGGCGCCATCGAGCTGGAAGGCAACGACGGCCCCTGGAGCGCGCCCGAGCACCTGCGCAAAGTCAACGCCGTGTTGCGCTACGCCCAGGGCACGCCCGTGCGCGGCTTCTCCGTCACCGGCATGGCCTACCAAAGCCGCTGGAACGCCACCGACCAAATCCCCGAGCGGTTGATCGACAGCGGCGAACTGTCGCGCTGGGGCACGCTCAACCCCACGGACGGCGGCAGCACCCGGCGCCTGAGCCTGTCCGGCCAATGGTTCGACCACGGCCCCACGGGGCAGACGCGGATCAGCGCCTACGCCATCGACTACCGCTTCGCGCTGTTCTCCGACTTCACCTACTTTCTGAACAACCCCGTGCAGGGCGACCAGTTCGAGCAGACCGACCGCCGCCGCGTCTATGGCGCGCAGGCATCGCACCGCATGCCCAACCGCATCGCCGGGCGGGACGGGCTGCTGACCTTGGGCGCGCAGTGGCGCGGCGACCGCATCGCCGAGGTGGGCCTGTACGCCACGGCGGCGCGCGAGCGCCTGGCCACCGTGCGCGACGACGCGGTGTCGCAGGACCTGCTCTCGCTGTACGCCCAGCAGCTCGTGTACTTCAGCCCGCGCTGGCGCGGCTACGCAGGCCTGCGCGGCGACCTGCTGCGCTACCGCGTGCGCGGGCGCGAGGCCATCTACGGCGCCGCCAACAGCGGCAGCGGGCACGACGCGCTGGCCAGCCCCCAGGCCGGGCTGGCCTTTGCGCTGGCGCCCGCGCACGAGCTGTACCTGAACCTGGGCACGGGCTTTCACAGCAACGACGTGCGCGGCGCCACCATCCAGACCGACCCAGCGACCGGCCTGCCTGCCGACCGCGTACACGCGCTGGTCAGGGGCGTGGGCAGCGAGATCGGCTGGCGCCACCAGCGCGGCGAAGACCTCACGCTCACCGCCGCGCTGTGGCAGTTGCGGCTCGGCTCCGAGCTGGTCTATGTGGGCGACGCAGGCGCCACCGAGCCCGGCCGCGCCAGCCAGCGGCGCGGCGTCGAGGCCACGCTGCGCTGGCGGGCCAACGCCCGCTGGCGCCTGGAGGCCGACGCCGCCCTGTCCCGCGCGCGCTTTCGCGGCGAGCCGCCCGAAGGCGAGGGCAACCACGTGGACAACGCGGCCGAGCGCGTGCTGGCCGTCGGCGCCACCTACACCGCAGGCCCATGGACGGCCTCGCTGCGCGTGCGCCACATGGGCCCGCGCGCGCTGGACACGCTGGGCAGCGTGTACTCGCGCTCCAGCACGGTGCTGAACTTCGGCGCGCGCTACGCGGTCAACCGGCAGCTCACGCTGGGGCTGGACGTGTTCAACCTGGCGGGCCGCAAGGGGTACGACATCGAATACCTCTACGCCTCGTGTACGGCGGGCGAAGTGGCGCGCGGCGACTGCGGCGGCGGCATCGAGGGCCGCCACGTACACCCCATGGAGCCGCGCAGCGCGCGTGTGAGCGTGCGCTGGAGTTTTGAATGAAATATGGCTCCAGCTCTTACTGGACAAGCACAAGCAGCTATCAAAAATGAAGCATTGAAGGGCGAAGGCCCAGTCACGGCCCCGTCACGCGGCGGGGCCGCCGTGGCGGTTTTCAAGTGACCGCGCGGGCCGGGTGGCACAATCCCCGCCCACTATGTTCACCGGCATCGTCCAAGCCACGGCGGCCATCGCTGCCATCACCGACCGCGCGGGCCTGCGCAGCTTCACGCTCGAATTCCCCGAGGGGTTTTGCCAGGACCTCGCCATTGGCGCCAGCGTGGCGACGGACGGCGTGTGCCTCACCGTCACCGACATCGTCTCGCCCACGCGCGCCAATTTCGACGTGATGCTGCAAAGCCTGAACATCACCACCCTGGGCAGCCTGCGCGAGGGCGACCGCGTGAACGTGGAGCGCGCCGCCAAGGACGGCGCCGAGATCGGCGGCCACCCGCTGTCGGGCCACGTGGACTTCACGGGCACGCTCATCGAACGGCGCGAGTTCGACAACAACCTCGTCTGGCGCGTGGCCGTGCCCGAGCCGTTCCGTCGCTACGTCTTCGCCAAGGGCTACATCGCCGTCCACGGCGCCAGCCTCACGGTGGCCGAGGTGAATCGGCAGGAAGGCTGGTTCGAGGTCTGGCTCATCCCCGAGACGCGCCGCGCCACAGTGTTCGAGGGCAAGCGCGCGGGCGACCGCCTGAACATCGAGATCGAGCGCAGCACGCAGGTGGTGGTGGACACGGTGCGCGAGGCCGTGCAGGAGAGCCTGGGGCGCCTCACACCCGTGCTGGAGGCGCTGCTGAACGAAAAGGGCCTGGCACTCGACGACTTCCTGCCCGCGCCCCCGACGAGATAGCCCATGCCCAACCGCTGGAAGCCCAACGTCACCGTGGCCGCCGTCATCGAGCGCGAGGGCCGCTTTCTGCTGGTGGAGGAAGACACCGCCGACGGCCTGCGCCTGAACCACCCGGCGGGCCACCTGGACCCCGGCGAATCACCCGTGCAAGCCTGCGTGCGCGAGGTGCTGGAGGAAACGGCCCACGACTTCACCCCCACCGCGCTGGTGGGCGTGTACCTGAACCGCTTCACCCGCACGCGCACCGGCGACGACATCACCTACCTGCGCTTCACCTTCACCGGCACGGCGGGCGCTCACCACGCCTGGCGGCAGCTCGACGACGGCATCGTGCGCACGGTGTGGATGACGCTCGATGAAATCCGCGCCAGCGCCGCGCGGCTGCGCAGCCCCGTGGTGCTGCAGTCCATCGGCGACTACCTGGCGGGGCGGCGCTTTCCGCTGGACTTGGTGCATACCGACGCGAGCGTGCTGCGCGACCCCACCGTGGCGCGCTGATTCGCTACCAGTGCGATGGCTTGCTGGCCGGCTTCTTCTTGGTGGGCACGTTCTGCGGTAATTGCGACCGGGCCAGTTCGTCGTCCCGGATGTAGTGCCGCACCCAGTGCGCCAACGCCGTCAGCCGCTTGTTGGGCACCTTTCCGTCAGCCGGGGCTTTGTCACGCAGCGGCATGACCAGCCCAATTCTTGCCCCGGGCACATCGCCGCGAATCATCCGCAGGGCGGGCTCCAGATCGCTGTCGTTGGAGCAGATCACCAACTGTTCGCAGGCGCCGCGCACCGCGTCGCGGTAAGCATGCAGGGCCAGGTTCACATCGGTCTGCTTCTCTTCGATCATCCAGACGCGCGACATGTTGCTCTTGCGCGGATCGGTATCCGCCTGGTAGCTGGGCAGGGAAGCCGGCTCGAAGATGTGGAACCCGTTGATGATCTGCACCAGCCCAGGCGACATGGCCAGGAGCGCCCGGTGGTATTGGGTCTGCGCCCGCACCGACGCTTCGCCATGCCGGGCGTAGGATGCCTTGACCGGCGCCGTGAAGAACTTGATGGCGACCAGTTCCGCCCCAGGGTCTTGCGGCAACAGGATGCGGTCGCGAAACAGTGCCGCAACATCCTGCCACTTGTACGGCGTGCCCTTGAGCCGCGAGTAGTAGAGGTTGTAGCCGTCGATATAGACGGTCGTTCGGGTCATTTTTTGGCTGCGGCAAATGAAAAGGCCACCTTGCGGTGGCCTTCTCGCCCTAAGCCCGAGCCAACTGAATGACACCGCGAAGGGATTGTAGGCAGCTATTTTACAGCGGAACCTGGAGCGCCGGGATAATCGCCCCCATGAACAAGCAGCGCGTGGTGGTGGGCCTGTCGGGCGGCGTGGACTCTGCCGTGACGGCCTACCTTCTCAAACAGCAGGGCCACGAGGTGGTCGGCATCTTCATGAAGAACTGGGAAGATGACGACGACAGCGAATACTGCTCGTCCAACATCGACTTCGTGGACGCCGCCGCCGTGGCCGACGTGATCGGCATCGAGATCGAGCACGTCAACTTCGCGGCGGACTACAAGGACCGCGTGTTCGCCGAGTTCCTGCGCGAATACCAGGCGGGCCGCACGCCCAACCCCGACGTGCTGTGCAATGCCGAGATCAAGTTCAAGGCATTCCTCGACCACGCGATGCGCCTGGGCGCCGAGAAGATCGCCACCGGCCACTACGCCCGCGTGCGGCACAACCCGGCCACGGGCCTGCACGAGCTGCTCAAGGGCCTCGACCCCGCCAAGGACCAGAGCTATTTTCTGCACCGGCTGAACCAGGCGCAGCTTTCCAAGACGCTGTTCCCTGTGGGCGAGCTGCACAAGACCGAGGTGCGCCGCATCGCCGAGGACATCGGCCTGCCCAACGCCAAGAAGAAGGACTCCACCGGCATCTGCTTCATCGGCGAGCGGCCCTTCCGCGAGTTCCTCCACCGCTACATCAGCCACGCGCCCGGCCCCATCCTCGACGACCGGGGCCGCAGGCTGGGCCAGCACGTGGGCCTGTCGTTCTACACCCTGGGCCAGCGCCAGGGGCTGGGCATCGGTGGCGTGAAGGAAAAGGGCACAGGCGCGAAGGCGCCGTCTGGCCAGCCGGTGCGCGGCGGCGGCGAGCACGCGCCCTGGTTCGTGGCGCGCAAGGAGCTTGCAACGAATGTGCTGCGCGTGGTGCAAGGGCATGACCACCCGTGGCTGCTGTCGCACGGCCTGGGCGCGCTCGACGCGAGCTGGGTCGCGGGCCACCCGCCCGCCGCAGGCGCCTATGCCGCCAAGACGCGCTACCGCCAGGCCGACGCCCCGTGCGAGCTGGCGCCCCAGGGCGCAGACCGCTTCGCGCTGCACTTTCCGGATGCGCAATGGGCCGTCACGCCTGGGCAGTCGGCCGTGCTGTACGACGGCGAGGTGTGCCTGGGCGGGGGCATCATCGAGGCGGCGCAGCCGTGACCGCCGCCCGCCGGGCGGCCACTGGAATAACAGTCAAATCAGGCCCCAGCGCTTGATGGCAAAGCGCTGGCAGCTATCAAAATAAAAGCAAGCGATCAGAACGGAATGTCGTCGTCCATGTCGTCGAAGCCCGAGGCCGCGCGCGGCGGCTGGGCTGCGGGGGCAGGCGCGGGGCGCTGCGCCGGTGCCGCGGGC
>NZ_JASGDA010000052.1:0-11373 GCF_047607405.1 Acidovorax sp. | reverse complement strand
GCGCGGCCCGCATGGCGTGCGGGCGGTGCCAGCGGCGCCGCCGTGGCGGGCAGCGCCAGGGGGGCGCCGTGCAGTGCGTCGCCCAGCGCGAGCTGGTCGAGCAAAAGGCAGTCCACGGGGGTGTGGCCTGCCACGAGCTGCTGCAGCAACCCTTGGGGGTGCGGGTCTGCCTGATGGGTGGCCGCTGGCGCATGCCCGGCGTGCATTTGCTGCAGCGCATTGGCATGCACCACCTGGTGCAAACGGCCCACCGTGGGCACCGCCACCAGGGCCAGCACCAGCCAGGCCAGGGCCAGGCGGTGCCACGCCAGCGCGCGCAAGGGGCGCGGCTGGGGCGGGCGTGGGTGCGGGCTGCGGGTGGTCATGGTGCGAGAAGGCTAACCTGCAATTATTTCACTGGGATGGCTTCCACCATGCGGTAGTACAGGCCATAGGGGTCGTTGGGCAGCAGGCTGAATTTGCCTTCCACCACCACCGGCTCCAGCGAGTAGCGCACGGGCGTGCGGGCCTTGACCTCGACCATGCTCTCCGGCCCGCCGGGAATGCAGAACGCGCAGGTCAGCGGCACGGACGTGAGCAGAAAGTGCGTCTGCGTCGGCTTGGCGTCCAGCGGCACCATGAAGCCCTGGATGCGCTGCACCGTCTTGTCCAGGCCCTTCTGCGGGGCTCCGAACACGGGCAGGATGCCGTCCTTGGTGGTCTTCTTGCCCAGGTCGGCCAGCACCGACCAGGGCACCACGTCGCCGCGCTGGGGCAGCGGCGCGATGGGGCTCTGGGGGCTGTGGTAGCCCGGGCCCGATGGCGCGATGCCCGGCGGCACCGGCGAACCGAGTTGCTGCGCGTGGGCAAGCCCGGCGGCGCAGGCCAGGACGAGGACGGTGCGTTTCAAACGGAGCATGGATTTCTCAACTGGCGCTGCCCCATACCAGCAGACGCCGTGGAACTGGCTTTGCCAGGCCACCGGCGTCGTCCCCCTGCCCGCAACGCGCAGCGTTGCGAGAGCGGGGGGAAGCCGCGCAGCGGCTCAGGGGGGTGTACTCAGTGCACATGGCGCATGCCGCAGAACTTGCCCACGGCCAGGCCCTTGCAGTTGGCCTGCAATTCCTTCTGGCAGGCGTCGTGGCCCTTGCCCGATTCCAGGCACTTGGCGGCGGCCTCGTGCGCGGCGGCCATGGCGCGGTGGCGCTCGATGTCGGCCTTGATCTCCTTGTCGGAATGGTGGTCGTGGTCGTCCTTGGCGTGGGCGATGGCGCCCGCCAGCAGCAGGGGCATGGCAACGGCCAGGGCGGTGAGCAGTTTTTTCATGGCGACTCCTTTTCAGTGGTGATGGATAGATAACGCAGGATTCAGGGCTGGGCCAGCAGGTCGGCCACCTCGGTGCGGTACGCCTGCAGCGCGGGCAGCAGCGCCGCGAGCACGGCCACCAGGGCGGCCAGCAGCGGCACGCCCGCCTCGGCGGGCAGCCACACCAGGCCGGTGACGGGCAGCAGCCCCTGGACCTGCAGCGCCCAGCCCAGGGCGTGGGCCAGCGCGTGGCCGAGCAGCAGGCCCAGCACGGACGCCAGCGCGGCCAGCCACAGGGCTTCCCACAGCACCAGCCCGGCCACGCGGCCCGGCGGCGCGCCCAGCATGCGCAGCATGGCGAGGTCTGCGCGGCGCTCGCGCACGGCGTTCCACAGGGCAATGAACACACTGGCGGCTGCCACGGCCAGCAGCACGCCGCCAAAGGCGCGCAGCACGTCGGCGCCCACGCCCAGCAGGCGCAACAGGCGCGTGACCTCGATGGCCGGTGCCGCGGCCTGCAGCGCCGTGCCGCCGTTGATCTGGCGCGGCAGCGTGACGGCGGCCAGCGGCGTGCGGTAGCGCAGCAGGGCCACGGTGACCTCGCGCTCTTCCTTCAGGACTTCCAGGTCTTCGGGGTCGTCGGCGGTGGCGGTTTCATGCACCAGCCACACCGATTCGGTGCTGGTGAGGATGAGCCGGTCCAGCACGCAGCCGCAGGGCGCGAGCACGCCGCTCACGCGGTAGGGGTGGTCGCCGTGCGCATGCCCGCCCTCCCCCAGGCCGTGGCTGCCGATGAAGGTGGCGCCTATTGCCAGACCATGCTCCAGGCCCTGCGCCGCGCCCGCGCCCAGCACGGCTTCCATGGGCTGCTGCCACAGGCGGCCCTGGGCCAGCGTGGCGCCGTAGTGGGCCACGTAGTCCGGCGTGGTGCCCACGATGCGCGTGCCCCGGAAGCTGTCGCCCAGGCTCAGCGGAATGACCTGCGCCACCAGCGGGTTGGCCTGCAGCGCCTGCACTTCCTGCAGCGGGATGTTGCCCGTGGGCACGTCGATGTGGAACACGCCCGCCAGGATGAGCTGCAGCGGGCTGCCCTTGGCGCCCACCACCAGGTCGATGCCGGTGAGGTCGCGCTCGAACGCGCGGTCGATCTGCGTGGCCGCCAGCAGCACCAGCGTGATCGCGGCCAGGCCGAGCGACAGCACCAGCAGGTTCAGCACGGCGGCCAGCGGACGGGACCACAGGTAGCACCAGGACAGGCGGACGAGTTGGACTATGGTTTTCATAGCTGCTCGCGCTTGTCCAGCATGCGCTGGGGGCCAATTTCATTCAAATCCAGCACTTGCGCATCCGGCAGCGCCCGCACCACGCGCTGGTCGTGCGTGGCGATGACCAGGCTGGCCCCGCACGCCACCGCCGTGCCTTGCAGCAGGGCCAGGGCGTCGGCGGCGGCCTCGTCGTCCAGGCTGGCTGTGGGCTCGTCGGCCAGCAGCAGAGTGGGCGACAGCAGCACCGCCCGCGCCAGCGCCACGCGCTGCGCCTGCCCGCCCGAGAGCTGGTGCGGTTTGCGCTGCGCCAGTTCGGCCACGCCCACGCGGGCCAGGGCCTGGGTGATAGCGGCATCGTCGCGCGGCAGGCCCGCCGCGAAATACACCAGGGCCAGGTTGTCCGCCACGCTGAGCGCGCTGGAGAGGTGCAGTTTCTGCGGCAGAAAGCCGATGTGGCGGGCGCGCCAGGCGTCGATCTCCGCGCCGCGCTGCGTGCCGATCTGCACCCCCGCCGCGAACAGATCGCCCCCGCCCGCGCCGCGCAAGCCCGCGATGAGCGACAGCCAGGTGGACTTGCCCGTGCCCGATCGGCCCCGCAGCAGCAGCGTGCCGCCCTGGGGCAAGTCCACGTCCGGAAAGCGCAATGCCGCCCCGCCGCTGGCGTAGGCATACGCAAGGCCCCGCGTGCGGATCACGCCGCCGCCCCCTGCCCTGGCTGCGCGCAGCCCGCGCAGCGGCCGCGCACGGCGATGTCCACCGCCAGCCCCTCGTGCCCGTCGGTCGCCAGCGCCTGCAGCATCTGCCTGAGGGCGGCCTGCACCTTGGGCGCGCCTTGCGGCAGGCGGAACTGCCGGTGGCAGCCATCGCACTCGAAGCGGGGGGCGTTTTCATCGGCGCCCTGCGGCGCGAGCGCGAAGCGGGTGACGCGGGCCGCGTCCACCTGCCGGAGCAGCAGCCCGGCGGCGGCGAAGCGGTCCAGCAGGCGATAGACGGTGACCTTGTTCACCGCCACACCCGCCGCCGCCAGCGCGGCCTCGACCTCGGCCCCCGAGAGCGCGGCATCGGGCCGCGCGGCGTACAGCGCGGCCAATGCCCGCGTGGCGCGGGTGGCGCGCATGCCGGGCGGGAGCGTCCAGGGAAGGTTATTGGGCATGGGGGCATTAATGCAATCGGGTTGCATTATGCCCTTGCCGTCACGCCGATTCGGGTTTCAGGTAGCGCGCGAAGGTCTTGCGGAACTTCTCCACCTTCGGGCCGACCACGAAGGCGCAGTAGCCCTGGTTCGGGTGGTTGGCGAAATAGTCCTGGTGGTAGCCCTCGGCCGCGCTGTAGCTGGTCAGCGGCTGGACTTCCGTCACGATGGGCGCGCCGAACAGCTTGTCCTGCGACATCTGGCGCACCATGTCGTGGGCGATGTCGCCGTGCGCCGGGTCTTCGTAGTAGATGCCGCTGCGGTACTGCGTGCCCACGTCGTTGCCCTGGCGGTTGGGCGTGGTGGGATCGTGCGTGGCGAAGAAAATCTCCAGGATCTCGCGCAGGCTGATCACCGCCGGGTCGAAGCTCAGGCGCACCACCTCGGCATGGCCCGTGGTGCCGGTGCAGACCTGCTCGTAGCTGGGGTGGGGTACGTGGCCGTTGGCGTAGCCGCTTTCCACGTCGGTGACGCCGCGCACGCGGTCGAAAACCGCCTCGGTACACCAGAAACAGCCGCCGCCCAGGGTGATGGTTTGCGCAGTCATGCCGGACATTATGAATAGCCATGGCGATGGGCGCCCCTAAAATCACCGGTTGTCCTCAAATGCCCACGGAGAGAAGACGCCATGACCCTGCCCCTGAACACTTCGGCCAACCCCAGCGACCCCATCGCCCAGGCCCGCTACAACATGATCGAGCAGCAGATCCGCCCCTGGAACGTGCTCGACGCCGACGTGCTGGACCTGCTGGCTGTGGTGCGCCGCGAAGACTTCGTGCCCCCGGCCTACCGCAGCATGGCGTTCATGGACATTGAAATCCCCCTGCTCGGCGGCGACGCCGAAGAAGCCGTGCGCCAGGGCCACAGCATGCTGCAGCCCCGCGTGGAGGCGCGCATCCTGCAGGACCTGCGAATCTTGCCCACCGACCGCGTGCTGGAGATCGGCGCGGGCTCGGGCTACATGGCCGCCCTGCTGGCCCACCGCGCCGAGCGCGTGGTGTCGCTGGAGATCCACCCCGAGCTGGCCGACATGGCGCGCCAGAACCTGCGCAACGCGGGCGTACAGAACGCCGACGTGTACCAGGCCGACGGTGCGCAGGGCGCCATCCCGGACGGCCCCTTCGACGTGATCGTCCTCAGCGGCTCGGTGGCCGAAGTGCCCGCCGCCCTGCTCTCGCACCTGAAAGACGGCGGTCGCCTGGGCGCCATCGTGGGCGGCGAGCCGGTGATGCGCTTCACCCTCACCCACCGCAAGGGCGACCGCTTCGAGACCGCTTCGCCCTGGGACACCATCGCCCCGCGCCTGGCCCACTTCCCCGAGCCGTCGGGCTTCACGTTCTGACGCGTTCCCTTTCTTCGGAGTCCCCAGCATGATCGACCACGTCCGCCCCAGCCAACTGCCCGCCTGGCTCGCCGCCGCGCCCGAGGGCAGCCAGCCGCTGGTGCTGGACGTGCGTGAACCCTGGGAGCTGCAAACCGCCAGCGTGCGGGCCGATGGCTTTGAACTGCTCGCCATCCCCATGGGCGAATTGCCCGCTCGCCTGGCCGAACTGGACCCTGCCCGCCAAGCCCAACGCCCCATTGCATGCCTGTGCCACCACGGCGTGCGCAGCCTGCGCGTGGCGGCCTTTTTGCAGCAGCAGGGTTTTGAGCACCTGGCCAACATCACCGGCGGCATCGACGCCTGGGCGCTCGAAAACGACCCTACGGTGCCCCGCTACTGATCTGCCCGGCACAACGCGCAACCGCCTCAGGTGGCGAGCGCAACCCCAGCGCCAGGTTATAGACCAGCCCGCTCAAATCCACGCCGCTGTGGTTACCCCAGTGCGACTGGAAGCGGTAGAAGCTGCCATTGAGTTGTGTGCATGCGATCAGACTGCTGGTAAAGCGCTTCAGAGCCTCCTTATCCGGCACTGCCGTGCGCGCCTGACTCCAGAAATGTCTGAGATCTCCCTGGAACGTCAGACCCGGCACATCGTAAATAGAGCTGCCGCAGGCCAGGGTGGGCGTGCCATGCTGCAGCGCCGACAGGCCCACCGTGCTATTGATCACCACCACACCCTTGGCATGGTTGAGCAGTGTGGGCAAATGCTGGTCGTGGATGTACAAGACCCGTGGGCCCACGCCATGCGCCTTGGCCAGCCGGGCAATCAGGTCCGTGTAGCTGACATAGCCTCTGTCCATGGGGTGATGCTTGAACACCAGCCAGTCGCCGGTCTCACTTGCCTTGCCGCGTGCTGTGGCAGTCTGCGCGAACGATTTGATGATCTCGGCAATGAACTGCGGCACGTCCTCATATTGGGAATGCACATCTACCTGCGAGTCGTTGAATACCTGCAGCGGCACCAGAAAATAGCGCCCACTCAGCTCGGTAGTCAGGCGCTTTTGCAAGCCGCGCTCGCGCCACCGGAACCACTGCTTGCGCACGGCCGAACGCAGCCAAGGCAACCCCTCCAAAATTGTCAGCCTGCGGTGATGCAGGTCATGGTTCCAGAACCATTGACTCAGCCACGCTGCCAGAACGTACCCCACGGACCAGGCCGTGGCATGCCAGAAAGTAGGCAACACGGGCACCAGTGGCGGCGGCACGCGCAACTGCTCCATGCGCTTGCCCAGGTCGCGCGCAAAGCCTGAATGGCCGTTCACCCCGTGCAGTTCGAACGTCACATGGTGAGGGCGCAGGTAACCCTCTTCGAACACCCCCACCACACAGCCCTGCTCGCGCGCCAGCGCATCCACGCAGCGATGCACGGGGCGGCAATCGCCAAACAACACAATGACCTCGATGCCCCATTCGCGCAGGCGCGCGCGCAGCCAATACGGCCATTCCTGCAGCGTGCCCTTGAACGACGCGGCATTTCGCCAATAGAACAGCTTGTCGCCACCGTTGAAATTGACCTTGTGTACGATGGCACCGGCAGCCGCCAGATCCTGGGCCAGGCCACGAAAGAAAGGCCCCATGGGCCCCTGCAGCAGCAGCACTCTCTTGCCGCGCAGGCAGGCCCACGCGCCATCAAGAGACTCGCACCCACCCTGTTCCGGAACTTTCAATCAGCCTCTCCAAGCCCCATACAGCACCCGCAACTTGCGCAGCTGCCTGCGCCAATAGCCCGTACGCAGGGTGTCCAACCGCCCTGTGCGCTCCAACGCCGTACGCTGCTCCAAGACACGGTGCAGTACAGCCTCACAGCAGGTATAGCCCCTGAGCTGCGCATCCCAATACAGCGGGTAATGCAGCAAGGCCCCCGCCACCAACTCGTCCAGCGTCAGCCGCCGCTGCCGACGTGGCACCGGCAACTGGTCTTCGGTCAGGCCCCAGCCCGCATAAAAAGGCCGACCATGGACCACCACCCGCTTGCCGCGCAGCAATGCATCGAAGCCCGTCAGCGACGTCATGGTGACCACCACATCGCAGGCATCGATGCAACTGACCACCGACAACCCAGGCTCCACCCAGTCCGCATGCTGCCTGGCCTGCTCAAGCGCCAGCCTGCCCTTGCGGTTGCGCGCCGCCACGTCCGGGTGCGGCTTGTACACGATGAACGCATCGGGAAACGCGCACCGCGCCGCCTGCAGCAAGCCCATGTTGGTGTGTACGCCCAGCGGGTCGCAGCCGAAACGTATCGAGGCATCGTCCTCCACCTGCCCCGGCACCAGAACCACCTGGCGCCCGGTCGGCACCTGCCACCGGGCGGCCTGGCGCGGCTCAGTGTTGTATTTGGTGATGCCATGCTCCACTATGAAGGCCCGCACCGCGCGCGCGCGCTGGCAGTCATGCTCCGAAAAATCTCGCTGATTCAGCAAATCCTCCAGATCCGAAGGCTGGCCAGGGTCGAAGTAGATGCCCCGCGCATCGAGCACGAAGGACTGCGGCGCAATCAAATCCGACCCCAACCCCACCGAACGCACGAAGCCATCCTCCATGCGCAGCAGGCGCACGCCAGCCTGCCGGGCCAGCGATTCCAGCCCGGCGGGCGGCACCCGCCCCCAGCACACCAGGCAATCGGCCCCGCCCGGTCGCAGGGCCGCAGCCGCAGCCGCATCGCGCACAAACAACACCCGGCCCGGGAACAGCGACAGCATGGGCCGCACATTGGCCGCCTTCCAGCGGCGGAACCCCACCACGATCATACGGCCCGCGAACTGCTGGGCCACCTCGCGCTGGCGCTGCAACCAGTCCATCACATCGAATACGTTACCCCGTTGCCGCGTAACCGGGTTCAGGTAGCGCGTGTAGTGCATATAGCCCGCGGCAAACAGTTCATCCACCGACCGCCGCCGCACCGCCCTGCGCGCCATGGCTGCATGCTGCGGCTGGCGGTCATCCGTCACGCCCCAACCGGCATACCAGGGCACGCCAAAGCAGGCCACCGGCTTGCCCGCCAGCAGCGCCTCGAAACCCATGGTGGAACTGACCACATACACGCGGTCCATTTGCCGTATCAGACTCAGCGGGTTCACCGCATCGCGCAGCACCACCGTGCGCGCATCCGGCTGAACATCGGTCAGATAGCCCCCTTTGCGACCTGAACTTACCTCTGGGTGCGTCTTCACGTACACCGTGGCCTGCGGGTTCTCTGCCAGCGCCGTCGCCAGCATGGCCGCAAAGGTGGCGGCATCCGCCCCGCCCCGCGCCACACTCATATCGCCCGCCGTCTGATCCACCACCAGCACCCGTTGAGCGTCGCCCTCGCGCAGCGTGCCAGCGGGCACATCCGACGCATGGTTGTATTTGCCCAGCCCCGCCGCCAGCAACTGCGCGCGGGCCTTGCGCACCAGGGCAGCATCGGGTGCCAGCACATCGGCATCGCTGCACAGTAGCCGCTCCAACGCGCTGGGCCGCGTGCAGTCGTAATAGATACCTGCGTCATCCACCACCAGCGACAGCGGCGGAAAGTGCTCGCCCGTGCCGAAGGAGCGCAAGAAACCATCTTCTAGCGCCACATACGGCAACCCATGCCGACCCGCATAGCCCACGGCCCTGCGCGTGCTGGGCCGCAAGCCCCAACCCGCCACCGCATCGACAGCCGCACCGCGCCACACGCCCAGCCGCACCGGCACTGCGCCCAGCAGTACCGCCAGAAAAGGAATCTTGAATACGCCCCCCGACAGAACGCCGATTTTTCCGTTCATGACGCCCACTGCGGCCTCAAAGACGCCTTCACACTCTGCAGCCGTAGCATCCGCGCGATCCTCAGAACCATACAAAAGATAGCTGCTTGCGCTTGATACATAAGGGTTTCAGGCTGATTTGACTCAATATTCCGCATACTGCTGAAGTTGCTCTCTTTTCTTGATGTGGGCGCAGCGCAACCTGTGACGCACTCTATTGGGTATGGCCGGGCCATGACCGCAATCCGCAATTATCAGGCCATCCAACGATCCAGGCCGGCGTGGGCTGCTTGCCCCCTCCCCATTGCGTAAGCGTCGCAACTGCCGTCTTGGACTCGCCTCCTAATGGCAATTTTTATGTTTGATAAGCTCAATGCTCTATGAAAACTGTATTTATCGGCGCCAGCGCATGGGGAACCGCCATGGCTGCCAGTGTGGCATCCCAGCAAGATGCGCCCGAGGTCGTACTCTGGGCATGCGACGCGGAACAAGCCCAGGCGATACAAAGCCACCGCGTCAATACCCGCTGTCTGCCCGATATGCAGTTCCCCGATGCCTTGCAAGTGATACACGGCGACGTGATCCCCACGGTGGCCAATGCCGACCTCCTCATACTCGACACCCCCATGGCAGCGCTACGGCAATGGCTTACACAACTGCGGGACTGTCAGGCGCCCGTCGTGTGGCTGTGCAAAGGCTTTGAAGCAACGGCAACCACCACCGACACCGGCCTGATGGGCTACGAGATCTGCCAGCAAGTGGCCCCCCGGCTGCGCGCAGGCGTGATGAGCGGCCCCAGCTTCGCCGCCGAAGTCGCCTGCGGCCAACCCACCGCGCTGGTAGCCGCCAGCCAGCACCGCGAAGTGGGTGAACTGCTGGTAGAAACCTTCCACAGCCCGGCCATGCGCATCTACATCAGCGACGACATCACAGGCGTGGAAGTCGGCGCCGCCACCAAGAACGTGATAGCCATCGCCACCGGGCTGTGCGATGGGCTGGAACTGGGCCTGAACACCCGCGCCGCGCTCATCACACGCGGCCTTGCCGAAATGACGCGCCTGGGCGTTGCCCTGGGCGCGAGGCAAGAAACCTTCATGGGCCTGTCAGGCCTGGGGGACCTGGTGCTCACAGCCACCGGCAACCTGTCGCGCAACCGCAAGGTCGGCATGCAACTGGCCCAGGGCAAAACCCAGGAACAGGCGGTCGCCGCGCTGGGCTACGTCGCCGAAGGCGTTTACAGCGCCCGCACCGTGCTGCAGCGGGCGCACAAACTGGGCGTTGAAATGCCCATTACCGAAACCGTGGTGCATCTGCTCGACGGGACCCTGAGCGTACGCAACGCGGTGAACCGCCTGATGGCTCGCAACCCCAGGAGGGCGGAGTTCTGATAGCAGCCAGACAGGCTGGACTCTCAATCCATTTGAGAAATGCGTAAATGGCAAAACATCGCCGTCAACCTTGCCATGTTTTGAAAACGCGCCGCCTTGGTTCCAAATAGCCTCTGTCGATCCGTTTGCGGATTTCAGCAATCGACGCACTCACGTCCGCAAAATCAATACCCTCAATAGTCCACCCTGAACAACCCGCAAGCCATTGATCTGGTTAGCATTTCCCCGGATTGATAGGCACGGGAATTGCAAGGTATGGTTTTGTCAGTACCAGTTTTCTTGCAAATTCTTCCGAGGAATCCGATGGGTCCCAAACCTTCGCAACCGCAGTCTGGCGAACTGTTCATCTCGCGCCTGGACGAGTTGATCAACATGCAGCACCCGCTGGTGCGTCTGGCCGGGCTGATCGACTGGGCCGAGATCGAACGGACCTTCGCTGCGTCGTTCACATCCGGTCGAGGTCGGCCCGCCTTGGCGCCGCGCCTGGTCGCCGGGCTGCTGTACCTGCAGCACACCTTCGATGCCTGCGACGAAGCCGTAGTCAACACCTGGGTGGAGAACCCGTACTGGCAGTTCTTCTGCGGCGAAACCTACCTGCAGACCGAGCTGCCCATCGACCCCTCGAGCCTGACGCGCTGGAGAAAGCGCGTGAGAGAAGAAGGCGTGGAGTTCGGCGTGAAGGTCAGCATCGCCACCACGTTGAAAGAGGGTCTGGTGGTGGGCATGCGCTCCATGCCGGGCAATCCGTATGACGGCCACACGCTGGCCGAGACGCTAGAGCAAGTGGGCATCCTCACCGGCACGGACAAGCCGCCCGCCACGGCCATCGTCGACAAGGGCTATCGTGGTGTGGAGATCGAGGGCGTGCGCATCCTGCGCTCAGGCCAGAGGCGCGGCATCACCAGGACGCTCAAGGCGATGATCCAGCGAAGAAGCGCCATCGAGTCGGCCATCGGGCACATGAAGATGGACGGGCGGCTGGGGCGCAATCCGCTCAAGGGGGCACTGGGCGATGCCATCCATGCGGTGATGTGCGGCGCCGGGCACAACCTGCGCCTGATCCTGGCCGCGCTGCGGCTTTGTTGCGCCCGATTCGGGCTGTCGATGCTGGCGGTCATCGCGGCACTGCTCG
>NZ_JASGDA010000051.1:0-3368 GCF_047607405.1 Acidovorax sp. | reverse complement strand
GTGTGGTCGGCCCTGGCGCCGCCGGGCTGGCGCGTGCGCGGCACGCTCGACGCCAACGCCACGCTGTCGGGCACGCGCGCCGCGCCGCGCTGGGCGGGCACGCTGGGCGCGGACGCCCTGGCCGTGCGCTCCGTCGTCGATGGCGTGGACCTGCAGGACGGGCGCCTGCGCGCCACGCTACGCGGCAACCAGCTCGACGTGACGGAGTTCCGCCTGCAGGGCGGGCCCGGCAGCCGCGCGCGCATCGCGGGCTTCAGCGGCAACCGCACGGCGGCGCCCCGGGACGGGGGCACGCTCACCGCCACGGGCCACATCACCTGGGCCGAGAACGCGGGCGAGGGCCTGTCGGGCATCGCCATGGACTTGCGCGCCGAAGCCCGTGCCCTGCAGGTGCTGGCGCGCGCGGACCGGCAGCTCAGCCTCTCCGGCCCGCTGCAGGCGCAGCTGCAGCAGGGCCAGTTGCGCCTGCGCGGCCAGCTCACCGCCGACCGCGCCACCATCATCCTGCCCGACGAGTCCGCGCCCAGCCTGGGCTCGGACGTGGTCGTGCGCTCCGCCGCCAAGGACCGCGAGGACCAGGCCAAGGCGCAGGCCGCCGCCCGCGCCAGCCAGGCGGCCGCGCAGCCCGAGACCGCCAAGCCGCCCGACATCGCCGTCACGTTCAACCTGGGCCACGACTTCGCGCTGCAGGGCCACGGCATCACCACGCGCCTGACCGGCGAGCTGGACATCCGCAGCAGCGCCGCACTCGGCGCTGCGCCGCGCGTGACCGGCGAGGTGCGCACCGAGGAAGGCCGCTACCGCGCCTGGGGCCAGATGCTGGACGTGGAGACGGGGCTCATCCGCTTCAACGGCCCCTACGACAACCCCTCGCTCGACATCCTGGCGCTGCGGCCCAACATCAGCGTGCGCGCGGGCGTGCAGGTCACCGGCAGCGCACGGGTGCCGCGCGTGCGGCTGTACTCCGACCCCGAACTGACCGACGCCGAGAAGCTCTCGTGGGTGGTGCTGGGCCGCGACGCCGCAGCAGGCGGCGCCGAGGCCGCCATGCTGCAGCAGGCTGCGCTGGCCCTGCTGGGACGCCCCGGCGGCAGCAGCCCCACCGCCAACGCGGCCAGCCGCCTGGGCCTGGACGAGATCGGGTTCAAAGGCCCGGGCACGGGCGAGGACGCCAGCAGCGCCGCCCTCACCTTCGGCAAGCGGCTGTCCAAGAACCTGTACCTGACCTACGAGCGCAGCCTGTCGGGCACCCTGGGCACGCTGTACATCTTCTACGACCTCTCGCGCCGCCTCACGCTGCGCGGACAGACGGGCGAGAAGAACGCGGTGGACATCATCTACACGATGAGGTATGACTGATTTGCTATTTGTTTTATAGCTACCTGCGCTTTACCAGCAAGCGCTAGAGGCTGTTTTTATCTAAAATCTGCGCATACCGCGCCGCGCAAGGCGGCGCTGCCGCTCTTCTACAATGCGCGGCTCCCTCCTCGTAGTTCAAATGGATAGAACGAGTGCCTCCTAAGCGCTAGATACAGGTTCGATTCCTGTCGAGGGGACCAAATCCGCACCATCCATCAAGACTGGTAGTGGTAGCGGCAGGACAGCACGACGATATCCTGGTCGTCGGCTCGGTAAACCAGCCGGTTTGTCTGGTCGATGCGGCGCGACCAGTAGCCCGAGAGGTTTTCTACCAGGGGCTCTGGCTTGCCTGTGCCGGTGAACGGTGTGCGGGCGGCTTCGGTGAGCAGAGCATTGATGCGCTTGAGGGTCTTCTTGTCCTGCCCGTGCCAGTACAGGTAGTCGTCCCACGCGGGGGGCAGGAACTTGATGGCCCGGCTCATGGTGCGATGAGTTCGCGCACCTGCGCCTTGCCCTGGCGGTCGAGTTCGACGGCCTGCATCAGCCGTGCGGCGTTGGCCGGGCTTTGCAGGAGGTAAAGGGTTTCCATCATGCTGTTGTAGGTGCTTTCGGAGAGGAGTACGGCGTTTTCTCCGTCGCGGCGATGGATGAGGGTGGCATCGCAGTCGGCGACCACGCGATCGATGACGCCCTTGAGCTGGCTGCGTGCCTGGCTGTAGCTGATGACTTGCATGGCGGACCCCTTTACTTGTCTCATATATTGTACAAGTAATCCGCCGAGCGCGCGGCGCCGCGATGGGGCCGTCAGCGGCCAGTCGAGCAATGGTTGCATCCGGTGACACCCCACCGCCCTGCTTTACCCATTCTCCCCAATGCGCCCGCGCTCGCCGCGCACAGTGCGAATGCTTCTCCATTGCACTGCGCATTCATGCAACACACCGTTCTTTCCCTGCTGGCCGTGATGGCGCTGGCGGGGCTTTCGGGCTGGATAGCCCAGGCTTTTCCGCGCGTGCCGCTGGCGCTGCTGCAGATTGCGCTGGGCGCGCTGGCGGGGTGGCCCGACCAGGGGCTGCACGTGCAGTTCCACCCCGAGGTGTTCATGCTGCTGTTCATCCCGCCCATGCTGTTTGCCGACGGCTGGCAGATGCCGCAGCGCGAGTTCGGCACCTACCGCTGGCCCATCCTGCTGCTGTCCACGGTGTTCGTGTTCTTCAACGTCTGGGCCGTCGGCGGGCTGATTCATCTACTGATCCAGAGCCTGCCGCACGCGGTCTGCTACCTGCTGGCGGCGGTGCTGTCGCCCACCGACCCGGTGGCGGTTTCGGCCCTGCTGCAGCGCCACAGGGTGCCGCCCAAGCTGCGCCACATTCTGGAGGGCGAATCGCTGATGAACGACGCCGCAGCGCTCATCGCCGTCAAGTTCGCCGTCGCGGCGGTCGCCACGCGGGCGTTCTCGCTGCCGCACACGCTGGGTACCTTTGCCTGGACGGCTGCGGCAGGCGTGGCGGTCGGCGTTGCCTGCGGCCTGGGCCTGAAGCTGGCCTACGTGTACCTGTGGCCCAAGGGCGGCGGCAACGGCTCGTCTGCCGTGCTGCTGATGCTGCTGGCCCCGTTCGCGCCCTACCTGCTGGCCGAGCACTTCGGCCTGTCGGGCGTGCTGGCGGTGGTGGCCTGCGGCATGGCGGGCAATGCGCTGCAGGCGCGCTCGGGCCACTTCATGGCCTTCCGGCTGCAGGCGCATGGGGCCTGGGCCACCTTGCTGTTCGCGCTCAACGGGCTGGTCTTCACGCTGGTGGGGCTGCAGTTGCCAGCGCTGCTGCGCGCGCTGCCGCAGCCGCTGCGCCCACTGCCCGGCGCAGCGTCGGCACTGTGGCCGGCGCTGGCGCTGGCAGGTACGGCGGTGGCGATCACGCTGGCGCTGGTGCTGATTCGCTTTGTCACGCTGCTGGCCTGCGGCGCCGTGGCCCGGCTGCGCCGCCCGCCGCGCCCCGGCGCCGCTGCGCAGCCGT
>NZ_JASGDA010000050.1:0-13458 GCF_047607405.1 Acidovorax sp. | reverse complement strand
GCAAGTTGGCCCCACTCCTTCCCATCCCGAACAGGACAGTGAAACAACTTCGCGCCGATGATAGTGCGGGTTCCCGTGTGAAAGTAGGTCATCGTCAGGCTCTTACAGCCCAGAAAACCCCCAACCTCACCAGGTTGGGGGTTTTTGCTTGGAGGGAAAAGAATCAGTCCTGATCGACCCGCCGACCATCGGCAAACACCAGCAGTTCGCCCTGGCTGAATGCCGTCCACGCTTCGTTCGTGGTGAGCGGGGCGGTGACGATGACGGCCACCCTGTCGCTGGGGCGGGTTTGCGTGGAGAAATCCAGACTCAGGTCTTCGTCGCTCAAATGGGCCGCGCCAAAGGGATGGCCGCGCTCGATGTAGTGCAGGTGGGTCGATGCATGCGCCCACAGCGCCTGGCCGTTGGACAGCAGAAAGTTGAAGGTGCCATGCGGGGCGATGCGGGCCGCGAGTTCCTTCAAGGTCAGGGTCAGTTCGTGAATGGGCGGAACGCTGGCGTGCGATTTGGCGAGTTCCTGCATGAGCCAGCAAAAGGCATGTTCGCTGTCCGTATCCCCCACGGGGAGGAAATGCGAATGCAGCCGGGGGCGGAACTCCTTCAGGTCGCCGTTGTGGGCAAATACCCAGTAGCGCCCCCACAACTCGCGCACGAAGGGGTGGCAGTTCTGCAGGCTGACGACGCCTTGCGTGGCCTTGCGAATGTGCGCGATGACGTTGCGGCTTTTGATCGGGTAGCGGCGGATCAGGTCCGCCACGGGCGAATCCACGGCTGCCGCATGGTCCACGAAGTGGCGCAAACCCTTGTCCTCAAAAAAAGCGATGCCCCACCCGTCGCTGTGGTGGTCGGTGCGACCGCCGCGCTGTGCGAAGCCGGTGAAGCTGAACGTAACGTCGGTGGGGACGTTGCAGTTCATGCCCAGCAACTGGCACATGGCGCGTGTCTCCTGCTCAAGAAGTGACCGGACCGCTCGCGGCGGAAGGGTCGGAAGGATCGGACGGACGCACGCGCAGTTGCCAGGCTGCCACCAGCGCCAGCATGCACAGCAGCGTGAGCATCAAAAAGGTTTCGCCAAAGGCCGCGATCCGCGCCGGGTTGCTGGCCCCGGCCGACAAGGCGACGCCGTGCGCGCCCAGCCGCCATTCGAGCACGATGCCGCACAGGCTGACCCCGGCTGCGCCGCCCAGCATGCGCAGAAAGCCGATGGTGCTGGAGCCTTGGGAGATCAGCCCCTTGGCCAGCGGTCGCATCGCCCCGAGGTTCAGCGATGGCAGGATGAAGCCCAGCCCGATGCGCCCCAGCACTGCCAGCGCCACCAGCGCCCACAGGCCCGTGCCCAGCCCGACGAACACCATGAGCCCGAAGGACAGCGCGAGCAGCGTCAGCCCGGTGCTGACGAGCAGGTGGGTGGGCTGCCGGTCGGCCAGGCGCCCCACCAGGGGAATGGTGATCGCCAGCACGATGCCCGCAGGCAGCATCAAGGTGCCGACGTGCGACGCGGACAGTGCCAGCCCCAGTTGCAGGAACACCGGCAGCAGGTAGGTGGAGCCGAACAGCGCCGTACCGTAGATGAAGGCCACGATGCAGCCCATGGTGAACTGCCGGTAGCCGAACAGCCGCAGGTCCATGAGCGGCTTTCGGCCCGTGTCCAGCAGGCGCCGCTGCCAGAACACGAACGCGGCCCAGGTCACGGCCGCGGCGATGAGCAGCACCGCCGCCGCGCCCGCCGTGCCCCCGTGCAGTTCGACCAGGCCGTTGAGCAGGCACAGCGTGCCCAGGGTACACAGCGCCAGCCCGCGCCAGTCCAGCCGCGCGCCCTCGTCGGCCTGGGCGCCGCCAGGCGCCGTCACGGGCACGTACTTGTAGGCCATCCACAGCGAGGCGAGGCAGAAGGGCACGACCATGTAGAAGATGGAGCGCCAGCCGAACCAGTCCACCAGCAGACCGCCGATGCTGGGGCCGACGGCGGGCGCCAGCACCACGCCCATGCCGAAGATGCCGCTGGCACGCCCCTGCTCATGCGGCTGAAAGGCGTAGAGGATGATCACGGCGGGAATGGGCTGCACCACGCCTGCCGCCAGCCCCTCGGCCACGCGGGCGGCCAGCACCAGGTTGAAATTGTCGGCCAGTCCGCCTGCCAGGCCGCCGGCCAACAGCAGCAGGATGGCGCCCACGTAGGTGGCGCGGTAGCCGTAGCGGGCCAGCACCCAGGGCGTGGTGAGCATGGCGATGGTGGTGGCCACCATGAAGCCCGAGGTCACCCACTGCGCGCGGCCCTGGCCCAGCGCGAAGTGGCGGCTGATGTCCGGGATCGCCACGTTGACGATGGTGGACGACATGATGGAAGCCATCGTCCCCACCATCACGGCGAAGAGCAGCAGCCAGCGGTAGCGCTCGCCGTAGCGGGCGATCAGCGCCGCTGGCGTGCCGGGCAGTGCAGGTGTGTCGTTGGCCACGTCAGCTGCGCTCGCTCCAGAGTTTGCCGCCCGTGGCCCAGTTCTCGCGCTTCACGTCGGTGATGAGGATGTCCACCGACTCGGGCGAGCCGCCCAGCACCTCGACGGTGACGCGGGTGATCTCTTCGACCAGCTTCTTCTTTTGCTCGATGGTGCGGCCTTCCATCATTTCGACGTGGTACGTGGGCATGGGGTGCTTTTTGAATGAGAAAGAAAGGCGAAATCATATAGGCGCGGCGCCGGGCGCGCTGCCCGGTGCGCGACCGCAGGCAGGGCAGACGCAGGCCGTGCCGCGCGCGGACGCCGGGATGGCCGCGAGCACTGGGGCCGGTATGCGGGCGGCCATGCACCAGCAGCTCTCGGCGGGGCGGCCCGCCACCATGGCGCACTGGTTGTGCTGGCCGCACAGCGGGCACCGTGCGGCGGGATGGGGCGTGGGGGTGTCGTCGGGCATGGGCGCCCGCCAGTTTACGCGCCGCAGCGCCCAGAAAAAAAGCACTCCGGGGAGTGCTTTTTATGGGTCAAATCGGCCTCTAGCGCTTATCCATCAAGCGCAAGCAGCTACTAAAACAATAGCATTCAGGCCGCTGCCTTGAGCTTGAGCCGCCAGGCATGCAAAAGCGGCTCGGTGTAGCCGCTGGGCTGCGCCAGCCCCTTGAACACCAGGTCGCACGCCGCCTGGTAGGCCATGCTCGTGTCAAAGTGGCCCGCCATGGGCTTGTACAGCGGGTCGCCCGCGTTCTGACCGTCCACCACCGCCGCCATGCGCTCGAAGGTCTCGCGCACCTGGGCTTCGGTCACCACGCCGTGGTGCAGCCAGTTGGCCATGTGCTGGCTGCTGATGCGCAGCGTGGCGCGGTCTTCCATCAGGCCCACGTTGTGGATGTCGGGCACCTTGGAGCAGCCCACGCCCTGGTCCACCCAGCGCACCACGTAGCCCAGAATGCCTTGCGCGTTGTTGTCCAGCTCCTGCTGCTTCTCGGCCTCGCTCCAGCTCGGGTTGCTGCTCACGGGCACGGTCAGCAGGCCGGTCAGCAGATTGTCGCGCTCGGCATTGGCGTCGATCTTTTCCAGTTCGATCTGGATGTCGCTCACGTTGACCTGGTGGTAGTGCAGCGCGTGCAGCGTGGCACCCGTGGGGCTGGGCACCCAGGCGGTGTTGGCGCCCGCCTTGGGGTGGGCGATTTTCTGCCTCAGCATCTCGGCCATCAGGTCGGGCATCGCCCACATGCCCTTGCCGATCTGCGCCTTGCCGCGCAGGCCGCACGACAGGCCCACCAGCACGTTGTTCTTCTCGTAGGACTGGATCCAGGCGCTGGTCTTCATGTCGCCCTTGCGGATCATGGGGCCTGCGTGCATGGCGGTGTGCATCTCGTCGCCCGTGCGGTCCAGAAAGCCCGTGTTGATGAAGGCCACGCGGCTGGCGGCGGCTGCAATGCACGCCTTCAGGTTGACGGACGTGCGGCGCTCCTCGTCCATGATGCCCAGCTTGACGGTGCTGTCCGGCAGGCCCAGCAGCTTCTCGACGCGGGCGAACAGCTCGGCGGCGAAGGCCACCTCGGCGGGGCCGTGCATCTTGGGCTTGACGATATAGACGCTGCCCTTGCGCGAGTTGCGGATACCGTCCTTGCCGTGGCCTTGCAGGTCGTGCAGGGCGATGGCGGTCGTCACCACCGCGTCCATGATGCCCTCGGGAATCTCGCGCACCTGGCCCTGGGCGTCCTTCCACAGGATGGCGGGGTTGGTCATCAAGTGGCCCACGTTGCGCAGGAACATGAGCGAGCGGCCATGCAGGCGCACCTCGCCTCCTTGCGGGCCGGTGTACACGCGGTCGGGGTTCAGCCCGCGCGTGAAGGTCTTGCCGCCCTTGCTGACCTGCTCCGTCAGCGTGGCCTGGATGATGCCCAGCCAGTTGCTGTAGCCCAGCACCTTGTCCTCGGCATCGACAGCGGCCACGGAGTCTTCCAGGTCCAGGATGGTGGACAGGGCCGCTTCCAGCACCAGGTCGCTCACGCCTGCCGCGTCGGACTGGCCGATGGGCGTGGAGCGGTCGATCTGGATGTCCAGGTGCAGCCCGTTGTGTTGCAGCAGCACGGACGAGGGCGCTGCCGCGTTGCCCTGGTAGCCCTTGAACTGCGCCGGGTCCTTCAGGCCCGTGCTGGAGCCATTCGCCAGCGCCACCACCAGTTGCCCGCCTTCCACGCGGTAGCTGGTCGAATCCTTGTGCGAGCCGCTGGCCAGCGGCGCCGTGTCGTCCAGCACCTGGCGCGCAAAGGCGATCACCTTCGCGCCGCGCACGGGGTTGTAGCCCTTGCCCTTCTCCGCGCCATCCGCCTCAGGGATGGCATCGGTGCCATACAGCGCGTCGTACAGCGAGCCCCAGCGCGCATTGGCCGCGTTCAGCGCATAGCGTGCATTCAAAATCGGCACCACCAGTTGCGGCCCCGCCTGCGTCGCCAGTTCGTCGTCCACATTGGCCGTTGTCGCCTTCACATCGGTGGGCTGGGGCACCAGGTAGCCGATGGTCTCCAGGAATTTGCGGTACGCCGCCATGTCCTTGATCGGGCCGGGGTGGGCCTTGTGCCAGGTGTCCAGCTCGGCCTGCAGGCGGTCGCGCTCGGCCAGCAGGGCGATGTTGCGCGGGGCCAGGTCGGACACGATGGCGTCGAAGCCCTTCCAGAACGCGCCGCTGTCGATGCCGGTGCCGGGCAGCACCTTGTCTTCGACGAAGCGGTACAGGAGAGAAGCCACTTGCAGGCCATGGATGGAGGTGCGGTCGGTCGTCGTCATGGTGGAAAAAGCGCGTTGGAAGGAAGGTTCGGCGACTGTATTGCAAATGTTTGCGCACATAAATACGCAGAAAATCTCTAAACCAGTGACTTTTAGGTAAAAATGAAGCACGCAGCCATTTGCTATTAAGTTAATAGCTGCTTGTGCTTTCTGGATAAGCGCTAGAGCCCTATTTCATTCCTAAACCGCCATGGACAAGCTCAAGGCTTTTGAATCCTTCGTGTCCGTCGCCACGCGCGGCAGCCTCACGGCGGCGGCCAAGGCCGAGGGCGTGGCGCCCGCCATCATGGGGCGGCGGCTCGATGCGCTCGAAGAACACCTGGGCGTCAAGCTGCTGGTGCGCACCACGCGGCGCATCAGCCTCACGCACGAAGGCAGCGCCTTCCTGGAAGACTGCCAGCGCCTGCTGTCCGACGTGGCCAACGCCGAGGCCAGCGTCTCGGCGGGCGGCGTCAAGGCCACGGGCCATTTGCGCATCACCGCGCCTGCGGGCTTTGGCCGCCGCCACGTGGCCCCGCTGGTGCCCAGCTTCCGCGCGCAGCACCCCGATGTCACCATCTCGCTCAACCTCAGCGACCGCGTGGTGGACCTGGCGGGCGAAGGCTTCGACTGCGCCGTGCGCGTGGGCGACCTGCCCGACTCGTCCCTCGTCAGCGTGCGCATTGCCGACAACCGGCGCCTGTGCGTCGCCACGCCCGAATACCTGGCCCGGCGCGGCACCCCGCGCGCGCCCGCCGAGCTGGTGCAGCACGACTGCCTGACGCTGTCCAGCGACGCATCGCAAACGCGCGGCTGGGCATTCAGAGTGCCGCTGGCGGACGGCTCGCTCGAAGTCACCCACCTCAAGCCCGGCGGCCCGCTGGACTGCTCCGACGGCCAGGTGCTGCACGACTGGTGCCTGGCGGGCCACGGCATCGCCTGGCGCAGCACCTGGGAGGTCGAGGCCGAAATCGCCGCAGGCCGCCTCGTGGCGGTGCTGGAGGACTTCGCCGCCCCGCCCAACGGCATCTACGCCGTCTTCCCCCAGCGCAAGCACCTGCCGCTGCGCGTGCGGCTGTGGATAGACCACCTCAGGCACCACTACGCGCAGCCAGCGTTCTGGCGGGGCCTAACCCCCTGAACACAAGGAGTACGCCCCATGACCACCGAAGCCCTGCTGGCCTACGCCCACATCCTGGCCATTTTGATGACCGTCACCTTCCTCGCCAGCGAGGCCGCGCTGTGCCGCAAGGAATGGATCAACCCCGCCGTGGTGGAGCGGCTGGCGCGGGTGGACCTGCTGTACGGCATCAGCGCGATGGCGCTGCTCGCCACGGGCCTGGCGCGCACCTGGTGGGGCATGAAGGGGGCGGGCTGGTATTGGTCGCAGCCGCTGCTGCACGTGAAGGTGACGCTGTTCGTGGTGATCGGGCTCATGTCCATTGGGCCGACGGTGCGTTTTCTGCGCTGGCGCAAGCAACTGCGCGCCACGGGGGCGCTGCCTTCGGACATCGATGTGCGCAACACGCGGCGGCTGGTGATGATCGAGGTACACCTGCTGGCGCTGATCCCGCTGCTGGCGGTGTTCCTGGCGCGGGGCGTGGGGACGAAATAAATAGGGGTTCAGGAAGCAAACATGTACAAATCAAATCATCCGCCTGATCGAATTCTGTGCGGGTAAAGAAATCACCGATGAGAGGTAACGGCGAACTGCGCACCCTGAGCGGCTTGTACGAAGCGACCATGCGCACAATAACAAAAACCGCCAGCATATTGGCTGGCGGCTTGGCCCTGGCCCTGGCCCTGGCCCTGGCCCTGGCCATGGGCCTTGCGCTGCCCGCACAGGCGCAGCCGACCGACGCCGCCGCGATTGAGCAGCAGCAACTCCAGCGCCAGCAGGAACGGGACAAAGCCCTGCGCGAGCGCATGGCGCCTCGCGCGGACGTGCTGCATCCCGAATCCAGGCCCACGGCTCCGCAGATTCCTGGCAACGAAACCCCTTGCTTCCCCCTGCGTGAAATCCAGCTCGTCGGCCCCAAGGCTGGCGAATTTCCCTGGCTGACGAACGCCGCAGACTTCGATCCAGGTCGCCAGCCTTGCATCGGCGCCAAGGGCGTGCAGGTCATGCTGGAGCGCATGCAGCAGGCCCTGCTGCAGAGAGGCTACGTCACCTCTCGCGTCATGGCCGTGCCCCAGAACCTCAACAAAGGGGTGCTGACCATCGCCCTGATTGCGGGCGTGCTGCGCGAAACGCGCTTCGTGGACGGCAGCACGGGCGGCACGTCACTCGCCACGGCGCTGCCGTCCAGGCCCGGGGAACTTCTGCAGTTGCGCGACATCGAGCAGGGCCTGGAGAACCTCCAGCGCGTGCCCAACGCCGTCGCCGACATCCAGATCGCTCCGGCCGACGGCGCCGGGGCCGAGCCGGGCCAGAGCGACCTGGTGGTCTCCTACCGCCGTGCCCCACCCCTGCGCGGCAATCTGGCGCTGGACAACGGCGGCACCCAGGCCACCGGCAAGACGCAGGCCACGGCCACCGTTTCCTGGGACAACCCGCTGGGCCTGAACGACCTCTTCTATTTCAGCTATGGCGGCGGCGTGGGCAACGGCGGCGGACGGGGCACTCGCAGCCATGCCGCGCATTACTCGGTGCCCATGGGCTACTGGCTCGTGGCGCTGACCGGCTCGCGCAACGAGTATCACCAGGGCGTTGCGGGCGCCTACCAGAGCTACACGTACAGCGGCACCTCCAGCAACGCAGACCTCAAGCTCAGCCGCGTGATCCAGCGCGACGCCTCGTCCAGGACCACGGTTGGCGTGCGACTCTTTCACCGCACTTCGAACAACTACATCGACGACACGGAGGTCGAAGTCCAGCGGCGGCGTACCTCGGGCTACGAGTTGAGCCTGTCACGGCGCGGGTATCTGCGCCAGGCGGTGCTGGATGCGAGCCTCGCCTTCAAACGCGGCACGGGCGCCTTCGGTGCGCTGCGCGCCCCCGAAGAGCCCTGGGGTGAAGGCACCTCGCGCATGAAACTCTTCATCGCGGACATCACGCTGGCGGGGCCTTTCGAGGTGGCGGGCACGCACCTCAAGTTCTCCAGCGCCTGGCACGGGCAGTGGAACAGGACACCGCTGACGCCCCAGGACCGCATCGGCATCGGCAGCCGCTACACCGTGCGCGGCTTCGACGGCGAGAGCACCCTGCTGGCCGAGCGCGGCTGGTACTGGCGCAACGAAATCGGCCTGCCCGTGGGCACCGGCGCCGAAGTCTTCATCGCACTGGACGGCGGCCGCGTCGGCGGCCCCTCTGTGCGCAGCCTGGCGGGCCGGTCCCTGGCTGGCACGGCCATCGGCATGCGTGGCGCCTGGCGCGCCCTAGCCTACGAAATCTCACTGTCCACCCCGATAAGGAAACCAGAACGCTTGCACACCTCCCGCGCCAACCTCGCCCTGAACCTTGCCTACAGCTTCTAAGCCGCCGCCATGAACAAGCATCTTCACCGCGTCATCTTCAACCCATCGCGCGGCATGCGCATGGTGGTGCAGGAGAGCGCCGCCAGCGCCGCCAAGGCCCGCGGCGGTAGCGCCGGAGAAACCACCCAGGCCAGCGCTGCCCTCATGCCCCTGGCGCTGGCTGCCGCACTGCTGCTCACCACCCAGGGCAGCTTCGCGCAGATCATTGCCAACCCCTCGGCGCCCAGCCAGCAGCGGCCCACGGTACTGAACTCCGCCAACGGCACGCCGACCATCAACATCCAGACCCCCTCGGCCTCCGGCGTCAGCCGCAACGCCTACCAGCAGTTCGACATCGGACAAAGAGGCGCCATCCTCAACAACAGCCGCAGTGACGCGACAACCCAGCTGGGCGGTTGGGTGCAAGGCAACCCCTGGCTTGCTGGCGGCAGCGCCAGGGTCATCGTCAACGAAGTCAACTCAGCCGCCCAATCCCGGCTGATGGGGCCGCTGGAAGTCGCGGGCCAGCGCGCGGACGTCGTCATCGCCAACCCCTCCGGCCTGATCGTCGATGGCCTGTCCCTCATCAATGCCGCAGGCGTGACGCTGACCACGGGCCATCCCCTGTATGGAGCCAATGGCAGCCTGAATGGGTTCAGCGTCCAGGCCGGCACGATCCACGTCCAGGGCAGCGGCATGGATGCCACGCAGGCAGACTACGCCAGCATCCTGGCCCGCGCCATCTCCGTCAACGCAGGACTGTGGGCGCAGGATCTGCGCATGGCCACCGGCGTCAACCAGACCGATGCCGCCGCCAGCATCCTGCAAAGCACTGCAGCACCCACCGGCGGCAAGCCACAGTTCGCGCTGGACGTCGCCCACCTGGGCGGCATGTACGCGGGCAAGATCTTCATCGTCGGCACCGAGGCCGGGCTCGGCGTCAGGAACGCCGGCACCGTCTCCGCCACCTCCGGCCCTCTGACGCTGACCGTGGACGGGCAATTGAGCAACTCCGGCGCCATCGCCGCCAACCATGCCGACGCCGACCTGCGCATCGCCGCCCAAGGCATGGACAACAGCGGGACACTCGGCAGCCAGCGCGACATCACCCTCCAAGATGGCGGCGTCGGCATCGCCAATGCAGGCACGATCCAGGCCGCCCGCCAACTGCTGGTGCAGTCCGGGCAGCTCGGCAACCAGGCCAGCGGCAGCATCACGGCCCAGCGGCTCGACATTGCCGCCACAGGCCTGAGCAATGCCGGCAGCATCACCCAGACGGGCCTGCAGAACCTGACCCTCCACAGCGCCACGCTCTCGAACGCCGACACGGCCGCCACGCTGGGCGCACCTCCAGCCACCACGGGCGCGAGCGGCACAAGCGCAGGCACCGGCACCAGCGGCAGCTCCGTATCGGGCAGCGGCGCAACGGCACCGCCATCCTCCGGCCAGGACGGAAGCGCCTTGCAGACCACACCCACCACTCCCGTGCTCCTGGCCGATGGCCGCATCCAGGTCACGGGCACCATCGCCAACGTCGGCCAGCTCATCGCCAATGGCGCCACGGACGTCTCCGTTTCCCAGGCATTGCGCAACAGCGGCACCGCCAACATCCGCCAACTGCACATCGAAGGAGCTCTGGACAACAGTGGAGGCACCTTGACCGCGCGGGACTTCTCCGGCACCCAGACCGCACTGCACAACCGCTCGGGCACGCTCGTCGTGCAGACCGACCTGCACCTGGCCGCCCAGGAACTCGACAACACGGCCGGCACCATCGGCAGCGCCCAGTCATTGGCGGTACACGTCCAGGGCGGCGCCATCAACCATGCAGGAACGCTGGCCGCTGGCAGGGAGCTGACGATCCAGGCGCAGTCCCTGGACAACACTCAGGGCGAGATCGCGCAAAACGGGCCAGGCCAGATGCAGATCGACGTATCCAGCGCCCTGCAGAACCAACAGGCCATCATCTCCAGCAGCGGCAGCGCGCGCATCCAGGTCGCTCGCCTGGACAACGGCTCCGGAACCATCTCCGCACTGCAGCAACTGGACATCACCGCCGCCCAAGGCATGGGCAACATGGCAGGCACCCTGCAGGCGGGCGCCGACCTGCACGTAGCCACCGTGCAAATCGACAACCGCACAGGGGCCATCATGGCCCACGGCGCCGCCTCGGTCACCAGCCTCGACCTGGACAACACCCAGGGGCGTATCGGTGCGAGCACGGTACACATCGACACCCAGGGTAGGCAGCTCACCAACACCGAGGGCCAGATCCTCGCCAGCAGCGGCGGCCTGCACCTGCAAGCCGGGGCGCTGGACAACCAGCGCGGTCGCATCGCAGCCCTGCACAGCGCCACGCTCGCCGCCAACGGCATCGGCAACGACGGGGGTCGCATCACCGCCGCAACCCTGCACATACGAAGCCAGGACGGCGCTGGCCACTGGAGCGCCGTCTCCAACCAGGGCGGCGCCATCCTGGCCGACCAGCGCCTGCAACTGGACAGCGCGGCGCTGAACAACGCTGCCGGGGCCATCCAGACCACGGCATCGGACAGCGAACTCCTGATCGACAGCCATGGCGGCGACATCACCAACCGGCAATCCGGCAGCGCAGGCGGCATCCTCTCCTCGGGCGCGCTGCAGATCGAAGCCCAGGGCGGGCGCATCGACAACGGCCAGGATGGCTACATCGGCGCCGCAGGCAGCGCGCAGCTCTCGGGCGGCACCATCGCCAACCAGGGCAGCATCGTGGGCGGCGGCAGCGTCGCCATCTCCGCCAGCCAGACCCTGACCAACCGGGGCCTGATAGACGGGCGCCACACGCGCATAGACGCGGGCGCCATCGACAACGTGGGCACCGGCCAGATCCACGGCGACCGCATCTCCATCCGCGCGGGCATCCTCGACAACCGCACAGAAAACGGCATCAGCGCCACCATCGCCTCGCGCGGCGACCTCGACATCGGCGCGGCCACCGTCAACAACCAGGGCGGCGCCACCCTGCTGAGCCTGGGGGACATGCGCCTGGGCGGCACGCTCGACGCCGACGGCAGCGCCACCGGGCAGGCGCAGGCCATCCACAACACCGGCTCGCGCATCGACGCGGCAGGCGGCATCACCCTGGCCGCCGCAGCGGTCAACAACACCAATGCGGGCATCGAAATCGCCCGGCAGGAGCTCGTCGCCATCCAGGCCGCGCAAACCCTCGTGCAACTGCCCGGTCAGCAACCGGAGAGCGCCAGCCAATACCGCGAGGTATGGGATGGGGTCTTCATCCCATACCTGTATGGCGACAGCGCCTGGAGCGCATCCAACGGCATGCCGGGCGGCGCCTCGGATGGACGCATCTTCAAACCCGCGCACCCCGACAAATTCCTCTCCACCCTGCCGCTGGCCTACCAGGAAACCACCCACTGCGACAACACCGACAGCGGCTCGGGATGCACCACCACCTACACATACGAGCCCGCCGGGTCCACGCGATTCGCGCAATACGGCATCGAAGTACCGCCCAACTACGACACCGCCACGCCAGCCCCCGAGACCTACGGAGCGCAGTGGACGCAAGCCCAGGCAAGCTACTACTGGCCCGCAGGCTCCGACAAGGCAGCCTACGACGCGGCAGTGAAGACCCAGCAAGACTCCATCGCCGCCGCCAAACAGCTCAACCAGGCCATCCTGGCCGTCATCCAGCAAAACAACCGCATCGAAGCCAGCTCCCGCGAATACACCCTCATCGAAGGCGTCACCGAAACCATCCACAGGGACCGGCTGATCTCCTCTCTGCCCGGGCAGATCACGGCAGGCGCCAGCATCGTCGTCGCCGGGGCGCTGAACAACATCGACTCGACCGTCATCGCCGGCGGGAGCATCCAGGCCGGGCAACTGAACAACCGATCGACCGCCACCGGCGTCGAGACCAGGACAACCACCGGCACCGCCACCCACTACTGGTGGGAACACCACGGCGGGTTCAGCGACAGCCAGGAGAGAAACGCATCCGCCCCCCAGGCATTCAACAGCGCGCAGAGCACCACCTTCGATCTGCCCACTGTCGTCTTCCTGCAAAACCAGGCGGGCGCGGGCACCGGCGGCGGCAACCCGGGCAGCGGCGGCGCCCAGGGCCCGCTCAAGCCCGCGCAAAGTACGGGCACCATCGCCACGGCCACCCAGCAGCCCGTCGCCACCACTTCCGGCGAGCAGCTGTACGCGCGCACCGCCGCCACCGGCGCAGCGCTGCCCGCCAGCAGCCTGTACGTCGTCAACGCCCACAACGCCCACCGCCCCCTGGTAGAAACCGATCCGCGCTTTGCCGACCACCGCCAATGGATCAGCAGCGACTACATGCTCAATGCCCTGGGCCTCGATCCGGCCCTGCAGCAAAAACGCCTGGGCGACGGCTTCTACGAACAGCAGCTCGTCCAGCAGCAGATCGGCCAGCTCACGGGCCGCCGCTTCCTGGGCGACTACACCAGCAACGACGCGCAATATGCGGCCCTGCTGCAATCGGGCGTCACCTTCGCCCAGGCGCACGGCCTGCGCCCGGGCGTAGCCCTGTCAGCCGCCCAGCTCGCCCAGCTCGCCCAGCTCACCAGCGACCTGGTCTGGCTGGTCGAGCAAACCGTCACCCTGCCCGACGGCTCGCAGCAAGCCGTGCTCGTGCCCCAGGTTTACGTGGTCGCCCGGCCCGGCGATCTGAGCCCCAGCGGCGCGCTGATCAGCGGCGAGACGGTCTCCATCCAGAGCGAGGGCAGCGCCTACAACAGCGGCACCATCG
>NZ_JASGDA010000049.1:0-7452 GCF_047607405.1 Acidovorax sp. | reverse complement strand
TGCCCAGGCCGCAGCCCGCATCGAGCACCGCCGCGCCCGGCGGCAGCGGCGCTGCGGCTTCAAGCCCGCGCAGCGCCCCGCGCGGCGTGGGAAACAGCGGCGCGTCGCGCCAGGCATTGAGCGGATAGACCAGCAGCAGCACCGCCAGCGGCAGCAGCCACGCCCAGCCCGGCAGCACCGCCCCGCCCGCCAGCAGCAGCGACAGCGGAAACCCCAGCGCCACCAGCGCCCGCCGCCACCACGTGGCCGCGAGCACGCTGCCCGCCACGCCCACCGCGCAGCCCAGCAGCACGGCGGCCAGCGGCGGCGCGAAGGGGCGCAGCGCGGCAAACGCCAGCCAGGCCCCGGCCCAGGCCAGCACGGCGGGCAGCGGCCAGGGCATCGCCATGGATCAGCCGCCGCGCAGCTTGTCGATGAGGCCGTTGAGCGCTTCGAGCGAGCCGAACTGGATCGCCACCTCGCCCATGTCTTCCACGCGGCCGTTGCGCTTGACGCGCTTCTTCACGCGCACCTCGACCTCGGCCATGAGCAGGTCGGACAGTTCTTCTTCGACCCGGCGCAGGTCGCGCGACTTTTCCTTCTTGGGCTTTTGCGGCACCAGGCTGAACTCGGCGCCGATCTTCTTGACCAGCGCCTCGGCCTCGCGCACCGACAGCTTCTTGGCCGCGATCTGGTTGCCCGCCGTGATCTGCGCGGCGCGGTCCAGCGCGAGCAGCGCGCGCGCATGGCCCATGTCGATGTCGCCCGCCATCAGCATGGTCTGCACCGGCTCGGCCAGGTTCAACAGGCGCAGCAGGTTGCTGGCCGCGCTGCGCGAGCGGCCCACGGCCTGCGCGGCCTGCTCGTGCGTGAGGCCGAACTCGCGGACGAGGCGCTGCAGGCCCTGGGCTTCTTCCAGCGGGTTCAGGTCCTCGCGCTGGATGTTCTCGATGAGCGCCATGGCGGCGGCGGACTCGTCGGGCACGTCGCGCACCAGCACCGGCACCTCGGCCAGCCCGGCCAGGCGCGAAGCGCGAAAGCGCCGCTCGCCCGCGATGATCTCGTACACAGGGCCTTCGCTGAGGGCCGTCGCAGGGGAGGGCCCCTGCGACGTTCGTTCCTGGCGGCGCAGCCGACCTTGTTCGTCGCTCAAGCGACGAACAAGAATCGGCTGCATGATGCCCTGGGCCTTGATGGACTCGGCCAGCTCGTACAGCGCGCCCTCGTCCATGCGCGTGCGGGGCTGGTAGATGCCGGGTACGAGCTGGTCGAGCGCCAGCGTGCTGGGTGCGCCTGCTTCGGCAGCGGGGGCCTGCTCGGCTTTGTCCGCTACCTTGGGGCCTAAGAGAGCTTCGAGGCCGCGCCCCAGGCCCTTGGGTTTTTTGGTGACCATGGTTTTTACATTTCCGTATCGGTATAGCCCGCTTCGCGCTGGTGACGAATGCCCAGCACGATAACGCGCTGATGTGCCAGGTCATACACATAGCGGGCCAGATACCCGCCCCGCCCCCGGCTGATGATGAGTTCGCGCTGCCCCTGCGCCAATGGGCGGCCCACGCCGGGCTGGTGCGTGAGCACGTTCAGTCCGTCGAGCAAAAAATCCAGCAAATCGGCAGCCAGCGGGTCTCGCGCCTGCCACAGAAACTCCTCCAGGCGCACCAGATCTTCGTGCGCCTGCGAGGCCAGAAGAAGGCGAACCACCTAGAGCACTTTCGTCGGCACCAGCGGCGCGGGCCGCTCGGCCTGACCTGCGCGAAACGCCGCCATCTGCGCGAAATAAGCGCGCACGTCCCCCCACTCGTGGCCCAGGCCCGTGGCCCGCATCTCTTGCTCGGCCTCCAGCGCATCCTGCGTAAAGCGCTCGCGCAGCCGCGCCCGCTCGACCGCATCGGCCAGGGTGCGCACCATGTAGGCATGGCTGGTCATGCCCTGGCGGCGGGCGTCTTCGTCGATGGCGGCCTTGAGTTCAGCGGGCAGCTTCAGGCTGGTGGCTACGGTGGCGGACATGGCGGCTCCTTAGAAGTAGTCAGCTTTGACTACCCAGCCAGTCTAGCAGCAGCGCCCGCCCTTCGGGCCAGTCGCCCAGGCCCGATTCGGCGTTGATGTGGCCGTGCGCGCCGCAGTCGATGAAGCGCGCACCCCAGGATTGCGCCATGCCCTGCGCGCGCTCGAAGCCGCAGTACGGGTCGTCGCGGCTGCCCACCAGCACAGAAGGGAACGGCAGCGGCTGGCGCGCGATGGGCGACCAGCCCGGGATCTGCTGCGCCAGGTCGGGCCGCTCCACGTCGCCCGGAGCCACCAGCAGCGCACCGTACACGCGGTGGGCGTGGGCCGTGTGCGCCGCCCACCAGGCCGCGAGGATGCAGCCCAGGCTGTGCGCCACCAGCACCACGGGGCCATCGGCGTCCACCACCGTTTCTTCCAGCCGCGCCGACCAGTCGCCGCGCAGCGGGCGCATCCAGTCGTGCTGCTCCACGCGGCGGTAGCCGTGCAGGGCTTCCCAGCGGCTTTGCCAGTGGCCGGGGCCGGAGTTCTGCCAGCCGGGCAGGAGAAGGATATTGGACGGGTTCATTGCTATGAATTCATGAGCTGCAAGTGCTTGATGGATAAGGGCTTGAGGCACTTTTTGCTACATATTTGCCACGCGCGCCACCATCTCCTGCGCGAACTCGACGAACGCCTGGCTGCCCTTGGCCGCCGGGTCGAACACCACGCCGGGCAGGCCGTAGCTGGGCGCTTCGGCCAGGCGCACGTTGCGCGGGATCACGGTGTTGAACACCTTGTCGCCAAAGTGGCCCTTGAGCTGGTCGCTCACCTGCTGCTGCAACGTGATGCGCGGGTCGAACATGACGCGCAGCAGGCCGATGATCTGCAGGTCGGGGTTGAGGTTGGCATGTACCTGCCGGATGGTGTTGACCAGGTCGGTCAGCCCTTCGAGCGCGAAGTACTCGCACTGCATGGGCACGATGACGCCGTGCGCGCAGCACAGGCCGTTGAGCGTGAGCATGGACAGGGACGGCGGGCAGTCGATGAGCACGAAGTCGTAGTCTGCGGCCACCTCGGCGATGGCGGCTTTCAGGCGCTGGTCGCGGTGTTCGAGCGCGACCAGCTCCACCTCGGCCCCGGCCAGCTCGCGGTTGGCGCCCAGCACGTGGTAGCCGCACTTGTCGGACAGCGTGGCGGCCTCCTTCACCGAGGCGGATTCGAGCAGCACGTCATAGACCGTCAGCTCCAGGCTGCGCTTGTCCACGCCCGAGCCCATGGTGGCGTTGCCCTGCGGGTCCAGGTCGATCATCAGCACGCGCTGGCCGATTTTGGCCAGGCCCGCAGCGAGGTTGACGGTGGTGGTGGTCTTGCCGACCCCGCCCTTCTGGTTGGCGATGCAAAAGATCTTGGCCATGGCTTACTTGGAAATGGCCAGCTTGATGCCGAAGCCGATGAGGAAGACGCCCGCCAGCTTCTCCAGCGTGCGGCCGATGCGGGGGTTGGCGCGCATGCGCTCGGCCAGGAAGTGCGTGAGCAGCACGACCACGAGGCCGTAGGCAAACATCAACGCCGCCACCGTGGCGGCCATCACGCCGAAGGTCAGCAGCCCCAAGTGGCGCGCCGGGTCCACGAACAACGGGAAGAACGCCATGTAGAACACGATGGCCTTGGGGTTGAGCAAGGTGATGAATACTGCCTGCCTGAAATAGTGGCGCGGCTGGATGTTGATGACGGGCGCATCGCCCGGCTTGGCCGTGAGCATCTTGAAGCCCAGCCACGCCAGATAGCCCGCGCCGAGCCATTGCACGGCATGGAAGGCGGTCGGGTAGGCAGTGAGCAGCGCGGCCACGCCCGCCACAGCCAGCCACATGAGCACCTGGTCGCCCGCGATCACGCCCAGGGTGGCGGCCAGCCCACCCCGGATGCCGCCCTTGCTGGTGGACGTGATGAGCGCCAGGTTGCCAGGGCCGGGGATGGCGAGGAACAGGATGATGGCGGCGATGAAGGCGCCGTAGTCTGCGATGCCGAACATGGGTGAGGCCCTGGTGGGATGAAGCGGTGAGTTTAAGCGGGCCGCATCCAGACGATGCAGCGCTCCGCATCCAGCCCCGGCACGGCGAGCTGTTCCACGTGGAACACCCGCACGTCGGCGGGCAGCGCGGCGATCTCGTCCTGCGGGAGCTTGCCCTTCATCGCCAGCCAGACGGCGTGCGGCGCGAGGGCCTGGCGCGACCAGGCGGTGAAGTCGGGCAGCGCCGCGAAGGCGCGGCAGCTCACCACGTCGAAGGGGCCGGGCAGTGTTTCCACACGGGCGTGGATGCCGTGCAGGTTGGGCAGCTTGAGCGTGGCGGCGGCCTGCTGGATGAAGGCAGCCTTCTTGGCCACGGTGTCCACGCAATGCACATCCACATGGGGGCAGCAGATGGCAAACACCACGCCGGGCAGGCCGCCGCCGGAGCCCACGTCCAGCAGGCGGGCGCCCTGCCCCGCCAGGTGCCTGCGCAATGGCGGGACGGCGGCGAGGCTGTCGAGCAGGTGGTGCGTCAGCATCTCCTGCGGGTCACGCACGGCCGTCAGGTTATAGACCTTGTTCCACTTTTGCAGCAGGGCCAGGAAGTCGAGCAGTTGGGCGATCTGCCCATCAGCCAGTTCCAGGCCGAGGGCTTGCACGCCCTGGCGCAGTTGGGCTTCGATGTTCATGCAGCGGCGCTTTCGGCCTGCGGCGCGAAGCCCTTGAAGCCGCCCTTCTTCAAATGCACCAGCAGCAGCGAGATGGCGACAGGCGTGACGCCCGAGATACGCGACGCCTGGCCCAAGGTCTCGGGCCGGTGCTTCTGCAGCTTTTGCCGCACCTCGATGGACAGGGCCGTCACCTGCAGGTAGTCCAGGTCTTCGGGCAGGCGCAGCTTCTCGAAATGCGCGGCGCGCTCCACCTCGCCCTTCTGGCGGTCGATGTAGCCCGCGTACTTGGCGGCGATTTCCACCTGCTCCAGCACGGGCTCGGCCAGCGCGCCCAGGGTTTCACGTGAAACATCGGCGGACCGGTACTTGCCGCCGTCCAGCGACACCAGGCTGGCATAGCTCACGTCCGGGCGGCGCAGCAGTTCGAACAGGTTGTACTCGTGCTCGATGGCCTTGCCCAGCACGCGCTCGGATTCGCTGGCGGGCAGGTTGCGCGGGTTGACCCAGGTGGACTTCAGGCGCTCGGTTTCACGTGAAACAGCGTCGCGCTTGCGGCTAAAGGCGTCCCAGCGGGCGTCGTCGATCAGGCCCATGCGCCGCCCGGCTTCGGTCAGGCGCATGTCGGCGTTGTCTTCGCGCAGTTGCAGGCGGAACTCGGCGCGGCTGGTGAACATGCGGTAGGGCTCGGTCACGCCCTTGGTGATGAGGTCGTCCACCAGCACGCCCAAGTAGGCTTCGTCGCGCCCGGGCAGCCAGGGCGCTTCACCCCGGCACTGCAGCGCGGCGTTGATGCCCGCGAACAGGCCCTGGGCCGCAGCCTCTTCATAGCCCGTGGTGCCGTTGATCTGGCCCGCGAAGAACAGGCCGCCGATCTGCCGCGTCTCGAAGCTGCTCTTGAGCGAGCGCGGGTCGAAGTAGTCGTATTCGATGGCGTAGCCGGGTCGCAGGATGTGGGCGTTCTCCAGCCCCGGCATGCTGCGCACCAGGTCGTACTGGATGTCGAATGGCAGGCTGGTGCTGATGCCGTTGGGGTAATACTCGTGCGTAGTCAGGCCCTCGGGCTCCAGGAAGATCTGGTGGCTTTCCTTGTCGGCAAAGCGGTTGATCTTGTCTTCCACGCTGGGGCAGTAGCGCGGCCCCACGCCCTCGATCTTGCCGGTGAACATGGGGCTGCGGTCAAAGCCGCTGCGGATGATGTCGTGCGTGCGCTCGTTGGTGTGGGTGATCCAGCACGGCACCTGGCGCGGGTGCATGGCCGCATTGCCCATGAAGCTGAACACGGGCACAGGGTCGAGGTCGCCGGGCTGTTCCTCGCACTTGGAAAAGTCGATGCTGCGCCCGTCGATGCGCGGCGGCGTGCCGGTTTTCAGGCGGCCTTGCGGCAGCTTCAATTCCTTGAGCCGAGCGGAGAGCGACGCGGCGGGCGGGTCCCCTGCCCGGCCTGCCGCGTAGTTGTTCAGGCCCACGTGGATCTTGCCATCCAGGAAGGTGCCCGCCGTCAGCACCACCGTGCGGCTGCGGAAGGTGATACCCACCTGCGTGACGGCCCCTGCCACGCGGTCGCCATCCACCATCAAATCGTCCACCGCCTGCTGGAACAGCCACAGGTTCGGCTGATTCTCCAGCATGCGGCGGATGGCGGCCTTGTACAGAATGCGGTCCGCCTGCGCCCGCGTGGCGCGCACCGCAGGGCCCTTGCTGCTGTTGAGGATGCGAAACTGGATGCCGCCCTCGTCGGCGGCCAGCGCCATCGCCCCGCCCAGCGCGTCCACCTCTTTCACCAGGTGGCCCTTGCCGATGCCGCCGATGCTGGGGTTGCAACTCATCTGGCCCAGCGTCTCGATGTTGTGGGTGAGCAGCAGCGTACGGCAGCCCATGCGGGCGGCGGCCAGCGCGGCCTCGGTGCCGGCGTGGCCACCGCCGACGACGATGACGTCAAATTCCTGGGGGTACAACATGGGATGGGGCTCCGGGGCGCAGCTAGGGGAACCCGCGATTTTCCCACTTTGCCGACGGGAGCGTGTGTTTCACGTGAAACCCCGCAGGAATCCTGCCCGCCGCCTGTGCTCCAATCCGCCCATGACCCCAACCACCCCCTCCCTCCTCGTCTTCGCGGGCAGCACCCGCCAGCAGTCCTTCAACCGCCAACTGGCCCGCGCCGCCGCCGACATCGCGCGCGATGCGGGCGCGAGCGTCACGCTGATGGAGCTGTCGGACTTCGACATCCCGCTGTACAACGCCGACCTCGAAGCCCGGGGCACGCCTGCCGACGTGGTGCGGCTCAAGGACACGCTGTGGCGGCACCCCGCCTGGATCATCTGCTCGCCCGAATACAACGGCAGCTACACCGCGCTGCTCAAGAACACCATCGACTGGGCGTCCAGCCCCGTGAAGGGCCACGCCGACTGGCAGGACGGCACCCGACCGTTTCGCGGCAAGGTGGTGGGCATGCTCAGCGCGTCGCCGGGCGCCTTGGGCGGGCTGCGGTCGCAAAGCCACCTGGCGCCGCTGCTCATCAACCTGGGCTGCTGGCTGGCGCCCCAGGCTTTCGCGCTCGGGCAGGCGGGCAGCGCGTTCGACGACCATGGCGCGCTGGTGCAGCAGGCGCACCGTGATCGCGTACACGCCGTGGTGAGTCAGGTGCTCTGGGCCAGTGCGCGGCTGCAAACGCCCTGAAATTTATATCAAATCGGCCTCCAGCGCTTGGCGGCCTCAAATCTGAAGTGCAACACCCCTTCAGAATTGAGACTCCCATGACAAAGAACACCTACGAACAACTGAGCGAGATGGAGCGCCATGCGATAG
>NZ_JASGDA010000048.1:0-34880 GCF_047607405.1 Acidovorax sp. | reverse complement strand
GCTTTTGCTGTAGCCCCAGCGCTATCGCATGGCGCTCCATCTCGCTCAGTTGTTCGTAGGTGTTCTTTGTCATGGGAGTCTCAATTCTGAAGGGGTGTTGCACTTCAGATTTGAGGCCGCCAAGCGCCGAGGGCGATTTTTATAGAAAAGGGTTCTGGATGCGCAGCAGGCCATCCAGTTGCTGGCCGTGCTGCATGTCTTCGCTGTACAGGGTGTCGCAGCCCGCCAGTTGCGCGGCGGCCACGATCAGGCTGTCCCAGTGCGAGAAGCCGTAGCGCTCGCACAGGCGCATGGCGGCATCCACGGTGCGGGCCGAGACGGGCAGCACTTCGCAGTGCGCCATCAAGGAGCGGGCCGCAGCGTGGACGGCGGCGCGGTCGAGCTTGAGCTTGCGCGTGCAGACGTTGATGAACTCGTTGGCGACCTGCGTGCTGATGCAAGGCCGGGCCGCGAGCAGCGATTCCGCCCGCCGGGCCTTGGCCGCGTCGTCGGCCAGCAGGTACACCGCGATGTTGGTGTCGATGAAGGCGCGTCCGGCCATGGTGTCAGCCGCGTTCGTGGAGTTCGTCGCGGTCGATCTTCATGCCTTTCTTCCACGCACCGCGCAGTTGCCTGAAGGCGCTGAAGTCGGGCGCGGCGGGCTGCTCCGCCTGCAAGCGGGCCACGGGCTGGCCGCGCCGGGTGATGACCACTTCCTCTCCCTCCAGCACGGCGTCGAGCAGGGCGCTCAGGTGGGCCTTGGCTTCGGCGACGCTGACGGTTTGCATGGGCGTTCCTGCTTCAGTTGGTCATTTGAGATGACCATTCTAGTGGAACCAGTCTGGCAGGTGCCCATTTGCTTCAAAGTTAATAGCTGCCAGCGCTTTGTGCATAAGCGCTAGAGGCTGTTTTTGCTTACATTCCCCGGCCCGCCGGGGCGCAGAATGGGCGCGGTATCATCCAGCCTGCTTTCTGCCCGCGTCCTTCCCTCGTCCCCCGTGCGCCTCACCTCGATCAAGCTCTCCGGCTTCAAGTCCTTCGCCGAACCCACCAACTTCATGCTCCCGGGCCAACTGGTGGGCGTGGTGGGGCCGAACGGCTGCGGCAAGTCCAACATCATGGACGCGGTGCGCTGGGTGCTGGGCGAGTCCAAGGCCAGCGAGCTGCGCGGCGAGAGCATGCAGGACGTGATCTTCAGCGGCACCACCACGCGCAAGCAGGCCAGCCGCGCCAGCGTGGAGCTGACCTTCGACAACAGCGACCACCGCGCGGGCGGGCAGTGGAGCCAGTTCGGCGAGATCGCCGTCAAGCGCGTGCTGACGCGCGACGGCACCAGCAGCTACTTTCTGAACAACCAGCCCGTGCGCCGCCGCGACGTGCAGGACGTGTTCCTGGGCACGGGCCTGGGGCCGCGCGCCTACGCCATCATCGGGCAGGGCACCATCAGCCGCATCATCGAGTCGCGGCCCGAGGAACTGCGTTTGTTCCTGGAGGAGGCCGCAGGCGTCTCCAAGTACAAGGAGCGCCGCCGCGAGACGGAAAACCGCCTGTCCGACACGCGCGAGAACCTGACCCGCGTCGAGGACATCCTGCGCGAGCTGAACGCCAACCTCGAAAAGCTCGAAAAACAGGCCGAGGTGGCCGCCAGGTACAACACCCTGCAGTCCGACGCCACGCTGAAACAGCACCAGCTCTGGTACCTGAAGCGCGCCGACGCCGAGGCCGACCAGGACAAGGTGCGGCTGGAAGGGCTGCAGGCCGTGAACGACCTCGAATCGCGCATGGCCGACTTGCGCGCTGTCGAGTCCGACCTGGAAACCATCCGCCAGGCCCATTACGCAGCGGGCGATCAGGTGAACCAGGCCCAGGGCCGCCTGTACGAAGCCACGGCCGAGGTCGGCAAGCTCGAAGCCGAGATTCGCTACGTGGTCGAGGGCCGCCTGCGCGTGGAGCAGCGCCTGGTGCAACTGGCCGAGCAGATCGCCCAATGGCAGACGCGCAAGGAAGAGGCTGACATCGAGCTGGAGAACCTGGCCGGTGCAGGCATGGACGCCGAGGAGCGCGCCGAATTGCTGGCCGCCCAGGTGGAAGAACAGGCCATGCAAATGCCCGACCTAGAAGAAGCCCTGCGCCAAGCCCAGGCCCGCGCCAGCGAACAGCGTGCCAGCGTAGTGCAGGTGCAGCAGCAGATAGGAGTGTTGGCAGCAGAGCAGCGCAGCATCGACGAGCAAAGCCGCCAGCTAGACGCCCGCTTCGAGCGCCTGCGCACCGACCGCAACGCCTTGGCCGCGCCCGACGAGGCCCGCCTGACGAACCTGCGCGAGCAGTTGGAAGAAGCGCAGGAGATTGCTGAAACCACCGAAGCCCGCCTGCACGAACTGCAGGAATCCGTGCCCCAACTCGACGAAGACCGCCGCGCCCGCCAGCAGGCCGTGAACGCCGAGAGCGCCCGCCAGGCCGAGCTGTCCGCCCGCATGGAAGCGCTGAAAGCCTTGCAGGAAAAGGTCAAGACCGACGGCAAGCTGCAGCCTTGGCTTGCCAAGCACGGCCTGGACGGCTTGCAGGGCCTGTGGAGCCGCATCCATATCGAACCCGGCTGGGAAAACGCGCTGGAAGCCGCGCTGCGCGAGCGCTTGGGCGCACTGGAAGTAGGGCGGCTGGACATGGTGCGCGGCTTTTTGGGCGCAGGCGGCAACGATGCGCCGCCCGCCCGGCTGGCCTTCTACAGCGCCCCCGCCGCGGGCAACGCCGCCGCGCCATCGCCACACCAGCGCCTGTCCGACCTGCTGCGCGTGCACGACGCGGGCCTGCGCGCCGTGCTCACCGACTGGTTGCATGGCTGCACCACCGCACCCACGCTGGACGAGGCCCTGCAACGCCGCGCCAGCCTGCAGCCGGGCGAGGCCATCTACGTACCCACGGGCCACGCCGTCAGCAGCCACAGCGTGAGCTTCTACGCGCAAGACTCCGAACAGTCCGGCCTGCTGGCCCGCGCGCAAGAGATCGAGCACCTGGAAAAAGAACTGCGCGCCCAGGCCCTGATCGCCGAAGAATCGCGCACCGCCCTGGTCCGCGCCGAGGCCGCGTATGCCGACGCATCCCAGCGCCTCGTCACCGCCCGCCGCGAGGCGACCGAGGCCCAGGGCCGTGCCCACGAACTGCAGGTAGAGACGCTGCGCCTGACCCAGCTGGCCGAGCAGACCCGCGCCCGCAGCGAGCAGATCGACGCCGACCTGGCCGAAGTCGAAGCGCAACTGGCCGACCTGCAGGAGCGCCGCGTGGCCGCAGAGGCCCGCTTTGAAGAACTGGACATGCAGCTGGCCGACAGCCAGGAGCGCGAGGCGCAGCTGGGCGACGGCGTGATCGAGGCCGAGCGCAAGCTCACTGCCTGCCGCGAGCAGCAGCGCGCCCTGGAGCGCCAGGCGCAAGAGGCCACCTTCTCCCAGCGCAGCCTGGAAGCGCGCCGCGCCGAGCTGCAACGCTCCATAGCCACCGCAGACCAGCAGGCAGCGGCGCTTGCCAGCGAGCGCGAACGCGCTCAAGACGAACTCGCCCGCCTGTCCGACGCCGCAGCCCAAGGCGGCCTGCAAGCCGCGCTCGACGTGAAGATGGAGCGCGAAAAGCAACTGGCCGCCCAGCGCAGCCAGTACGACGACCTGACCACCAAGCTGCGCGCCAGCGACGAGCGCCGCATGCAACTGGAGCGCGCCCTCGACCCCCTGCGCCAGCGCATCACCGACTTCCAGCTCAAGGAACAGGCCGCCCGTCTGGGCCTGGAGCAATACACCACCTTGCTGGCCGACGCCCAGGCCGACCTGGCGGCGGTGGCGCAATCCATCGAGGAAGGCAACGTCCGCATCGGCGGCCTGCAGGGCGAGATCGACCGCCTGCACCGCGAGATTGCCGCCCTGGGCGCCGTCAACCTGGCCGCGCTGGACGAGCTGAACCTGGCCCGCGAGCGCAAGACCTTCCTGGACGCGCAAACCGCCGACCTGATGGAAGCCATGACCACGCTGGAAGACGCCATCCGCAAGATCGACGGCGAAACGCGCACGCTGCTGTCGGGCACCTTCGACACCGTCAACGCGCACTTTGGCCGCATGTTCCCCGAGCTGTTCGGCGGCGGCCAGGCCAGGCTCATCATGACGGGCGACGAAATCCTGGACTCCGGCGTGCAGGTCATGGCCCAGCCGCCGGGCAAGAAGAACCAGACCATCCACTTGCTGTCTGGCGGCGAAAAGGCGCTGACGGCCATCGCGCTGGTGTTCGCCATCTTCCAGTTGAACCCCGCACCGTTCTGCCTGCTGGACGAGGTGGACGCGCCGCTGGACGACGCGAATACCGAGCGCTACGCCAAGCTGGTGTCCAGCATGAGCAAGGGCACGCAGTTCCTGTTCATCAGCCACAACAAGATCGCCATGGAGATGGCCGAGCAGCTGATCGGCGTGACCATGCAGGAGCAGGGCGTCTCGCGCATCGTGGCGGTCGATATGGAGTCGGCCCTGTCCATGGCAGAGGCATAAACGTCTATGAGCACACTGCAATTGAGCCTGGCCATCATCGGCGGCCTGGTGCTGGCCTGCATCGTGGCCTACAACACCTGGACCACGCGGCGCAACACGCCCAAGCGCGCCTTGCCGCCAGAGCCAGAGCGCGTGGCCGAGCCCACGCTGCGCCAGGAGCCGGGTTTCGACACCGCAGCCGACGGCGTGGACGCACGGGATGCGCCGGACGACCCCTCGCCAGATTCCCCCATCACCGCACACGCCGTGGACCCAGCCGAGGCGCTGCAGATGCCCGTGCCCCCGTTCCCGGCGGAGCAGCGCCGCGCCGGGCTGGACCCGCTCATCGACGCCATCGCGCCGCTGCAGCCAGAATCCATCGTCTCCGGCGACGCCGCGCTGGCCGCCCAGCCGCCCACGCGCCGCGCGGGCAGCAAGCCCTTCGCCATCGAGGGCTTGAACGAGGCCACCCGGCAGTGGGAGACGCCCGCGCCCGGCCAGCGCTACCAGGGCTTCCAGGCGGGCGTGCAGCTTGCCAACCGCATGGGCGCGCTCAACGAGATCGAGTTCTCCGAATTCGTGGTCAAGGCCCAGGCGTTCGCCGACGCCATCAACGCCGCGCCCGACTTCCCCGACATGCTGCAAGAGGTGGCCCGCGCCCGCGAGCTGGACCAGTTCGCCAGCGAGCACGACGCGCAGCTTGCCTTCGTGCTGCGCGCGCGCCAGGCCGCCTGGAGCCCGGGCTACGTGCAGCAGAACGCCGCGCGCCTGGGTTTCGTGCCCGGCGCCATGCCGGGCCGCCTGGTGCTGCCCGCCAGCAGCCCCGGCCTGCCGCCGCTGCTCACCCTGGCCTTCGACACCCAGGCCGCGCTGGCCGACGACCCCGAGCAGTCCGCCATCCGCGACATCACTCTGAGCCTGGACGTGGCCCAGGTCCACCGCGCCGAGCAGCCCTTTGCCCGCCTGCGCGAACTGGCCGCCGCCCTGTGCGAGGCCATGGACGGCGTGCTGTGCGACCAGAACGGCACGCCGCTGCCCGCCATGGCCATGGACCCCATCGCCGCCGACCTGGAGCTGCTGTACGACAAGCTCGACGAGCGCGACCTGTCGGCGGGCTCGGTGCTGGCGCGGCGCTTGTTCAGCTAACGGCCATGGCCGAGAATTTGGATCTTTTTTCGGCTCCAGCGCTTGCCAGTCAAGCGCAGGCAGCTATCAAAATCAAAGCGCTGCGCGACCAGCTCAACGCCTGGGCGCACCAGTACTACGTGCTGGACGCGCCCACCGTGCCCGACGCCGAATACGACCGCGTGTTCCGCGAACTGCAGGCGCTGGAGGCTGCGCACCCCGACCTCGTCACGCCCGACTCGCCCACGCAGCGCGTGATCGGCGCGGTGATGGACGGGCTCACGCCCGTGCGGCACAAGGTGCCCATGCTCTCCATCCGCACCGAGACGGACACCGAGGCCACGGGCGCCGAGGCGTTCGACGCCCGCATCCGCCGCGAGCTGAAGCTGGCGCCCGATGCGCCGCCCGTCGAATACGTGGCCGAGCCCAAGTTCGACGGCCTGGCGATGAGCCTGCGCTACGAACAGGGCCGCCTGGTGCAGGCCGCCACGCGCGGCGACGGCGAGGTGGGCGAGGACGTGACGCACAACATCCGCACCATCCGCCAGATCCCCTTGGTGCTGGCGGACGCACCACCCGTGCTCGAAGTGCGCGGCGAGGTCTATATGCGCCGGGCGGATTTCGACGCGCTCAACGAGCGCCAGCGCGAGCAGGGCGGCAAGACGTTTGTCAACCCGCGCAACGCCGCTGCGGGCGCCGTGCGCCAGCTCGATTCGGGCATTGCCGCGCAGCGGCCGCTGTCGTTCTTCGCCTATGGGCTGGGCGAGGTGCAGGGCGTGCAGTTCGCCACGCATTTCGAGGTGCTGCAAAAGCTCAAGTCATGGGGTTTTCCGGTCGCGGCCCAGGCGGGGATTGCGCGGGGCGCTACTGAACTCATAGCATTTCACCAGCGCATCGGTGCCGAGCGCGACCAGTTGCCGTATGACATCGACGGCGTGGTCTACAAGGTCAACAGCCTGACGCTGCAAAGGCAGCTCGGCTACGTGACGCGCGAGCCGCGCTGGGCCGTGGCGCACAAGTACCCGGCGCAGGAGATGGTGACCCGCGTGGAAGGCATCGACGTGCAGGTGGGCCGCACCGGCAAGCTCACGCCCGTGGCGCGGCTGGCGCCCGTGTTCGTGGGCGGCGTCACCGTCACCAACGCCACGCTGCACAACCTGTTCGAGCTGCGCCGCAAGAGGGTGCGCGTGGGCGACCAGGCCATCGTGCGCCGCGCGGGCGACGTGATTCCTGAAGTGGTGGGCGTGGTGCCTGCGCCGCGTGAGGCGTATGTGCCCAACTTCCGCATGCCCAGGCAATGCCCGATCTGCGGGAGCAGCGTGGTGCGCGAGCCCGGCGAGGTCAACCACCGCTGCTCCGGCGGCCTGTTCTGCCCCGCGCAGCGCAAGCAGGCCGTGCTGCACTTTGCCCAGCGCCGGGCGATGGACATCGAGGGCCTGGGCGAGAAGCTGGTGGACCAGCTCGTCGAGGGCCAGGTGATCCGCGTGCTGCCCGATTTGTACCGGCTGGGCCTGTCGGGCCTGTCCGCGCTCGACCGCATGGCCGAGAAGTCCGCGCAGAACGTGCTGGATGCGCTGGAAAAATCCAAGCAGACCACGCTGCCGCGCTTTCTGTTCGGCCTCGGCATCCGCCACGTGGGCGAAGCCACGGCCAAGGACCTGGCGCGGCACTTCGGCGCACTCGACGCCATCATGGACGCCAGCACAGACCAGCTTTTGCAGGTAAACGACGTGGGCCCCGTAGTGGCCGAGGCGATCCACACCTTCTTCGCCCAGCCGCACAACCGCGAGGTGGTCGAGCAACTGCGCGCCTGCGGCGTCACCTGGGAGGAGGGCGCTCCGGCCGAAGGCGCCATGCTGCCCCTGGCGGGCAAGACCATCGTGCTCACCGGCACGCTGCCCACCCTGGGCCGCGACGAGGCCAAGGACCTGCTCGAAGCCGCGGGCGCGAAGGTGGCGGGGTCGGTCAGCAAAAAGACCAGCTACGTGGTCGCCGGGGCCGAGGCGGGCAGCAAGCTGGAGAAGGCCCAGGCCCTGGGCGTGCCCGTGCTGGACGAGGCGGGCATGCTGGCGCTTCTGACTCCCTCTCCCTCTGGGAGAGGGCAGGGGTGAGGGCCAGCCACATGCCCACGGCCAGCACCTTCACCCTCACCCCAGCCCTCTCCCGCACGCGGGAGAGGGGGCAACAGCCATGGCACTAGCCCGCCGCGCTCCCCGCCTGGGCCTGGCGCTGGGCAGCGGCTCGGCGCGCGGCTGGGCGCACATCGGCGTGCTGCAGGCGCTGCAGGAGGAGGGCGTGCGGCCCGACATCGTGTGCGGCGCATCCATCGGCGCTTTGGTGGGCGCGGCCTACGCGGCAGGCGAGCTGGAGCGCTTTGCCGAATGGGTGCAAAGCCTGGGCCTGCGCGAGGTGTTCGGCTTCATGGACTTCAACCTCGCGGGCGGCATGCTCAAGGGCGAGAAGCTCATCGCCTTCTGGCGCCGCCATTTCGCCGACTTCGCCATCGAGGATTCGCCGCTGCCCTTCGCCGCCGTGGCGACCGACCTGCACTCGGGCGCCGAGGTCTGGCTGCGCCAGGGCTCCATCGCCGACGCGGTGCGCGCGTCCATCGCGCTGCCCGGCTTGTTCACGCCCGTGGCGCGCGACGATGGCCGCCTGCTGGTCGATGGCGGCATCGTCAACCCCGTGCCCACGTCGCTGGCGCGCGCCATGGGGGCCGACATCGTGATCGCCGTGGACCTGAACGCCGACATCGTGTACCGCCACATGCAGCCCCTGGCCGTGGTGCGCGACGCGCAGGAGGCCGAGCCCCCGCCCGAGCCCGTGCCCGCCCCCCGAGACGGCTGGATGAGCCGCCTGAAGTTCTGGGCTCCGTCCGGCGGGCCGCAGGCGCCGCAGCCGCGCAAGCCCTCGGCGCTGGACGTGGTGATGACCAGCGTGAACATCATGCAGATGCGCATTACCCGCAGCCGCATGGCGGGCGACCCGCCCGAGGTGGTGATCGCCCCCAGCCTCGCGCACCTGGGCCTGCTGGACTTCCACCGCGCGCCCGAGGCCATCGCCGAGGGCCGCCGCGCCGCGCAGGCCGCGCTGCCGCAGTTGCGGCGCTTCATGCAATGAATGCTACTATATTGATAGCTGCTTGTGCTTGCTAGATAAGCGCTAGAGGCCGATTTGACCATGAACCTACCCACCATCCTCCACGCCGCCTGGCAGACGCTGCGGCGCTTCGTGCGCAGGCCCGACCGCCTGCTGTCCTGGCACAGCCTGGCCCTGGCCCTGGCGGCGCTGCCGTGCATCGCGCTGGCGGGCGTGCTGGCCTGTGCGCTCATCCTCGCGCCGTTCACCCCCAGCGTGGCCGACGTGCGCAAGGCCCGCAGCGAGCAGCCCGCGCAGCTGGTGTCTGCCGACGGCAAGCTGCTGGCCGAGTACCGCGCGACCAACCGCGAATGGGTGGAGCTGGGCCACATCTCGCCCCACGTGGTGGACGCCCTCATCGCCACCGAGGACCACCGCTTCTATGGCCACTGGGGCCTGGACTGGAAGCGCACGCTGTCGTCCGTGCTGCGCACGCTGGGCGGCGACCCGCAGGGCGGCTCCACCCTCACGCAGCAGCTCGCGCGCAACCTGTTCCCCGAGGAGATCGGGCGCTCGCGCGAGTTCCCGCAGGTGCTCACGCGCAAGCTCAAGGAGTCCGTCACGGCGCTCAAGGTCGAGGCGACGTACTCCAAGGACGAGATCCTGGAGACCTACCTGAACACCGTGCCCTTCCTCTACGGCGCCTACGGCATCGAGATGGCCGCGCGCACGTACTTCGACAAGTCGGCGGACAAGCTCGACGTGCTGGAGAGCGCCACGCTCATCGGCATGCTCAAGGGCACGGCCTACTACAACCCCGTGCTCAACCCCGAGCGCGCCCTGGCGCGGCGCAACACCGTGCTGTCGCAGATGGCCAAGCGCGGCAAGCTCGACGCCGCGCAGCTCGACGCCCTGCAAAAAAGCCCGCTGCGCATCGACTTCGAGCGCCAGACCGAGGTCATGGGCCCCGCGCCGCACTTCGCGCAGCAACTGCGCAAACAGCTCCTCGACTGGGCCGACAGCCACGGCTACAGCCTGTACTCCGACGGCCTGGTCATCCGCACCACCATCGACTCGCGCCTGCAGAACTTCGCCAACCAGGCCGTGGCGCGGCAGCTCAAGGCGCTGCAGGGCGTGGCCGACACGGCCTGGTCCCGCCGCGACGGCTGGAACGCCAAGAACGAGCTGGTGCAGACCCTGGTGCGCGAGAGCGCCGAATACCGCGCCGCGCTGGACAAGGGCCAGCCCGCCGACGAGGCGCTGGCGGCGTTGCTGGGCGACGATGCCTTTTTGCAGAAGCTGCGCACCGACAAGACGCGCGTGCAGGCGGGCTTTCTGGCGCAAGACCCCGCCACCGGCCACGTGCTGGCCTGGGTGGGCAGCCGCGACTTCGGGCAGGACCCGTTCGACCACGTGCAGGCCGCGCGCCGCCAGCCCGGCTCCACCTTCAAGCCCTTTGTCTATGGCGCGGCCTTCGCGCAGGGCGCGCAGCCGACGGACGTGCTGATGGACTCGGCCATCGAAATCCCCTTGGGCAATGGCCGCGTCTGGCGCCCCACGGACGGCGGCCCGCCCAGCGAGGAGCCCATGACGCTGGCCGACGGCCTGGCCCTGTCCAAGAACACCATCACCGCGCAGGTCATGCAGCAGGTGGGCCCGGCCCGCGTGGCCGAGGTGGCGCGCGCTTTGGGCGTGCGCCAGTCGCCGCTGGAAGAAGTGCCCTCGCTGGCCCTGGGCACCAGCCCCGTCACGCTGCGCGAAATGGTCACGGCCTACGGCAGCATCGTGAACCTGGGCCGCTACGTGGAGCCGGTGATGCTGCTCGCCATCGAGGACAAGAGCGGCACGGTGCTGGAGACCTTCGCCGAGCCCAGGCCCGAGCCCGTCTTCGACGCCCGCGCCGCGCAGATGCTGCGCAACACCATGCGCGGCGCGGTGGACCGGGGCACGGCCACGGCCATTCGCACGCGCTATGGCATCCAGGCCGACGTGGCGGGCAAGACCGGCACCACGCAGGACAACACGGACGGCTGGTTCATCCTCATGCACGCGCGCGCCGTGGCGGGCGCCTGGGCGGGCTTCAACGACGGCCGCATCACCCTGCGCAGCGACCACTGGGGCCAGGGCGCCCGCAGCGCGCTGCCCATGGTGGGCGACTTCATGCAGCAGGCGCTGCGCGCCAAGGTGATCGACGGCGGCGCGCGCTTCGTGGACGAGTTCGACCTGAGCCCGCCGCCACCCCCGGAAACCCCGGTGGAAACCATGCGCGACTGGATTCGCGGCTTGTTCGGCAGCCGCCCGCAGCCCGCGCCGTTGCCCGAGGAAGGCCAGCCGCAGCCCCAGATTGCCCCCGGCTCGCCGCCTGGGGGCGAGAAGCTGTAGCAGCCGGGGCGCTTACTCGATGTCGATGCAGTGCAGCCCGAAGCTGCCCTTGCGCCGGTCGGCAAAAAAGGCTTCCAGCGTCTCCTTCACCGTGCGGAAGGCGATCTCGTCCCAGGGCACCTCGGCCTCGGCGAACAGGCGGGCTTCGATGGTCTCGAAGCCGGGGTTGAACTGGTCGCTGAGCAGCGTGGCGCGGTAGAACAAATGCACCTGCCCGACGCGGCGCACGTTGAGCAGGCTGAACAGCGGGCCCATCTCGATCTGCGCGCCCGCTTCCTCGTCCGTCTCGCGCGCGGCGCCTTCGGCGGTGGTTTCATCCAGCTCCATGAAGCCTGCGGGCAGCGTCCACTTGCCCCAGCGCGGCTCGATGTTGCGCTTGCACAGCAGCACGCGCCCGTCGGCCAGCACGGGCACGGTGCCCACCACGTTCAGCGGGTTCTCGTAATGCACCGTGTGGCAGGCGGGGCACACGGCGCGCTGCTTGGTGTCGCCGTCGTCGGGCAGGCGATAGACGACGGCGGTGCCGCAGGCGCGGCAGTGCTTGATGGGGCTGCGGAAGGTCATGCAGGGATTTTAGCCAAATCGGCCTCCAGCGCTTATGGGGCAAGCGCTGGCAGCTATTAAAACCGTAGTATCAGACGACTTGCAGGCGCAGCAGTCCCAGACCATGAACGCCGGCTTCGAGCACGTCGCCGCGCGCCACGGCGGCCACGCCCTCGGGGGTGCCGGTGTAGATCAGGTCGCCGGGCTGCAGCTCCCAGGCGGCCGAGAGATGCTCGATGGTCTCGGCGATGTTCCAGATGAGCTGGGCCACGGTGCTGCGCTGGCGGTCGGCGCCGTTCACCTGCAGCCAGATGGCGGCTTTCTCCACGTCGCCCGCCTGCGCGGCGGGGGTGATGGGGCCGATGGGCGCGCTGGCGTCGAAGCCCTTGCCGATGCACCAGGGGCGGCCCTGCTTCTTCATGTTGTTCTGCAGGTCGCGGCGCGTCATGTCCAGGCCCACGGCGTAGCCGTAGATGTGGCGGTGCGCGTCGGCGGCCTGGATGTTCCTGCCGCCCTGGCCGATGGCGACCACCAGTTCCACCTCGTGGTGCAGGTTGGCCGTGAGGCTGGGGTAGGGCAGGCGGCCCGTCTCACCCGCGCCCACGGGCACGATGGCGTCGGCGGGCTTCATGAAGAAGAAGGGCGGCTCGCGCCCGGTAAAGCCCATCTCCTTGGCGTGCTCCTCGTAGTTGCGGCCCACGCAGTAGATGCGGTGGACGGGAAAGCGCTGTTCGCCGCTGCCCGCCACGGGTACGCTGGGCACCGGCGCGGGAGAAAACACATAGCTCATGGTGGCCTTTCTGATCGTCGCTGAGTGGTGTGGCTGGCAGTTTGCCACGGGCGCCTGTTCAGTGTTGCCATACACTCGCGCCCATGCCGGAGAGCTTCGACTTCCACAACACGCCGGGCCATCTGGTGCGCCGCGCCCACCAGCGCACCGTGGCGCTTTTCATGGAGGAGTCGGCGGGTTTCGACGTGACGCCCGTGCAGTTCGCCATCCTGCACCAGCTGCTGGCCCAGCCGGGCGAAGACCAGGTCACGCTGGCGTCGCGCGTGGCCTTCGACGCGGCCACGTCCGGGTCGGTGATAGGGCGGCTGGAGAAGCGCGGCTGGATACGCCGCGAGCCCGACACCCGCGACCGCCGCCGCAAGCTGCTGTGGATCACGCCCGAGGGCGAGGCGGCGGCCCTGCAGATGCTGGGCGCCGCCCAGCGCGTGCAGGAGCGCCTGATGGCCCCGCTCAACGAGCAGGAGCGCGGCGAGCTGATGGCGCTGCTCAACAAGCTCGTCTATCACCACCAGGACCCGGCGGGCGCCTCGGGCGCCTGACGCTTTCCTTCTCTTTTTTTCATGCAGCTCTACAACTACTTCCGCTCCTCGGCCTCGTTCCGCGTACGCATCGCGCTGCAGGTCAAGGGCCTGGCCTACGACTACGTGCCGGTACACCTCGTCAAGGGCGAGCACCAGGCGCCCGGGTACGCGGGCCGCATGGGCGACGCCCTGGTGCCCGCGCTGGCGACGGACGACGGCGCGCTGCTGTCGCAGTCCCTGGCCATCATCGAGTACCTGGACGAAACCCACCCCGCGCCGCCCCTGCTGCCTGCCCAAGCGCTGGCCCGCGCCCGCGTGCGCGCCCTGGCGCAGATGGTGGCGTGCGAGATCCACCCGCTGAACAACCTGCGCGTGCTCAAGTACCTGGTGCGCGACCTGAAAGTGGACGAGGACGCCAAGAACGCCTGGTACCACCACTGGACGCGCAAGGGGCTGGAGGCTTTCGAGCGCCAGCTGGCGCTGCTCGCGCAGGAGCGCGCCGCCCAGGGCCTGCCGCCGTCCGTGCTGTGCTGGGGCGATGCGCCCACTCTGGCCGACTGCTGCCTGGTGCCGCAGATCTTCAACGCCCGGCGCTTCAACGTCCGCCTGGACGGCCTGCCGCTCACCCTGGGCGCCTTCGATGCCTGCATGGCGCTGCCCGCGTTCCAGCAGGCCCAGCCCTCGGCCTGCCCGGACGCCGAAGCTTGATCACACCCGACTGGCCCGCGCCGCCCGGCGTGCAGGCGCTGTGTACCACCCGCGCGGGCGGCGTCAGCCTGCCGCCCTACGACAGCCTGAACCTGGGCAGCCACGTGGGCGACGACCCCGCAGCAGTGCGCGCCAACCGCCAGCGGCTGCAAGCCGCGCTGCACGGCGCGCGGCCCGTGTTTCTGACGCAGGTGCATGGCGACGGCGTGGTACACATCACCGCCGACACGCAAGGCGGCACCGAGGCCGATGCCTGCATTACCGACCAGCCCGGCGTGGCCTGCACCATCATGGTGGCGGACTGCCTGCCCGTGCTGCTGGCGCATGAGAGCGGCACCGTGGTGGCCGCCGCGCATGCGGGCTGGCGCGGGCTGGCGGGGGTGAATGGGCAGGGTGTGCTTGAATCGGTTTTCAAGCGTTTTCAGGCTCTGGCGCTTATCCAGCAAGCACCATCAGCTATCGAATTCAGAGCAAACGAGGTGCTGGCCTGGCTCGGCCCCTGCATCGGCCCGCAGGCGTTCGAGGTGGGCGCCGAGGTGCGCGCCGCGTTCTGCGCGGTCGACCCCGCTGCAGCGGGCTGCTTCACCCCCGGCGGGGCGGCGGGCAAGTACCTGTGCGACCTGGCGGGCCTGGCAAGGCGGCGGCTCAACGCCCTGGGGCTTACCCGCATCCATGGCAACGACGGCACGCCGCCGTGGTGTACCGTGGCGAACGCTTCACGGTTCTTCTCGCACCGGCGCGACACCGCCGCCCTGGGCGGCAGCGGGCGCTTCGCCGCCTGCATCTGGCGCGGCTGACGCTGCTGCGGCGCGTTCGGCGTCATACGCCGCTTGTTCAGCCGCCTCGCGCGCCTTGATGGCCCGCTTGCGCCCGGGCGTGCCCAGGATATAGACCAGGATGCCCATGGGCAGCACCCCGTACAGCACGAAAGTGATGACGGCTCCCAGCACGCTGCCGACGGGGCTGGTGGCTTCGGCCACGGCCATCATGAGGGTGACGTAGGTCCAGACGATAACGATCAGGTACATTGGTTTGCGGTGGTGGATTCGTTGCCATCGCCACCCAGGTGGACAACAATGAACGCGGACGACAAAAAAAGGACCGAGACAACCATGAAAGACTCCGAATTGCCATGGGCCAAGGGTGCTGAACAGTTTCAGCAGATTTTCGGGCAAAGCTGGGCGCAGGCCCTGCAGTCGTTGCGCAAGATCGACCTGGGGCCCATGCTGCCCGCAGCGCCCGCGCTGAAATTCTCCCCCGCCAAACTCCAGGAGCTGCAGCAGCAGTACCTGAAGGACGTGCAGGCGCTCTGGGCGCAGGGCCTGCAAGGCAAGCCCGAGATCAAGGACCGGCGCTTCGCGGGCGAAGGCTGGGCCAGCAACCCCGTGGCGGCCTTCACAGCCGCCGCCTACCTGCTCAACGCCCGCACGCTGATGGGCCTGGTCGATGCCGTGGAAGCGGACGAGAAAACCAAGGCCCGCATCCGCTTCGGCGTGGAGCAGTGGATGGCCGCCGTGTCGCCCAGCAACTTTCTGGCCTTCAACGCCGATGCGCAAAAGAAGGCCATCGAAACCCAGGGCGAGAGCATCGCCAAAGGCATTCAGAACCTGCTGCACGACCTGCGGCAGGGGCACGTGTCGATGACGGACGAGAGCCTGTTCGAGGTGGGCCGCAACGTGGCGACCACCGAGGGCGCGGTGGTGTTCGAGAACGAGCTGTTCCAGCTCATCGAATACAAGCCGCTGACCGCCAAGGTCTATGAGCGCCCCTTCCTCATGGTGCCGCCGTGCATCAACAAGTTCTACATCCTCGACCTGCAGCCCGAGAACTCGCTGATCCGCTACGCCGTGGAGCAGGGCCACCGCACCTTCGTCGTGAGCTGGCGCAACCCCCACGAGGAGTTGGCGCACAAGACCTGGGACGACTACGTGCAAGACGGCGCCCTGGCCGCCATCGACGTGGTGCGCAGCATCACGGGCGCGGATCAGATCAACGCCCTGGGCTTCTGCGTGGGCGGCACCATTCTGAGCAACGCGCTGGCCGTGCTCGCGGCGCGCGGCGACGACCCTGTGGCCAGCGCCACCTTCCTGACCACGCTGATCGACTTCAGCGACACCGGCATCCTGGACGTGTTCATCGACGAGGCGTTCGTCAAGTTCCGCGAGATGCAGATGGGCAACGGCGGGCTGATGAAGGGACAGGACCTGGCGTCCACCTTCAGCTTTTTGCGGCCCAACGACCTGGTGTGGAACTACGTGGTGGGCAACTACCTCAAGGGCGAGACGCCGCCGCCCTTCGACCTGCTGTACTGGAACAGCGACAGCACCAATCTGCCCGGCCCGTTCTACGCCTGGTACCTGCGCAACTTCTACCTGGAGAACAACCTCGTCCAGCCCGGCAAGGTGACGGTGTGCGGCGAGAAGATCGACCTGAACAACCTCACGCTGCCCGTGTACATCTACGGCTCGCGCGAGGACCACATCGTGCCCATCAACGCGGCCTACGCATCCACCCAGGTGCTGCCGGGCCAAAAGCGCTTCGTCATGGGCGCCTCGGGCCACATCGCGGGCGTCATCAACCCGCCCGCCGCCAAGAAGCGCAGCCACTGGCTGCGCGAGGACGGCAAGTTCCCGCCCACGCTCAAGGAATGGCAGGCCGGATCGACCGAGCTGCCCGGAAGCTGGTGGACGGACTGGTCCGCGTGGCTGAAAGCCCAGGCGGGCAAGCAAGTCGCCGCACCCAAGGGCTACGGCAAGGGCGCCAAGTTCAAGGCCATCGAGCCCGCCCCTGGCCGCTACGTCAAAGAAAAAGCCTGAACAAACCCCAACCTATCCATAAACAAGGAGATTCCATGGAAGACATCGTCATCGTTTCCGCCGCCCGCACCGCCGTGGGCAAGTTCGGCGGCGCGCTCGCCAAGACGCCCGCCACCGACCTAGGCGCCGTCGTGATCCGCGAGGCCATCGCCCGCGCGGGCCTGCAGGCCGACCAGATCGGCGAAGTCATCATGGGCCAGGTGCTGGCCGCTGGCGTGGGCCAGAACCCGGCCCGCCAGGCCATGATGAAGGCGGGCGTCGCCAAGGAAACGCCCGCGCTCACCATCAACGCCGTGTGCGGCTCGGGCCTCAAGGCCGTCATGCTGGCCGCGCAGGCCGTCGCCTGGGGCGACAGCGAGATCGTCGTCGCAGGCGGGCAGGAGAACATGAGCCTGGCGCCCCACGTGCTCAACGGCTCGCGCGAGGGCCAGCGCATGGGCGACTGGAAGCTCACCGACACCATGATCGTGGACGGCCTGTGGGACGTGTACAACCAGTACCACATGGGCATCACCGCCGAGAACGTGGCCAAGCAGTACGGCATTACCCGCGAAATGCAGGACGCCCTGGCCCTGGCCAGCCAGCAGAAGGCCGCCGCCGCGCAGGACGCGGGCAAGTTCGCCGACGAGATCGTGGGCGTGAGCCTGCCGCAGAAGAAGGGCGACCCCATCGTCTTCAACGCCGACGAGTACCTGAACCGCAAGACCAACGCCGAGGCCCTGGCGGGCCTGCGCCCTGCCTTCGACAAGGCGGGCTCGGTCACGGCGGGCAACGCCTCGGGCATCAACGACGGCGCGGCCGCCGTGGTGGTGATGAGCGCCAAGAAGGCGGCCGCCCTGGGCCTCAAGCCCCTGGCGCGCATCGCCGCGTTCGGCACCTCGGGCCTGGACCCCGCCACCATGGGCATGGGCCCCGTGCCCGCATCGCGCAAGGCGCTGCAGCGCGCGGGCTGGAACGCCGCCGACGTGGACCTGTTCGAGCTGAACGAAGCCTTTGCCGCCCAAGCCTGTGCGGTGAACAAGGAACTGGCCATCGACCCCGCCAAGGTCAACGTGAACGGCGGCGCCATCGCCATCGGCCACCCCATCGGCGCGTCCGGCTGCCGCATCCTGGTCACGCTGCTGCACGAGATGCAGCGCCGGAATGCCAAGAAGGGCCTGGCCGCGCTGTGCATCGGCGGCGGCATGGGCGTGTCGCTGGCGCTGGAACGCGCGTGACAGACTCGGTGTTTTCCTTCACGGCCCCGCCTGGCTTTATTGGGTAGAGTGGCACGGAGCGCACCATTGATAAACACCCAAGGAGATTTCGCATGAGCCAGAAAGTAGCGTACGTCACCGGCGGCATGGGCGGTATCGGCACCGCCATCTGCCAGCGCCTGCACAAGGAAGGATTCAAGGTCATCGCGGGCTGCGGTCCCACGCGCGACCATGCCAAGTGGCTGGCCGAGCAGAAGGCGCTGGGCTTCACGTTCCACGCCTCGGTCGGCAATGTGGGCGACTGGGATTCCACGGTCGAAGCCTTCACCAAGGCCAAGGCCGAGCACGGCAGCATCGACGTGCTGGTGAACAACGCGGGCATCACCCGCGACCGCATGTTCCTGAAGATGTCCCGCGAGGACTGGGACGCGGTGATCGAGACCAACCTCAACTCCATGTTCAACGTGACCAAGCAGGTCGTGGCCGACATGGTGGAAAAGGGCTGGGGCCGCATCATCAACATCAGCTCGGTCAATGGCGAAAAGGGCCAGGCAGGGCAGACCAACTATTCCGCCGCCAAGGCGGGCATGCACGGCTTCTCGATGGCCCTGGCGCAAGAGCTGGCGACCAAGGGCGTGACGGTGAACACCGTGAGCCCCGGCTACATCGGCACCGACATGGTCAAGGCCATCCGGCCCGACGTGCTGGAGAAGATCGTCGCCACCGTGCCCGTCAAGCGCCTGGGCGAGCCCAGCGAGATCGCCTCGATCATCGCCTGGCTGGCCTCGGAAGAGGGCGGCTACGCCACGGGGGCTGATTTCTCGGTCAACGGCGGCCTGCACATGGGCTGATTCTTTCAAGCCCCACAAAGCAAAAACCCCGCGATGCGGGGTTTTTTGATGGAGAAAAGTGAAACCGAGCGGGTCAGAGCCGATCAGAACCGGGCGGGTGTGCGCTTGCGGTCACGCTCGTCGTCAGGCCAGGCAGCCAGCATGGGAGCGCGCTTGCGGTCGCGTTCGTCATCGGGCCAGGCGGACAGTTTCGGGGTGGTGTTCATGGGGTTTGACTCCTTCGATGTGTGAACAACGCACCAGGAAAGCGCCGCGTTGACGGCAGGGCAGAAATTTCTTCGTCGGTAGTGAAACAGCTTGTTTTTACTATGAAAAGCATAGCTGCCAGCGCCCGTCCAATAAGCGCTGGCGGCCAAAAACACCCATAATTTTTGTTACAAAGACGAGCACAGGTGCCCGCCGTCCACCGGCACGCAGGCGCCCGTCATCCATGACCCAGCGTCGGTCGCCATCAGCAGCAGCAGGCCGTTGAGCTCCTCGGGCTTGCCAAGGCGGCGCATGGGAATGCGCTGGATCAGCGCCTTGCCGTAGTCGGTGGTCCACATCTCGTCGGTCATCTCGGTGCCGATGTAGCCGGGCTCGATGGCGTTGACGCGGATGCCATAGCGCGCCCATTCGAGTGCCAGGCTCTTGGTCATGTGGACCACGGCGGCCTTGGAGGCGGAGTAGGGCGTGATGCCGGGCATGACCCGCTCGCCCTGGATGGAAGCGATGTTGACAATGCTGCCGCCGCGCCCCGCGTCCTTCCAGCGCCGGGCGGCGTACACCGCCACCAGCCACACGCCGCGCACGTTGATGTTCATGATGTCGTCGAAGGTCTCTGTGGGCAGCTTCAGCGCCATGCCTTCGCCCGAGATGCCCGCGTTGTTGACCACCACGTCCAGCGGCTGGCCCGAGGCGTCGATGGCGGCGAAGGCCTGGGCGATGGAGTCCTCGGAGCCCACGTCCAGCGACAGCGCGGTGACCTCGGGCGAGCCCAGGGTCTTGAGTTCGTTCGCCAGTTTTTCGAGCCGGTCCTTGCGCCGCGCGGCGATGACCACCTTGGCCTTGCACTGCGCGGCCAGCCGCGCGAAGTTCTCGCCCAGGCCGGACGATGCGCCCGTGACCAGTACCTTCTTGCCCGCGAGCATTGCACCCATGTCCATGTCGTTGTCTCCTGTTGAATCTGTCTTGAAGCTTTTTTGCGATCCTAGCTGCCCAATGCCTCGGTCAGCCCGAAGGCGTCCTTGCGGGCGGATACCGCGTCCACGTGGTGGCTGAGCAGCACCAGATCGTGCAGCCTGCCCGCGCGGTCGGCCACGTGGGCGGCCAGCAGCGCCTCGGCCTTGAAGCCCATGTCCTCGAACACCGAGATGCCGCCGCGCTGATCGAGCGTCATCTGCGCCACCAGTTTTTTCAGGCCCAGGCCCAGCGCCTGGATGAAGCATTCCTGCATCATCAGCCGCCCCAGGCCCCGCCCGCGCCAGGCGGGGCTGGTGAGTATGCGCAGCTCGCCCACGTGGCGCGACCAGCTCAGGTCGTCGGTAAAGATGGCCGTGCAGCCGATCATGGACGCACCGTCCCAGGCAACCAGGCTGTGCAGCTCGCCGGTCTCGGTGGCGCGCATCCAGGCGTCGATGACCTTGGGGTGGGTGATGTCGCGCTTCAAGAACAGCAGGTCGTGCTCGGGCAACTGTGCCACCAGCGCCACCAGCCCCGCGCGGTCGGCGCTGGTCATGGGGCGTATGGTGATGCCGACGCCGTCGCAGGCGACGGTCAGCGGGTAGGTGCGTGCAGGGGTCTGGTTGGTCATACGGAGCGTCCTTCGAGCCAGGAATTGAGCGCTGGCCACATGCGCTTGATGGCGTTGGGCCCGGCGGCCAGACTGACGTGGCCGCCGGGCAGGATGATTTCGGTCTTGTCCTTGGAGCCCGCCTTGGCCACCAGCGGGTGCGCGGCGGCGGGCGGCACGATGTGGTCGTACTGCGCGATGAAGTGCAGCAGCGGCACTTTGATGTTCTCGATCTTCACGGGCTTGCCGCCCACGACGAGCGTGCCCTCGTACAGCGCGTTCTTGCGCATCAGCTCCTGGATGGTCTGGCGGAAGTAGCCGCCCGGCAGGGGCAGGGTCTCGTTGCCCCAGCGCTCCATGCGGCGGAAGGCCTTGACGAACTCGTCGTTCCAGAGGTTGTCCCACAGCCGTATCTGGCCCGCGACGCGGCTGGCGGGGCGCAGCGCATCGAAGCCCGCGGCCACGAAGTCGGCGGGGACGACGCCCACGCGCTCCACGAAACGGTCCACGTCGAAGCCGCCCTTGGCGTCGGACATCTTGCGAAACAGCTGCATTTCGCGAAAGTCCACGGGCGTGGTGAAGCACACCAGGTTCTTCACCGGCCCCTTGGGGTGCGTGGCCTGATAGACGGTGGAGAGCATGCCGCCCGCGCAGTACCCGATCAGAGTCACGTCCTGCTCGCCGCTGTCTTCCTGCACGCGGCGGATGCAGTCGGGGATGAAGCCGAGCGCGTAGTCCTCGATCTGCAAATGGGCCTCGTCGGCGCTGGGCGGGTTCCAGTCGATCAGGTACACGTCGTAGCCCTGCTGCAGCAGGAACTCGACCAGGCTCTGGCCGGGCGTGAGGTCCAGGATGAACGCCTTGTTGGTCGGCGCCATCACGATCAGGAGGGGCACGCGATACACCTCGTCGGCCTGGGCGTGGTAATGCACCAGCTCCAGCGTGCCCTGGCGGTACAGCACCGTCTTGGGCGTGCCGCCCACGGCGACGGGCGCAGCGCCCAGCAGTTCCACGCTTTTGAGGCCGCGCTGCACGGCGCGCTCCACCTCCAGGCGCAGGCGGGCGGCCAGCTCCAGGTCGGATTCGCGGGGCTTGGCGGCGGCCTGGTCGGCAGTCTTGGCCTTTTTGACCACCATGGATCAGCCCTTCTTCGCGGCGCCGCGCGTGCGCTTTGCTTTTGCGGCGGCGGGCGCCGGAGCTGGCGCCGCAGAGGGCTTGCGCGTGCGGGCGGGTCGTGGGGCTGTGGGCGCGGCAGCGACAGCGACAGCGACAGGCGCATGACCCAGGGCCTGGTCGAGCCTGGCCTCGATGCGCTGCAGGGCTTCGGCCAGCGCCTCAACGTCCTTGCGGGTGGGTAGGTTGGCGCGGTGCAGGTAGCGCTCCAGCGCCTTTTCCAGCACCTGGTTCAGCCCGATGTTCAGTGATGCGAACTGGTTGAGCGAACGCACCACTTCGGGTGATTTCAGCACGCCTGTGCCAAGGTCGTTGGCCTCGTTTTCGATTTTCGTGAGCGCGTCGCGCCACATCTGGAAGGGGTCGGGAAAGGAGCTGGCCATGGCCTGTGTTGGGTGGTGGACGGTGTGTTGTTGTACCGCGCCCGCCACGGTTGCGCCCCTGGGGAAAGCCTTATTGCTCCAGCTCCTCAATGGTCGTTGACAGGCCCAGCCAGCGCTCTTCCAGCGCATCGATCTCGTCGCCGCAGGCTTTCAGGCGGCGGCCCGCGTCGGCGATGTCAGCGGGCGACAGGGGCTGCATCAGGCGTTCTTCGAGCTGCTGCCTTTGGGCCGTGAGCGCAGCCAGGCGCTGGTTGATCTGCTCGATCTCGCGCCTGAGCGGGCGGGTCTTCTCGGCCAGTTGCTGGCGCGCCTGGGCGCTGGCCTTGCGCTGCTCGGCGGCGTCTTTGGCGGGGGGGGCTGCCACCGGCACGGGCGCGGGGGCTTCCTCGGCAGCGCGCGCTTCGTCGCGCAGGCGCTTGGATTCTTCGAGCAGGTAGCGCTGGTAGTCGTCCAGGTCGCCGTCGAACGGCCCGACCACGCCCCGGCCCACCATCCAGAAGTCTTCGCACACCGAGCGCAGCAGCGCACGGTCGTGGCTGACCAGCATGACGGTGCCGTCGAAGTCGTTGAGCGCCATGGCCAGGGCCTCACGCGTGGCCAGGTCCAGGTGGTTGGTCGGCTCGTCCAGCAGCAGCAGGTTGGGGCGCTGCCAGACGATCATGGCCAGCACCAGGCGGGCTTTTTCGCCGCCGCTCATGGTGCCCACGGCCTGCTTGACCATGTCGCCGGTGAAGTTGAAGCTGCCCAGGTAGCTGCGCAAATCCTGCTCGCGGCTGGGCTGCTTGGCGTCCGGCCCCTGCTCTTTGGCGAGGCGGATCATGTGTTCCAGCGGGTTCTCGGCAGGGCGCAGCACGTCCAGCTCCTGCTGGGCAAAGTAGCCGATGTTCAGGCCCTTGCCTTCGGTGATGCTGCCGGCCAGCGGCTTCATGGTGCGCGCAATGGTCTTGACCAGGGTGGACTTGCCCTGGCCGTTGGCACCCAGGATGCCGATGCGCTGGCCCGCCAGCACCGAGCGGTTGACGCCCGTGAGGATGGTGGTAGGCGTGCCTTCTTCATCCACGTAGCCGAACGATGCATCACTGATGGCAAGCATGGGGTTGGGCAAGTTGGCGGGTTCCTTGAACTCGAAGGTGAACTCGGCCTCGGCCAGCACGGGGCCGATTTTTTCCATGCGTTCGAGCTGCTTGACGCGGCTTTGCGCCTGCTTGGCCTTGCTGGCCTTGGCCTTGAAGCGGTCGATGAACTTCTGCAGGTGGGCCATCTTCTCCTGCTGCTTGGCAAAGCTGGCCTGTTGCAGTTCGAGCTGCTGGGCACGCAGTTCTTCAAACTTGCTGTAGTTGCCGCCATAGCGGTTCAGCTCGCCCTGCTGGATTTGCAGGGTGACGTTGGTGATGGCGTCCAGGAACTCGCGGTCGTGGCTGATGACGATCATGGTGCCCGCGTAGCGCTTGAGCCAGGCTTCGAGCCAGACCAGGGCGTCCAGGTCCAGGTGGTTGGTCGGCTCGTCCAGCAGCAGCAAGTCGCTGGGGCACATCAGCGCGCGGGCCAGTTGCAGGCGCATGCGCCAGCCGCCGGAGAAGCTGTTGACGGGCTGGTCCAGCTCGCCCACGCGAAAGCCCAGGCCCAGGATCAGGGCCTGGGCGCGGGCCACGGCATCGTGCGCGCCCGCGTCGTGCAGGTCGGAATACGCATGGGCAATGGCCATGCCGTCGTCGCGGGCCTCGGCCTCGGCCAGTTGCTGCTGCACTTCGGCCAGGCGGGTGTCGCCCGCCAGCACGAAGTCGGTGGCCGACTGGTCGGTCTCGGGCATGTTCTGCGCCACCTCGGCCATGCGCCAACTGGTGGGGATGTAAAAGTCGCCGCCGTCTTCGTGCAGCTTGCCGCTGAGCAGCGCAAAAAGGCTGGACTTGCCCGCGCCGTTGCGGCCCACCAGGCCCACGTTTTCGCCGGGGTTGATGGTGGTGGACACGCTGTCGAGCACGACTTTGGTGCCGCGGCGCAGGGTAACGTTTTTCAGGGTGATCATGCGAAAAAAGAGGGGAAAGCCCCCGTAGATATTGCGCGAGAAGCTATTGTTTTAATAGTACACGGCGCATGCGATTGTCTCACTGCCGCCAGCGGTCCTAGACGGAAGTAATTGGCATAATCTGCCAAACCCTCTCAGGAGTAAAAGCCATGCCCACACGCAATGTCGTCATCACGGACCGCCAGGCTGCCTTCATTGAGCAACTGGTGAACGGCGGCGAATACCAGAACGCCAGCGAAGTGTTGCGCGAAGGTTTGCGGCTGGTAGAAGCGCGCCGCGCCGAGCACGCCGCCAAACTGCAAGCCCTGCGCGCAGCCGTGCAGGTGGGCATCGACAGCATGGACGCTGGGCGGTATACCGCCTTTGACTCGCCCGAAGCGTTGGAAGCACACCTCGATGCACTTGCCGACCGAGCCATTGCCGAGGCTGAAATGGAAATGGATGCAAAACAATGCGCGTGAAAGGCGCACACTGGAATGTGGTGCTGACACCCGATGCAGAAAGAGATTTTTTCGAGATTCTGCGCTGGACGCGAGCAAACTTCGGCGCACGGCAAACACAAGCTTACCGGGTCACGCTCAGAGAAGCCATCATGGTCTTGCATGACGGTCCCAGCACCCTCGGCGTGAGGCAACGTGACGACCTTGGCCCCGGCATTCACACCCTGCATGTTGCCCGCAACGGGCGCAAAGGCCGCCACTTCATCGTGTTCCGTGCCGGCGGCGGCCCGACCATCGACGTGTTGCGCCTGCTGCACGACAGCATGGAACTGAGCGCTCGTCTGGCGGAATAGGGCGGCAGTCATGGCGGCGCGACCAACTCTTGCAACGTCGTCGCCACCTTGTATTCCACGCCCTGCGCCAGTTTGAAGTGCGCCTGGCCGCATTCGATCTTCAGGTTCTCATCGCGTCGCCGATCAGCCTCCACCGTGCTGGACTTGGTCTCGGCGACGAAATACACCCGCGCATCGTTCTCGAACACCACCGCCCAATCCGGGTTGTAGGTGCCCAGCGGCGTGTTGATCTTGAACTTGCCCGGCAGCTTGAAAAAAAACCGCACGCGCTCATCGTTGGAGCAGTCCTGCGCGAAGCGGCTCTCCACATCGCTGTCGCTCAGTACGCAGTCAAAGGCATCGCCCAGCGGTTCTTTCTGCTCGTCGATGGGCTGCGCCTGCAACATGGTCTTGGCAACCGGCGCGGTCAGGCCGTCATTGGCAGGCGGATAGATGCTGCTCAAATAGGTTTCCGCCGTCTCGTCGAACAGCGCCATTTCGTAGCGACGGCCATTGATGGGGTGGTATTCAATGCCCCGCACCAGCAGCGCCTGTAAACAGGTCTGGATGGCGCTGACCGCCATGTCCAGAAACGCCTGCGGGTTCACCAGTAGTTCACCCAGCCGTCCAGACTGATCGAGGATGGCAAACAGCGTTGACCGCGACACATGCACGCGGTTCTGGATATAGGCGTACACGTCGGGGATGTGGGCAACACCCGCCCGCGCATCGCTTTGCCCCATGCCCGTTTCCACACCCTGCACGCCTTCTTGCGTCATCACGATCTTGGCCTTGCGGGCGCGCACCTGCGGCGGGCGCACCCTGGGGTATTGGTTCGTGTCGCCCAGCGCCTTGACGCAATCCACAATCAGTGCCGCTGTGTTCAGCTTGACGCTATAGCGTGTCTGGTAATTGATCTTCTTCCAGATGGCCTCAAACAATGCCTGGTCTTCTGCATTCAACGGTTTGCGCCGGATGCTCGCCTTGGCCCGCGCATTTTTTACGCGGCCTTGGAAGCTAACGCCCGTTTCCTCCTCGATCTCCTGCTGCAAGCTGCGGGCAAAGGCTTCGTAGCTTTCATTGGGAATCACGGTCAGCACATTCACCCGCTTGTCTTGCACGCGCTCGCCCTGTTGATTCACAGCCAGCCGCAGGCCGCGCCCGATTTCCTGGCGCTTCTTCAAGGCGCTGTGCGTTTCGTTCAGCGTGCAGATCTGGAACACATTCGGGTTGTCCCAGCCTTCGCGCAATGCGGAGTGGCTGAAGATGAATTGCAGCGGCTCATCCATGCTGAGCAGCCGTTCCTTCTCCTTCATGATGAGCGCGTAGGTGTCGTCGTCCTTGGCGATATTGCCCTTGGTGTCGATCCACACCGTTCTGGCCTTCGCGCCCTTGCCCTTCTTGTCGCCGGAGAAATAACCGTCATGCACGGCGCTCGCTGCGTGCGGAATCAAACCCGGATGGCGCCTGGCGTACTTGTCGAAGGCTTCCTCGAACCACACGGCGAACTTGCCCGGTGCCGCGTTGCCATCCTCGTCATAACCCCGGTAATTCGCCACCTTGTCGATGAAGAACAGCGAAAGCACCTTCACCCCAATGGGCTGCAAGTTCTTCAGCTTGGCAAAGTGCGCGGCCACCGTGCGCTCGATCTGAAAGCGCATCACATCATCCGTCAGCCCGCCTTGCTGCTCATGCAGCCGCAGCACCCGCCCGCCAGAAAACTCCACTTCGCCAACATCCGCGCGAATCTCGTTGAGGATGTAGCCATCGGCATACACATCGCGCTGTTTCGACTTGGCATGCAGGTCGTCACCCAGCTTCAGCGAAATCTCCTTGCGCTTGACGCCAGCCTTTTCGTTCACATCCACGCGCACCCTGGCGGTAATGCCCTTGGGCTTGGCGTCGATACTCAACAGTTCGATGAATGCCGCGTTGTGGTTGTCATCCGCCTGCACGCCATCCACCTCGATCTGCTTGACCAGCCCCAGGTCATACGCCTGCACCGGGTTCAGTGAATACAGCAGGTTGTAGGGGTTCTTGTGCGTGGCCGAATAACGCAGCGTACACAGCGGATTCAGTTCCACCAGCGCCCGGCGGCGAATATCCGTTTCAAAGTTCTGCGGCTCATCCACGATCACGATCGGGTTCACCGCCCTGATGTACTCGATCGGCGCAAACGCCCGTTCGCCCTTCTGGTTGATCTTGTTGCTGTCCTTGGTGAAGCTGTCGATATTGATGACCAATACAGAAAGCGCATCACTCTGCGCGAAGTGGCGCAAATCCGTCAGCCTGCCGCTGTCATACAGAATCGGCACGCAAGGCACATTCGCATAGTCAGCGGCAAAGTGATTGCGCGTGACGGCCAGGTTTTTCATCGTGCCTTCGCGGATCGCCACGCTCGGCACCACCACCACGAACTTCTTGAAGCCGTACAGCTTGTTCAGCTCATATACGGTCTTGATGAAGGTATAGGTCTTGCCCGTGCCGGTCTCCATCTCGATGGTGAAATTGAGCGGGCAGAACGTCTCCTTGCCATCGTCGGAGCGGGACGATTCCAGCGCCTGCGATACCGCCACGCCATTCGCCTTTTGCACCTCCTGCACGTTCGCCAGCAATTGCACATCCGACAGCCGCAGCGCATTGCCGATGCTCCCATCGGCGGCATATTCCACGCTGGCACTTTCGCTGGCGAGGGCAAAGTCGCTTTTGGCCAGCGGCTGGCCGTCGAACACCTGCACCACCGCCTGCACGGCGCGGGCCTGATAGTCCTGATGGGTGAATTGCAGTTGCATCATGTTTTTCGACATGGGCCGTTCCTCAAATCACCAACAGGCCAATATCCAGCCCTTTCAGCTCCAACTGCAAGTTGCTCAGCAGTTCATCGGCCTTGTCGCCCACGAAGCAGGAATTGAGCAGGATGACTTGCGCGGGCCTGGCCTTGACGATTTCATCCTTCAGCGCCTCGGTATAGGTATCAAAGCACAGCCACAACTGGCGGTCGTCGGGCATCAGCACGCGGTGGACGGTGGCGCCTGCTAGCGTTTTGGGTTTGCTGATGGCGTGTACGCCCAATGCGCCCAGGCCGTGCTTCAGCAGCAGCTCCGCGAGCATGGCGGTTTGCGCGTCGGTTTCTTGTGTGGGCTTGTCCGCTTTCTCTGCTTGCTGGAACAGAGCCAACTGGTCGCGCAAGGCAGCAGCATCAGCCACATCGCTGCGCCAGACCTTGAAGCTGGATGGGGCCAGCTTGAAATGCGCGCAGGCCAGATCAGCGGTTTTGTCCGGGTGTTCGGTTTTGAGCTTGGCGATCACCTTGTCAATGCGGGCACGGGTGATGTCGGCGATGGTGCGATAACCTGCTTTGTAGGCTTCGGTATCTTGCTCCAGCACTTCGGGCATTTGGACGCAGATGCACTGGCGATTGCCGCTGTCTTCGATATTCATCGCCATTACGGCCTGGGCGGTGGTACCGGAGCCAGCGAAGAAGTCGATGACTATTCCATCACTATTTTGTAAACACTGAGAAGCAAGAGATGAAATAAGCTGAATGGATTTTGGGTGTGAGAAATGCTTTCCACCAAGTAATTCTTGCAAATCTCTTGTACTTTGCGTATTGATCGGGGCAACCAAGGAATTAGTTACGCGATCTTCTTCCTTGGAAACCATCCATGTGGAAACTGGAACGGTATCGAATTTCGCCTCCTCCTTGAATCTTTTCAGCATTGGCCTGCCGTCGGGGTTTTTAGGGAAGATAACTCGACCCTCAGAAATTTTCTGAGCCATAGTTTTTCGACTATACGGCCAATACCTTCCCGATGGCGGAAGAAATTCATTTCCTGTTTCAGGATCTTTTATCGGATAAAAAACATCTCCACCTGCTTTTCCGGCGCTTAAATTGTCTGCTTTCCAAGGGCCGCGTGGATCATTGTCTGGATTGCTATAGCCTTCATATGTCCTTGCCATGCCGGCCAATTGAGTCTTGTTTTTCCCATAGCACAAGACGGATTCATGATCCACACTCACGCCATCTACTGAGTCAGTCGCGCCACTTCTTCTTTTCCAGACGAAAAATCCATAAAAATTCTCTGATCCAAAAATCTCATCACAAAGCAACTTCAAATTTGCCATTTCATTTTCATCAATGCTGATGAAAATCACCCCATCATCCCGCAATAGATTCCGCGCCAGATACAGCCGTGGATACATCATCGACAGCCATGCGCTGTGATACTGCCCGCTCTCCTTGCTGTTCTTCTTCCAAAGACTCTGCTTGTTGAGAAACCCCGCCTCGTTCCTCTCGCCAGTGCGCCGCTGGTATTCCTCCAGCGTCTCGGAATAGTCGTCGGGATAAACGAAGCTGTCGTTGCCGGTGTTGTACGGCGGGTCGATGTAGATCATCTTGACCTTGCCGTAATAGCTTTTTTGCAGCACCCGCAGCACTTCGAGGTTCTCGCCCTCGATCAGCATGTGCTGCGCCTGTGCCGGGTTGCCCGCATCGGGCAGCAGCGTGTGGCTGGTGGTTTTCTGGATTTCGCGCCGGGCGGCGGTCTTGCCTGCCCAGTTCAGTTCGTAATGCTCGGCGGGGGCAATGCGCTCTTGCCCCAGCACATCCTTGAGCCGCTCAAGGTCGATCTGGTTGTCGCTGACGACTTCGGGGACGGTCTGGCGAATCAGCGCCAGTAATTCGGCCCGACGCTGCGCTATCGCATCAGGGCTGAATCCGAGCGCATCAATGCCCTGCTGGGCTGCTGGGCTGCTGGGCTGCTGGGCTGCTGGGCTGCTGGGCTGCTGGGCATAATTATAATCAGTAACCTATTGATTTCAAAGGGTTTTTTGTTGTTTATTTCCCTGAAAAGGGGAGGTCAAAGGCTTTCGAGTGCTTGGCGAGTGACCAGCAGCACCTGGTCCTCGCCCGCGCTGGTTTCGAGCCAGAAGACCGGCAGTTGGGGGAAGGCGGCTTCAAAGTAAGCGCGTTCGTTGCCTATCTCCAGCACCAGCACGGCGTTTTCGCTCATGCGGGCGGGTGCGTCGGCCAGCAACTGGCGGATGAAGTCCATGCCGTCGTCGCCGCCTGCCAGGGCCAGTTCGGGCTCGGCGCGGTACTCCAGGGGCAGGGCGGCCATGCTGGCGGCGTTGACGTAGGGCGGGTTGCACAGGATCAGGTCCCACGGGCCGGGCAGGGCGGCCAGGCCGTTGGATTCCGCCAGGGTGATGCGGTCGCGCAGGCCGTGCTTGTCCACGTTGATGCGGGCCACGGTCAGGGCGTCGGGGGAGATGTCGGCGCCCGTGACCTCGACCTCGGGCCAGGCCATGGCGGCCATCACGGCCAGGCTGCCGTTGCCGGTACACAGGTCGAGCACGCAGCGGGTCTGGTCGGACAGGAAGTGGTCGATGCTGCCGTCGGCCAGCAGCTCGGCGATGAAGCTGCGCGGCACGATGGCGCGTTCATCGACATAGAAGGGCACGCCTTGCAGCCAAGCCTCGCGCGTCAGGTAGGCGGCGGGCTTGCGGGTGGCGATGCGTTCATCAAAAAGTGTAGCTACCTGCGCTTGCTCCACTTGGGCTACAGGCTGATTTTGTATCGAATCCAGGTCGCTGTCGAGCGGCAGGCCCAGGCGCCACAGCACCAGCCATGCGGCCTCGTCGTGGGCGTTGGTGGTGCCGTGCCCGAAGGAGACGCCCGCCTGCTCCAGCCGCCGCGCGCCGCTGGCGATCAGTTCTCCCAGCGTGGTCATGCTGCCGCCTGGGCGTTGAGGTTTTCGAGCGTGCGGCGGTAGATGTTCTTCAAAGGCTCGATGTCGGCCACGGCCACGTGTTCGTCGATCTTGTGGATGCTGGCGTTGGGCGGGCCGAGTTCGATGACCTGGGGGCAGATCTGCGCGATGAAGCGGCCATCGCTGGTGCCGCCCGTGGTGGACAGCTCGGTGGCGATGCCCGTTTCGGCGGCGATGGCGGCTTGCACGGCGCTGACCAGTTCGCCCGGCGTGGTCAGGAAGGGCTGGCCGCCCAGCGTCCAGCGCAGGTCGTATTCGAGGCCGTGGCGGTCCAGCACGGCGTGGACGCGCCGTTGCAGGCCGTCTGCCGTGGATTCGGTGGAGAAGCGGAAGTTGAAGTCGATGACCACCTCGCCCGGGATCACGTTGGTGGCGCCGGTGCCGCCGTGCATGTTGCTGATCTGCCAGCTCGTCGGCGGGAAGAAGGCGTTGCCCTGGTCCCAGTCGGTGGCGGCCAGTTCGGCCAGCGCGGGCAGGGCCTGGTGGATGGGGTTGCGGGCGAGCTGAGGGTAGGCGATGTGGCCCTGGATGCCGCGCACGGCAAGCCTGCCGCTCAGGGTGCCGCGCCGTCCGTTCTTGATCATGTCGCCGGTTTTCTCGACCGAGGTGGGTTCGCCGACGATGCACCAGTCGATCCTCTCGCCGCGTGCCTTCAACTGCTCGACCACGGCCTTGGTGCCATCGACGGACGGGCCTTCCTCGTCGCTGGTCAGCAGGAATGCGATCTGGATGCGCGGGTCGGGCGTGGCGGCGAGGAACTCCTCGACGGCGACGACGAAGGCCGCGATCGAGGTCTTCATGTCGCTGGCACCGCGCCCGTACAGCTTGCCGCCCTTGTGCGTGGGCACGAACGGGTCGCTGCTCCACTGCGCCAGCGGGCCGGTGGGCACCACGTCGGTGTGGCCCGCGAATACTACTGTTTTGATAGCTGCTGGCGCCTGTCCAGCAAGCGCTGGAGGCCGTTTTGACCATAAATTGCTGACGCGGAAATCCGCCGGGCCGCTGTCCATGCGCTCGTTGGCAAAGCCCAAGGGCGCCAGGCGCTCGGCCAGCAGGTCGAGGCAGCCCGCGTCCTCGGGGGTGATGGAAGGGCGGGCGATGAGCTGTTCGGCCAGGTGCAGGGTGCGGGACATCGGGAGAAGGATCAGGCGGCGGGTTTCACGTCCAGCACGATTTCGGTGAACGAAGGGGCATCGTCCGCAGCTTCGCGCGCCTCCTTCTGGGCTTTGGCGGCGTTGGCGGCCAGGGAGAAGTCGTTTTGCAGGCGCCACATCAGGTTGGTGGGCGAATCGGCGTAGGCCAGGCCCTCCTTGCGGTCGATCTTGTTGTCCATGATCAGGCGGGCCAGGGCCTCCTCGAAGGTCTGCGAGCCCTCGGCCATGGACTTTTCCATGGCTTCGCGCACGCCGGAGAAGTCGCCCTGCTCGATCAGCTCGGACACGAGCTTGGAGTTGAGCATGACCTCCACGGCGGGCATGCGCGTGCCCTGGGGCGAGCGCACCAGGCGCTGCGACACCACGGCCCTGAGGGCCGAGGCCAGGTCGCCCAGCATGGTGGGGCGCACCTCGACGGGGTAGAAGCTCAGGATGCGGTTGAGCGCGTGGTAGCTGTTGTTGCCATGCAGCGTGGCCAGCACCAGGTGGCCCGACTGGGCGTAGGCGATGGCGGCGGACATGGTCTCGCGGTCGCGGATTTCGCCGATCAGGATCACGTCGGGCGCCTGGCGCAGCGCGTTCTTCAGCGCCACCTGCAGCGACTGCGTGTCGCTGCCGATCTCGCGCTGGTTGACCACCGATTTCTTGTTCTTGAACTGGTATTCGACCGGGTCCTCGATGGTGAGGATGTGGCCGGTCAGCACCTCGTTGCGGCTGTCGATCATCGACGCCAGCGAGGTGCTCTTGCCCGAGCCCGTGGCGCCCACCATCAGCACGAGGCCGCGCTTTTCCATGATCAGCTCGCGCAGTATGGGCGGCAGGCCCAGCGTGTCGAACTCGGGGATCAGCTGCGAGATGAAGCGGATCACCACCGCGTAGCTGCCGCGCTGGCGCATGGCGCTGATGCGAAAGCGCCCCACGCCCGTCAGGGGCACGCCCATGTTCAGCTCGCCGGTCTCTTCCAGCTCCTCGACGCGGTCGGGCGGGACGATTTCGGACAGCAGGTTCTTGGGCGCGTCCGGCGGCAGGATCTGGTTGTTGATCGGCATGCACTCGCCGTTGATCTTGATCAGCGCCGGGGCGTTGGCCGACAGGTAAACGTCGGAGGCCTTTTTCTCTGCCATCAGGCGAAGAATCCGTTCCATCGTGCTCATGGTGTGTCCCTCCGAGGTTTGTAGTGGCTGCTTCAGTCGCGCAGCAGGTCGTTCAGGCTGGTCTTGGAGCGCGTCTGCGCGTCCACCGTCTTGACGATGATGGCGGCGTAGGTGCTGTAGTCCTGGCCGGTCTTGGTCTTCTTGGGCAGGTTGCCGCTGATGACCACGCTGCCCGCGGGCACGCGGCCATAGCTGATCTCGCCCGTGTCGCGGTTGAAGATGGGCGTGCTCTGGCCGATGTACACGCCCATGCCCAGCACCGAGTTCTCCTCGACGATGACGCCCTCGACCACCTCGGAGCGCGCGCCGATGAAGCAGTTGTCCTCGATGATGGTGGGGTTGGCCTGCAGCGGCTCCAGCACGCCGCCCAGGCCCACGCCGCCGGACAGGTGGACGTTCTTGCCCACCTGCGCGCACGAGCCCACGGTGGCCCAGGTGTCCACCATGGTGCCTTCATCGACGTAGGCGCCGATGTTCACGTAGGACGGCATCAGGATCGCGCCCTTGGCGACGTAGCTGCCGCGGCGCGCCACGGCGGGCGGCACCACGCGCACGCCGGTGGCCTTCATTTCGTCGGCGGACAGGTGCGCGAACTTCGTGGGCACCTTGTCGTAGAAGCCCAGGTCGCCCGATTGGATGAGCTCGTTGTCCTTCAGGCGGAACGACAGCAGCACGGCCTTCTTGATCCACTGGTGTACGGTCCACTGGCCCACGCCCTCGCGGGTGGCGACGCGCAGCTTGCCGGTGTTCAGCTCGGCGATCACGTGCTCGACGGCGTCCAGGATTTCCTTGGGCGCGGCGGACGGGGAGAGGCTGGCGCGGTTGTCCCAGGCGTTGTCGATGAGGGTCTGCAGTTGTTGGGTCATGTTGGTTGGGTTCAGGCGGTACGGGATTTCTGGATGAATTGCACGATGCGCAGCGCGGCTTCCACGCATTCCTCGGCCTCGGCCACCAGGGCCATGCGCACGCGCTGGGCGCCGGGGTTGCTGCCTTGCGCCTCGCGGGCCAGGTAGCTGCCCGGCAGCACCGTGACATTGTATTGAGCCAGCAGGGCGCGGGCGAACTCGGCGTCGGTCAGCCCCAGGGCGTCCGGCACCTTGGCCCACAGGTAGAAGCCCGCATCCGGCAGGGCCACGTCCATCACGCCCGCGAGCAGCGGCGTGACCTGGGCGAACTTCTTGCGGTACAGCGTGCGGTTGTCCGTCACGTGCTGCTCGTCGCCCCAGGCCGCGATGCTGGCGGCCTGCACCACGGGGCTCATGGCGCTGCCGTGGTAGGTGCGGTAGAGCAAAAAGGACTTGATCAGCGCCGCGTCGCCCGCCACGAAGCCGCTGCGCAGGCCCGGCACGTTGCTGCGTTTGGACAGGCTGGTGAACATGACCAGGTTCTTGAAGTCATGGCGGCCCAGCTGCTGCGCGGCCTGCAGGCCGCCCAGGGGCGGCCCGCCCTGGAAGTAAATTTCGCTGTAGCACTCGTCGGACGCGATGACGAAGCCGTGGCGGTCGCTCAGCTCGAACAGCTTCTGCCATTCCGCCAGCGGCATGACCGCGCCCGTGGGGTTGCCGGGCGAGCACACGAACAGCAGTTGCGTGCGCTGCCACACCTCGGCGGGCACGGCGTCCCAGTCCACCGCGAAGTTGCGTGCCGGGTCGCTGGGCGCGTACCAGGGCTGGGCGCCCGCGAGCAGCGCCGCGCCTTCGTAGATTTGGTAGAACGGGTTGGGGCAGACCACTATTGGCTGCCCCCGGGATGGGTCGATGACCGTCTGCGCGAACGCGAACAGCGCCTCGCGCGAGCCGTTGACGGGCAGCACCTGCGTGCCCGGGTCCACGGCCAGCCCGTAGCGCCTGCCGAGCCAGCCGGCGAAGGCTTCGCGCAGCCGGGGCTCGCCCGCGGTGGCCGGGTAGCTGGCCAGGCCGCCCAGGCTGGCGCAGAGGGCGTCCTTGATGAACTGCGGCGTGGGGTGGCGGGGCTCGCCCATGCCCAGGCTGATGGGGCTGAGGTTGGCGGGGGGCGTGACCCCGGCGAAGAGCTGTCGCAGCCGCTCGAAAGGGTAGGGCTGCAGGTGGGAGAGCAGGGGATTCATGGGGCGCCATTATCGGGCCAGCCCGCGTCGGCCTGGCGCGGTTCAGGGCGGCGCGCGGCGCTGGCGGGCCCGCTCCAAGGCCGCCGCGATGGCGGCCCG